>LNEO01000161.1 GCA_001465015.1 Deltaproteobacteria bacterium Ga0077539 | reverse complement strand
TTCTCAGGCGATACGTTCTGTCTCAGACGTCGGCATTTCGGTGCCTCTGGGAGATCCGTGCACCTCCTGCGCTCGTGAGCAGGATGGGAATCACACCCGCGCGCTATCCGCGGCCGCTCGAGAGCGCGCGTTGGGCGCGGCGGAGGGTGACTCGATGGAGGGCGACTGCCAGCGCGAGCGCCACGACGGCGGTGATCGCGGCGGGCACGTTCTCGGCGAGCGCGTTTGCATGGGGGGCGCTGCGGGCGGGCATCAACACGCTGCTGCGTTGCTCGCCCATCACCGCGTGGATCGAAGCCACGAGCTGCCACAGGCTCGCGGTGCCGACGAACGTCGCTGTGGTGAGCGCCGCCCAGATCGCGTTGCGGATCGCGGGGGCGATGCCGAAGCGGGGCGCGCCGAGCCGGGCGACGCGAAACGGTCCGACTCCCACGGTGTGCGACGAGCCTTCGAGGCTCTCGCCGTCGCGTGCAGCATCGGCTTCGAGCGAGCGAAGGCGCAAGGTCGACGTCCAACCCGCGATGAACAAGAACGACAGCCAGAGAGCGCCGTGCACGAGGTGATTGTGGCACAGAGGCGAGGCGCGGGCGAAGCTGCTACCGTTGTGGCGGTGACGAGAGTACTTCCATGGGCGCGTGGCCCGGAGCGCTCGATCGTCGAGTGGCCGGCGCTTTCTGTGCGGACTGCGGGCGTCGTGAGCGCGCGGCGGCGGAACCCGCGCCGAAGCGCGCGAAGGGAGGGCGGAGACATGGACGATTCGGAGCGATTTGTCTGTCCGATCTGTGGGGATCGTTCGGCGTTTCAATCGTCTTGTATGCGCTGCGACGAGCCGATGCTGGACGCGGGCAAAGTCGCTTCGTGGCAGCTCGCGCAGTCGCAGCGACTGCAAGGGATGGATGGCGAGCAACAGGTGAAGGGGTTGTCGTCGATCGTCGCGACGATCCTCTCGACGATCGCGACGCTCGCGACGATCGCCGCGGTCGTCGTGGGCGGCGTTTGGGCTGGCAGCCTGTTTGGCTTCGTCGGGGGGCTCCTCGGACCCTTTGCGACGCTCGCGGTCATCTTTGCCGCGCTCATGGCGTATTTCGGCGCGGTCGAGTCGCGGCGGTGGCTCGCTGCCATCGCGAAGATGCGCGCTGTGCCACTTCGAAAGGCCTCCGAGACGGGCGACGGCGTCGTCACTCGAATCGTGGGAAGCACGAAGACCATCCTGCCGGCGATCCCCTCGAAGGGACCGACGTCGCTCGCCTTCCTCGAAAGGCGGGTGATTCGGAACGAGCGCGGCGACGCTCCGTCCGTGATTCAAGAGCGCAGCAGCGGCGGAGAGTTCGTGCTCGACGACGGGTCGGGGCTCGTCGCGATTGTTCGCTGCGAGTATTTCGAGATCGTCGGCGGCGTCGGGGCCGGCAATCAAACGATCATCCCGGAGGGAGCTCGGGTCGAGGTCGTAGGCAACGCGCGATGGGACGTCGCCGATGAGTCGAGCTTCGTTCAACACGCTCGCAGCGCGGCGCGTGTGATTCGCATCGAGGGAACGCCCGAACGCCCGCTGCTGCTTCGCGTCGTTCGAGCGAGCGAGCCGCCAGTGGAGAGTCCGCAGGGCCAAACGAAGGCTTCGAGCGGGCCTCGTGAGGCTGGGCTCGGCGAGGCGCCGGCGGAGACCGGCGTTCGAGTGAGCGTCGCTGAGGCGCGAGTCGAGGATTCGGCGAGCCGCGAGGACGATGGCCTCTCCGACAGCGAGGTCCGAGCGGATCGCGCTCCCTCGTCCCGAGCGCGCTGACGACGGTCGCCGGTCGTGATAGTCGATCGTTCGTGACGCTCTACGACGAGACCCTGGCCGAGCAACTGCAACCGCTGATCGAAGAGGCTTTCGGCAATCGCGAGCTGATTCATCACATGTCCCATCGCGACGCGATTTTCGCGGCGATGGAGGCGCTCACCAAAGGCAGCCTCCGCGTGGCGACGCAGGGCGCGGACGGGTGGGTCGCGCACGCGTGGTTGAAGCAGGCGATTCTGCTGTATTTCGCGGTGTGTCCGGTCGAGCGCTTCGAGGCAGGGGCCCTCGCGTGGCAGGACAAGATCAAGACGCAGGTGCCGGCGGGGGTTCGGGTTGTTCCTCCCGGGATCATTCGGTACGGCGCGCACGTGTCGAAGGGCTGCGTCGTGATGCCGGGCTTCGTGAACATCGGCGCGTACGTCGACGAAGGCACCATGGTGGACACCTGGGCCACGGTGGGCTCGTGCGCGCAGGTCGGAAAGCACGTTCACTTGTCCGGAGGCGTCGGCCTCGGCGGCGTTCTCGAGCCTCCGTCCGCTCGACCAGTCATCGTCGAGGACGGCGCTTTCATCGGCTCGCGCGCGGTCGTGGTCGAGGGAGTCGTGGTCGAGCGCGAGGCGGTCGTCGGGGCCGGTGTCGTGTTGACCGCGAGCACGCCGATCATCGACTTGACCCAGAACGAGCCGCGCGAGTGGAAGGGCCGCGTTCCGGCGCGGTCGGTCGTCATCGCGGGGACGAGGATGAAGCGATTTCCCGCAGGAGAATTCGGGGTTCCGTGCGCGCTCGTCATCGGCGAGCGCAAAGAGAGCACGGACAAGAAGACCTCTCTCGAGCAAGCGCTTCGCGACTTCAACGTGGCGGTGTGACGACGATGAGCGACGCTGTGTCCGCGGGGCTCGACCCGGTCGAAGAGACGCTCTTGTGGCTGTGCAAGATCAGCTCGTTTACTGGAGAAGAAGGGCCCATTTGCGACGTCGTCGAGGCGCGGCTCCGGGCGCTGCTCGGCGACGGGGCGGTGGCGCGCGACGGCCACTCGCTCGTGGTCACTCCCGAGGTCTCGAGCGACGGTCCGTCCGTCGTGCTCGCGGGACACTTCGACGTCGTGCGAACGAGCCACGACGGCCCTGCGCGGACCGAAGGCGCCAAGATCTACGGTCCTGGCGCGGCGGACATGAAGTCCGGCCTCGCGGTGATGCTCGAGCTTCTCCAGGAAATCGCAGGCAACAAGAAAACGTGTGCCGCCAAGCCCACCTTCGTCTTCTACGAGCGCGAAGAGGGGCCGTACCTGGAGAACAGGCTCGGGGATCTGCTGGTGAACTTTCCCTCGCTGGCGAAGGCGGACCTGGCGGTGTGCCTCGAGCCGAGCTCCAACGTGCTGCAGCTCGGGTGCATGGGGTCTCTGCACGGGCGCGTGACGTTCGAGGGGCGCACGGCGCACTCGGCGCGGCCGTGGCAGGGTGAGAACGCGATTCACAAGAGCGCTGGGTTTTTGCAGCGATTGGCGGACCGCGCGCCGGTCGATCACGTGATCGAAGGGATGCTCTACCGCGAGGTGATGAGCGCGACGATGGCCGAGGGGGGCCGCGGTCGCAACGTGGTTCCCGACGCGTTTACGCTGAACGTAAACGTGCGATTCGCCCCGGGAAAGACCGTCGACGACGCCGAGCGCGACCTGCGCGAGCTGCTCGCGGGGGACGGCTCGCTCACGGTGATCGACCGGTCGCCGAGCGCGTTGCCTTCGCGTTCGCATCCGTTGGTCCGCGCCCTCGAGCGAGCCCCTGAAATCAAGGGCGTCGAGCCGAAGCAGGCGTGGACCGACGTCGCGCGCTTCTCCGCGCTCGGCGTGGCCGCGGTCAACCTCGGGCCGGGAACGCAGTCGCAGGCGCACCAGCGCAACGAGTGGACCGACCGCGAGGCGCTTCGCGACGGGCTGGTCTTGTTTCGCCGGTGGCTCGGCCTCGCGTAATTCGCGACCGCTCGGCGCGCGACTGTCCCCGGCGCGGTCGCATGCGTGCTAACGTTCGCGCGCTGTGGCGACCGCAGATTTCGACGAAAATGAACCGCTCGCGTGGCTACCCGAAGAGTGGGAGCGCTTCGTCGCGTCCAAGGGCGAGCGGCCGTACCGCGCGCTGCAGGTGTTTCGTTGGATTCACGCGCGAGGGGTGGCGGACCCGGCGAAGATGTCGGACCTCGGCAAATCGCTGCGTTCGGTGATCGAACAAGCGGGGCTCTCGATGCCCGCGACCGTGGATCTCTTGCACCGCTCGGACGATGGAACGAAGAAGGCTCTGCTTCGCTTCGCCCGCGGCGGCACGGTCGAGACCGTGTTGATTCCGCCGCTGGCGCAGGACGACAGCGACCGCGACGAGCTTCGCGAAGCGGACGAAGAAGAGCGCTCGACCGGCGGAGCCGAGAGCGGCCTTCGACCGGCGGCGCGTCGCGTGACTCAGTGCATCTCGTCGCAGGTTGGCTGCGCGATGGGCTGTACGTTTTGCGCCTCGGGGGTCGCTGGGCTCAAGCGCAACATGACCGCGGGCGAGATCGTCTCGCAGGTGCTGATCGGCCGCGGACACCTCGAGCCCGACGAGGCGCTGCGCAACGTCGTGTTCATGGGGATGGGCGAGCCGCTGCACAACTACGGCAACGTCGAGCGGGCGCTGCGACTGCTCTTGCACAAGGAAGGCTCGAATCTGTCGAGCCGCCGCGTGACGGTCTCGACGTCGGGGCTGGTCCCGGAGCTCGACCGATTGGGCAAGGAATTCTCGGGTCAAGTCGCGCTTGCGGTCTCGCTGCACGCGCCGGACGACGCGCTGCGCAGCGAGCTGATGCCCATCAACAAGCGCTATCCGTTGAAGGACTTGATGGCGGCGCTCGAGCGCTACCCGCTCGCGCCGCGGCGCAGGATCACGATCGAGTACACGTTGATCCACGGCGTGAACGACTCGGACGCGCACGCCAGGGCGCTCGTAAAGCTCTTGCGACGGATTCGCTGCAAAGTGAACCTGATCCCGATGAACCCGGTGGCGGCGACCCCCTTCGAGATGTCCACGGCGGAGCGCGTCGACGCGTTTCAGTCGATCTTGTGGCGCGACGGGATGAGCGTGTTCGTGCGCAGGCAACGAGGCGACGACATCGCTGCGGCTTGCGGCCAGCTCGCGCTCGGGGGGGAGTTGGCAAAGAAGCGCAAGCTCCCCATGGCTAGCGAGAGTGCTTTGGACCCGCGCGGCGTGGCCGCCGAGGCGACGACGACGGAGAGCTCGAGGAGCGATGGCTGAAGGATCACCAAAAAACCCCGAAGAAGGGCGCAAGAGCCCCGCGCCGCAGCGTCGGGGCGGTCAAGGACCGGAAGAAGACGGCGAGGACGGCGAGCGTCGCGGACGGGGCATCACGATGATGCTCGTGGTGGCCGTCTCGATCGTGCTGGTCTGGCAGGTCATGGGCGGGCGTTCGAACGCGCAGCGCGTGCGATACGACGAGTTCAAGCGCGCGGTGCGCGGCGGCGAGGTCGAAGAGGTCTCGATCGGGATCGAGGTGATTCGCGGCCGGCTCAAGACCGGGCGTCTCGCGCAGCCTGCGCCTCCGGCGGGGCAGCAGCTCGCGCCCGGAACGACTCCGCCGCCGCAGTCTGGGCGCGTGTTGAGCATCCCGGCCAACGCTGGGCGAGGCCCGCACTTCGAGACCGTGCGCGTCCACGAGGACCGCGAGCTCATCCCGCTGCTCGAGACGAGCCACGTCCGATTCGAGGCGGTCGAAGATCGGCAGGGCGTTTTGCTGCAGCTTCTGCTGCTCTTCGGCATCACGGGCATCGTGGTCTTGATCTATCGCTCGTTTGTGCGCCGGATGCAGGTGCAGCAATCCGGCGTGCTGGCCTTCGGAAAATCCCGAGGAAAGCTCGTCAGCGAGAGCGAAGTGAAGGTGCGCTTCGCGGACGTCGCGGGCGTCGATGACGCCAAGGTCGAGCTCGAGGAGATCGTCGAGTTCTTGAAGAATCCCGAGCGATTCACGAGGCTCGGTGCGAAGATTCCCAAGGGCGTGCTGCTCGTCGGCCCGCCAGGAACGGGCAAGACGCTCTTGGCCAAGGCGGTCGCGGGCGAGGCTGCGGTGCCGTTCTTCAACCTCTCGGGCAGCGAGTTCGTCGAGATGTTCGTCGGCGTCGGAGCGGCGCGGGTGAGGGATCTCTTCGAGCAGGCGCAGCAGAGCGCGCCGTGCATCGTGTTCATCGACGAGCTCGACGCGCTCGGTCGGACGCGCACCGGGGGCATTCCCGGCGGCAGCGAAGAGCGCGAGCAGACGTTGAACCAGCTGCTCGTCGAGATGGACGGCTTCGAGACGAACAAGGGCGTGATCATCATGGCGGCCACCAACCGCCCCGAGATCCTCGATCAGGCGCTGCTCAGGCCGGGCCGCTTCGATCGTCAGGTGCTCGTCGATCCGCCGGACAAAAAGGGGCGCGAGGCGATCCTTCGCGTGCACGCCAAGGATGTGAAGCTCGACCGCGACGTCGACCTTGCGGACATCGCCGCGCGCACGCCGGGCTTCGCTGGCGCAGACCTGGCCAACATCATCAACGAAGGCGCGTTGCTCGCCGCTCGAAAGGACCTGCCCGCGGTCAAGCGCGAGCACATCATCGAGGCGATCGACCGCGTCGGGATGGGTCTCGAGAAGAAGTCTCGAATCATTCCGGAGACCACGCGTCGGCGCATCGCGATCCACGAGACGGGGCACGCGATCGTGGGCGAGGTGATTCCGGGGGCGACGAAGACGGCGAGGATTTCGATTGTTCCGCGCGGGCTCGGGATCGGCGGGTACGTGCGGGGCATGCCCAAAGAGGACGTGCACATCACGACCGAGTCGGATCTCAAGGCGATGCTCGCGATGACGATGGCCGGCCGCGCGGCGGAGCTGATCGTGTACGGCGACCTCTCGACGGGCGCCGCCAACGACCTCACGCAAGCGACGAACATGGCTCGCGCGATGGTGACCGAGTACGGAATGAGCACGCGGCTCGGCCCCGTCTCGTATTCGGGCCGTCGCTCGCTGTTTCTGGGCGGCGAAGAAGGGGTCGCGGACTACGGTTCGAACATCGCGGACGTGGTCGACGCCGAGGTGCGCCGCATCGTCGAGGAGGCCGCGCAGAGCGCGAGAGAGCTGCTCGAAGCGCGCAGACCGCAATTGGAGAACATCGCGAAGGTCCTGCTCGAGAAGGAGTATCTCGACGGCGACGACCTCCGCGCGTTGCTCGAGGCCGCGCGGGTCGCTTCGATTCCGCCGCCCGCGTCCGCGCCGAGCGAGTGACCTGTACAGGGGGATGGCTGAGCGTCTTCGGCGAGGTCCGGGGATCAGCGCCGAAACACGAGCGAGTGATCACCCGCGAGCCGGAGCGTTCGGTTCGCGTAGATCAATCGCTCGGGGACCGTGTGTCCGACGCGTTCGCGGCTCCACACCCCGCTTCGCAGACGAAACACGCGCGGTCCGCTGAGCACCAACGCTTCGTCGGGAGAGATCAGCACGAGCTCGCCGCCCGTGTGCTCGGCCGGTGGAGCGGCGACGGGAGACCAGCTCGTGCCGTTCCATCGCAACGGGGCAAGAGAGGAGGACCCGCGCAGCGAGAGCCAGATGTTGCTGGGGCTCGTCGCGTCGATCGAGCTGACGAACTCCATCGTGGGAAGCGCGATCGTTCTCCACGTCGCTCCATCCCAGTGCATCACCGCCCGCGTCGTCGCGTTGCCCGCCGCTGCGTACACTTCCGTGGGCGAGTTGGCCTTCATCGCCGCGATGTTCAGCCCCGCGGACGGCGAATGAACGCGCAGCGTCGCGCCATCCCACTGCACCAAATTGGCGCCCGAGCCGTAGAACCAGATGTCGTTCGGCGATGAGCCCACGGTCCACGCAAAGACCGTCGGAGAGCCCATCGGAAGCGTCTGCGCCGTGTTGCTCACGCCGTTCGATCGAAACACTCCCGTTTGCGTCGAGAGCCAATAGGTCGGGCGTCTGAACGAACACCCGCGCGCCGATCTTGCCGATGGTGCCGATGTCGAACAACGAGCTGAACGCCAGGGACGACCACGCCGTGCCGTTCCATCGCAAGACCTCGTCACCGACGCTCGCATAGCCCTCGGTCGCGCTCACCATCGTGATGCCGAAGCTGCGATCGAGGTTGGCCGATAGTCCCTCCATCGAGCGATGGCGATACACGCGCTGCCAGCGTGTCCCGTCGTAGCGCAGGATGTCGCTGCCTGCGATGGCCCAGATGTTGTTGGCGTCGAGCCCGCTCATCGCAGTGATGCTCTGATGGGTCCCGCTCTCGACGGCCGTGGCGCGCGTGCCGTCCCATCGATCGATGCTTCCTCCGCCGGCGCCGATCCACGCCGTATCGGGCCCGTCCACGTAGATCACTCGTGCGAAGTTGGTCGGCCGCGGAAACGCCCAGCACCATTGATCGGTCGAACACCACCCGCCGACCGCCGTCGCTCCGCCATCCGCGACGACATCGGACAGCGCGTCGGGCGCGCTGTCGGCCCGAGCGTCTGCCACGTCGCTCGCCTCGGAGTTCGCGTCGGTCGGCGACGGTGGCGTTGGCGGCGTGCACGCGGCGACGGTCAGCGAAATCAGCGCGAATCGAGTCGCGGCGCTGCGCAACATCGTTGTCATTCAGGGTCCTCGTTTCAGGATTCGTTCGACGCGTGAGAGTCCACCGGCGCTGACAGCGCCGGCTTCATTCGGCGACACGCACGCTGAAGACTGTAGGAATTTTCCCAGGAGTGACCTCGGGTCGTGTCTTCCAAGAGAGAGGCTCGCTCGAAGCGGCACAACGCGCGAGCGGTGCGGCGCTTACACCCCGAAGCGCGAGTCGATGATTTCTCTTCGGTAAGCGATTTCTCTGAAACTCTGGTGGCGATCGGCTGTCACTGCTCGCGGCCGTCGTCACTCTAACCGCTTCGGATAGTTGATCGCGCGCCCACGGATCGCGCACTCTCTCGACTGTCGACCGCGCGTCGCTCGAACGCCACTGAGGGACTCATGACTTGTTCGCCGCTCGTCTGTCATCGATTCGCTGCGCTGCTCGCGAGCGCGCTCTTCGCGAGCGGCTGCTACGTGCAGCTCGCGGCCGGGCTCTACTCGGTGCACGGCGGGCGACCTATCGGAACGCCGACGCCGTCTCAGCTCTCGCCGTCCTTCGGAGTCGTCGCTGGAGTCGCGTACGAGCCCAGCGTTCGCGTCATGGCTGGAGCTGGAACACAGAGCGTGAACCTTCCGCACAACGAGCACGGCACCGTCGCGCTCACGGGTCCGGCGCACTTGCAGTTCGATGTTCCTTTCGCGTGGGCCCCCAGCACACGGCACGAGTGGGTCGGGCGTCTCGGCATCGGCGGCACCATGCAGTTCGGCTCGACCGCGGCCATCAACCCGTCGAACGGCGTGCTCGAGCTGCGACCGATGTACATCGCGCACGGCTATCTGCCGTTGTCGCTCGACTTGCTCTTTGGGTCACGTTCGGGCGGGTTTGCGACGGCGGGGCTCTCGCTCGCGCCGGGGATGTTCGTGGGGGTCAACAACCAGCAGTCCACGCTCTGGGGCTTCGGGGCGGACGTTCGACTGACGCTCGCAGTGCCGATCCCCCGAGGTCAGCTCGTGCCGGCCCTGAGCGGCATCTTCACCGTCCGCATGACGCCGCAACAAGAGGCCGAGTGGGAGAGGCTTCACGCGGAGCTTCCGTCGATCCTCGCGCGCATGCGCCGCGAGAGCGAGCAGCAGTCGCGGCAGCGAGACATGCAACAACACCAGCAGTACCTCCAGCTGGAATGCATCCGGCGCGGGGACGGAAACTGTGAACGACGATGATGCGCTTCACCGTCTTTTCGCTGCTCCTTTCGCTGCTCTCGGGCTGCGTGCTCTTCACCGAAGAGCCCATGGGCGCTTGCTGGGGCCTGTTGTGCGGCGACTGCATCGCCTCGGGCTGCACGTGGGACACCCGGGACCGTCGTTGCGTGGTCGCGAACGGGGAGGATCCGATGAGCGGGGCGAACCATCGACGCACGCAAATGATCGCGCGATGTCCCGCGGAGCAACGCGAGGTGCGCGTGGACGCGAGCTTCCCGGCCGACGTGCGATGCGGGGCGCGCGCTTGCGAGCCATGCGCCGACGAGGAAGGGTGTGGCTGGGACCTGCTTGATTCCGTGTGTCGGGTTCGCGGGTCAGGGCCCGTGGGAAATCCGGTTGCGATCCGTCGCAGAGACTGCGCCTTGCCGGACGCTGCCATCCCTGGCGACGTGACGCCGGTGCTCGATGTTTCTTCGGACACAACCTCGCCTCCAGACGCGAGCATCGATGCGCCCAACGATGGGAGCGTCGATGCGTTCATGGACGTCGCGTCGGTCAGCGACGGCAACGGAGATGGTGCGACGGACGCGTCGGTGCGCGACTCGAGGGTCGACGCAGCGACGGGCGGAACGTTGCGGCTTCGTGTCGTCAACGCGCTGTCCGCTGATCGCGCGATCGACCTGTGCGTCGGCCCGATCGGCGGACCGAGCACACGGCTGATCGAGAGCGGCGCTCCTGGCGGGCTCAGACGCGCGTTTCGCACTGGAATTCTCCCGGTTGGAACATCGTTGATCGACTACGTCGCGACCGTCGTCGACGCGGGCTCGACCGCTTGTGCGAGCGCGACGACGATCGGCGCTCCGATCATCATCGACGCGGGCCCTGAGCAGACGTTGTGGTTCGTCGTGCACGATCGGGGCGTCACCCGGTTTCCCGTCGACACGATCGCTCCCGCGACGCTTCGGTTGCGTTGGCTCATGGTCGCCGCGACCGCCGGATCGCCTACGTTCGAGTACGACCTCGCGGGACGCGGAACGATCTCGTGGACCGTGCGCGACAGCTTCGGCTTCAACGCAGACACCATGGTCCCGAGCTACGTCACCGCCTATCCCGCGGTGCCAGCGACGAGCCGCCTTCGAGCGACGATGGTCGGCGGCGCGACGACCGTCGAATCGCTGCGCACGATCCCGACGATCAGCGGCTCGTTTACCGCGGTGCTCGTCCAGACGCCTTCGTCTGTGGTCGGGCCTGCGCAATTCTTGTTGCTCAACGAAGGGGACACCACCGCGACACGCAGCGCCGTGTGGTGAACGTTCGGCCGCCGAGGGGGTCTGTCCCGTTACAGACGCGGGTCGGTCGGCTCGCTCTCGAGCGCGAGCGTAGCCAGGGCGCACGCGTGCACGCGGGCGAGCGAGTCGTTGCGCGCCAGCCGCGAGAGGCCCTCGACGCCCAGCGAAAACTCACGGATCGCGAGGGCGCGCTTGGCGGACGTTCCTCGCTCGCGAAGGCGCGCGAGGTTGTCGGGCAGCGTGTACTCGGGTCCGTAGATGATCCGGAGGTACTCGCGACCGCGCACCTTGAGCGCCGGTTGAATCGGTCCGCGCTCGCCGATCGCGATGAAGGTCCACGGCTTGACCACACACCCTTCGGCGCCCGCGTCGGTCTTGTCCAGCCACCACTGCACGGCGCTCGCGCGCTCGGCTTCGTCGGTGAGAGAGACGATCACTCGCTCGGTGCGCGTAAAGAGGTTCGGGTCGGCGTCGGCGAGGCGATCGCACTGCGCGAGGTGCCATCCGTGGTCGCGGTCGGTGAAGGACGCTTTCTGGCCCGCGAGCAGGTGAAACGGCGCGATTCGCAGGTCTTCGGGGCCGCGCACGGTCCAGCAATAGCGCCGGTAGGCGTCTGCGTACGAGTCGATGGTGGAGGCTCTCTCGGCGGTTCGAGCGAGGAGCGCTCCGACGTCGATCCCGCGAGACGCGGCGAGCGAGAGCGCTTCGCGCGCGGCGGCGAAGTGCGCCTGGCCTGCGGCCGCAGCGGGAGCGTATTGCAGCCGCAGGAGCTCGCCGGCCTTGGCGCTCCATGGAAGAATTTCGGTGTCCAAGAGGAGCCAGGGCGTGCGGAGTTCTTCGAAGAGCCCTGCGCGCTCGATGGCGTTGCGCGCGCGGGTGACGAGCGAGGCTTCGTTGACAGAGTCCTTGAAGAACGCGCGTCCGTTGCGGGTGACGATCGTCCCTGCGTGCTCGTTGGCGAGGCCGAAGCGCGCCCGCATTTCTTCGGGCGAACGGCAGACGAGCACGATCGCGCGCGAGCCCATGTGCTTGAGCTCGAAGACGACCCGATCTGTGCCGCAGCGGGCGTAGTACTCGAGCGCCTGCTCGGGCCGCTCGAGAAACCCCTCGACCGTCGACGTCTCCACCGGCGCCATCGTGGGCGGAACGTAGAGCAGCCACCGAGGATCCACGCAGAACCGCGAGACCTGCTCGATCGCCGTCGCGACGAGCGACGGGCCCACGGTGACGCGGCGAACAACGGGCGTTTCGACGGTGATTCCTCCGAGGACCGACGCGAGGTCGAGGCGGTCTCGCGCGGCGAGGGAGCGATCGCTGGACGAAGGCGCGGCGGCGCTCGCGAGCGGGCGCTTGGGCGGGACGTATTGTCTGCGCGCGGGGACCGAGCGAAGCTCTCGCTCGGGCCAACGAAGGGCGGTGAGGGCGCCTCCGTACACGCAGCCCGTGTCGAGGCAGACGGTCTCGTTGCGAAACTCCGCGCGCTCGGCGGGGGTGTGCCCGTACGCGACCAGCGCTTTGCCACGGTAGTTCGCGGCCCAATCGAATCGGACGGGGAGCCCGAACTCGTCGGTCTCGCCGCGGGTCTCGCCGTAGAGCGCGAAGTCCCGCACCGCGCGCGAAGACCTCCCTTGCATCTCTTGTCGCAGACCCGCGTGCGCCACCACGAGTCGACCGCGATCGAGCACGTAGTGGGTGGGGCGCTCGTCGAGAAACGTCCGCACGCGCTCGACGAACGAAGGGGGCGCGGCGGCGAGCTCTTCGAGCGAGCGCTCGAGGCCGAAGCTCACGGTCACCTCTCGGCCGGCGAGCTTCTTGGCGAGCTTGGCCTCGTGATTTCCCTGCACAAACAGCGCGCTTCCGTCGCGGACCGAGTTGATCGCGAGGGCGAGGGCGTCGGCCACGCGCGGACCTCGGTCGACGACGTCGCCGAGAAAGACCACGGTGCGCCCCTCGGGGTGCTTGCGAATCGTGGCGTCGAGGCCGCTGCCCTCGACCTCGTAGCCGAGCTCGCCGAGCAGCTCACAGAGCTCGTCGGCGCAGCCGTGCACGTCGCCGATGACGTCGAAGGGGCCGGTTCGATCACGCAAGTCGCAGCGGAGGCGCTCGCGCACGACCGAGGCTGTGTTGATTTCATGCTCTGTTTTCATGCGCGTGACGAACCGCACGCCCTCGTCGTCGAGCGTCCGCAGCGCCTTGCGCATGTTCTCGTGCTGTCCGCGGACGACGCGGGCGCCAAACGCGCGATCGGGGCGGCTCTTGTTGCGGGCGACGCAGGTGTCGACGTCGACGTCGAGCACGATCGCGACGACGGACACGTGGTGCTTCTTGCCCAGCGCGACGAAGGGCTTTCTCGCGTCGCGCTGGACGTTGGTCGCGTCGATGACCGTGAGGAGCCCGCGGGCGAGGCGCTTGTCTGCGATGCTGTTGAGCACCGAGAAGGCGTCGGCGCTGGCCTCCTGGCTGGTCTCGTCGTCCGACACCCAGCCGCGCAGCGCGTCGCTCGAGAGGACCTCGGTCGGGCGAAAGTGCCTCTTGGCGAAGGTGGACTTTCCTGCCCCGGACGGCGCTACGAGCAAGACGAGCGACGGGTCGGGGAGGGTGATGATCGTCGGCGAAGGATCGTTCACGATTGCACCTCGGGCTGCGAAGGGATCGCTGGGGCGTCGCTTCGATCGTCGCTGCGCTGCTCGAAGATCGCCGCTTGCGTAGGCGCTCCGTAGCGCTCGTGCTCGTCGCCGATCGCGTGCAGCGCGAAGCGATATCCGTACGTCTCGGCGACGCGCGCGCACCACGCAGAGAACTCTGCGCGGGTCCACTCGAAGCGGTGATCGCTGTGCCTCATGGTGTCTGGCCCGACGCCGGGCATCGCGGCGTTGGCCTCGCGGTTGGGGGTGGTGACGAGCACGATCGGCGCCTTCGCCACTGCGAAGACCGCGTCTTCGAGCCAACGGAGCCGCTCTGGCTCGACGTGCTCGATCACTTCGATCAGCGTGGCGGCGTCGAAGCCGACGAGGCGCGCGTCTCGGTAGACGAGCGAGCCCTGCAAGAGCTCGACGCGCTCGCGCTGCGACGGGCCGAGGCGGTCGAGCCGCTTCTGAGCGATCTCGAGGGCGAGCGGGCTGACGTCGACGCCCGTGACGTGCGAGACGTCCGAGTGCTGCGCGAGGTAGGCGAGGAGCTTTCCCTCACCGCAGCCGAGGTCGACGACGCGCCGCGCTCTGCGCGCCGAGAGGGCGTCGCGGACCCACTCGCGTCTCCTCGCGTCGAGGGGCGGGGTCTTGCCGGGCGCGTCGCTGTTCTTCTGCGGCGACCAGCGCGCTTCGAGCTCGGACTCGACGGCGTCCCCGATCGCCGGCTCGCGAGCGCCGTCGGCGTCCAACCGCTCGTGCGCGAGGCGTTCGAGCGCCCGCTGGTGCTTGAGAAACCGCGCGGTGACGAGCTCTCGCTCGGGGTGCGCGGCGAGCCACTCGCGGCCCTTTCGAAGGAGCTTCTCGACCTCGTTTTCGCTGACCCAGTAGTGCTGCTCGTCGTCGAGGACGGGCAGCATCACGTAGAGGTGCTCGAGCATCGCGCGCACGGTGGTCTTGGCGCGGAGCTTCACGGACCAGTAGGACGAGGGGCCCCACTCTTGAAAGTGTGGGTCGAGCGCGAGTCGACTGGCGTGCACCTCGTACCCCAGGGGCTCGAACAGCCGACGAACGAGCGCCTCTCCGCCGCCGTGCGCGGCGACGACGGGGAGAGTTGCCTCGAGCTCGAGCGGTCGGTCGACGAGCTCGGGGCGCTTTTCGCAGCGACCGTTGAGCGCGCTGCCGAGGACCTGCGAGATCGCTGACGAGAGCATCGAGCTCGCGGCGTAGGGGCGGTCGTTGACGTAGGGCTCGAGCGGCGTCGTGCTTCGCTGACCGGGCTTTGCGCGAGAGAGCGCGACCGGGTCGACCTCGACGAGCAGCGCGGCCGCGCAGCGGTCTCGGCTGTTGTGCGGATAGAAGAGCTGCGCTCGACCGAAGGACAGGTCGAAGCGCTGCGCGCGATCGGGGTGCTTGTGCAAGAGCCACGAGAGGTCGTCCGGCGACTCGCCAGTACACTGAAGAATCAACAGCATCGTGAAGGTCGCGGACTGATGCGCACCACGCGGTCGCGCGCAAAGGGGCTCGGCGGCGAAATCGCGCTCGCGTCGAGAACCGAAGGCGCGTCGGAGGTGGCGAGCGAGGCCAGTTCGCGATATTTCACGCGCGATGGTCGAGAAGAAGAGCAAGAAGAGCGCGGGCACGAAGAGCGCGTCCGCGCAGCCGACGGCGACGAGACCCGCGAGCGACAAGGCTCGCGAGAAGAAACCCGAGCCGCAGGACCCGGCGAACTATTTCGTCCCGGCCTTGCTCGGCCTCGCGGTGGTCGGCGCGATTGGCTATTGGGCCAAGATGAGCAGCGCGCCGCCGGAGCCGACCTCTGTGCGCCCGAGCGACGATCCCGCGCGTCCGTCGACGGGGCAAGGCTCGGCGGGTCGGGTGGAGCCCTCGCTTCCTCCGCCGCAGCCAGCGCCTGCTGGGGCTGGCGATCCTTTGCCCAACAACCACCCGACGCCCACGACGCCCGACCCTCGGCGCGGCCAGTTTTCGCTCGCGGACGCGACGGAGGGGATGCCCGCGGGAAGCTCGCTCGTGGCCGAGATCGACACCAACCACGGCGTGTTCACCTGCCAGCTCTTCGGCGATCGCGCGCCCAACACGGTCGCAAACTTCGTCGGACTCGCCCGTGGCAAGCGCGACTTCTGGGATCCGGTTCAAGGCCAGTGGGTGCGCCGGCCGTACTTCGACGGGACCATCTTTCACCGCGTGATTCCGCGGTTCATGGCGCAGGGCGGAGACATCTTGCGCACGGGCAGCGGCGGCCCGGGCTACACGTTCGCCGACGAAAACGTCGCGGCCCACGACCAGCCGGGGATGCTGTGCATGGCCAACCGCGGCCCCAACACCAACGGTTCGCAGTTCTTCATCCTCGAAGAAGCGAAGGCGCACTTGAACGGGTCGTACTCGGTCTTCGGTCAGTGCTCGCCGGTCGAGCTCGTCCGACGAATCACGGGAGTACAGCGAGACGAGCGGGACCGGCCGAACAGCACCGTCGTGATTCGTACGATCCGCGTGCGGCGCTAAAAAGCGGGCCGTTGTTGTGCATGGGTCGCGATTTGGCAAGCGGCTTGCGCGGCGCGTGAACCGTGCGCACCAGCGCGGATCATGAACAACGTAGTACGCAACGTCGGGTTCGTTCCGGTCGAGTTGGGGGAGTCGGTGGTGGTCGACGTTCCTGTGGTGGCGCAAGAGGGAGCCAAGGCTCACATCGAGCAGGTCGAGAGCGGAATTCGCATCGTCCTCGACGAGAGCCTCGACGCGTCGCGCGCGAACAAAGCGGTCGCCGCGCTCATGCCGACCATCATCGCGGCCCTCTCTCGCAAGCTGTTGAACTAGCGCACAGCTGCAACACCGCAGCTGTAACTCCCTGCTCGCCGTGCTACGGATCGGCCCGTGAAGGTCGACCTCCTCGACTACGAGCTTCCGCGAGCGCTGATCGCGAGCGAACCGCCGCCCGAGCGAGACGGCGCCAGGATGATGATCGTTCGACGCGCCCTGGGCGCGATCGAGCACGATCGCGTGCGCAAACTGGCCGAGCACATCCCGCGGGGCGCGCTCGTCGTCGTCAACGACAGCAAGGTGATCAACGCGCGCATCCGCGCAAACAAGCCGACGGGCGGCGCGGTCGAGCTGTTCTTGCTGAGGCCCCTCGACGAGAGCGCGCGACGGTGGAGCGCCTTCGGTCGCGCGTCCAAGCCGATTCGTCCCGGGCTCACGGTGAAGGCGAGCGACACGTTGTCGTTGCGCGTGATCGCCAAGGACGCCGATGGCGTGCTCGAGGTCGAGCTCGAGTGCGACGAGCCCTGGTCGGCGATCGAGAAGAACGGTGAGGTTCCGCTTCCGCCGTACATGGAGCGCGCGCCCACCGAGCAAGACCGCGAGCGATACCAGTGCGTGTTCGCCGAGAAGCCAGGCGCGGTCGCCGCTCCGACGGCGGGCCTTCACTTGAGCGAGCGCGTGCTCGAAGAGCTCGCGCAAAATGGCGTCGAGCGCTGCGCCGTGACCCTTCACGTGGGCGCGGGAACGTTTCAGCCAGTGTCCGCCGCGGACCTCGATCAGCACGTGATGCACCGCGAGTGGTACGAGGTCCCCGCGGCGACTCAGGAAGCGATTTCGCGGGCGAAGCGCGAGGGCCGGCCGGTGGTGGCGATCGGCACGACCGTGGTGCGAACGCTCGAGAGCTGGGCGCTCGGCGATCGACCGAGCTCTGGCGAAACGGCGCTGCTCATCCAACCGGGATACGCGTTTCG
The DNA here is from genome assembly GCA_001465015.1 of Deltaproteobacteria bacterium Ga0077539. Classification (GTDB taxonomy): domain Bacteria; phylum Myxococcota_A; class Polyangia; order Polyangiales. The sequence continues at coordinate 13,931 of LNEO01000161.1, read as the reverse complement.
TGTGGTCGATCGGCTGCTGACGAACTTTCACCTGCCGCGATCGACGCTGCTGGCGCTGGTCATGGCGTTCGCCGGAGAGGACCTCGCTCGACGCGCCTACGCGGACGCGGTCGCCGAGCAATACCGTTTCTTCTCCTACGGCGACGCGATGTTCATTGTGTGAGGGACTTTCGCTCGGGGGCGTTCACGGGGTACTGGATCGCATGACGACTGGGTTTTCGTTTCGCGTGCTGGCCAGGGACGGCACCGCGCGCGTGGCAGAGCTCACCACGCCGAACGCGGTGGTCGAGACGCCGACGTTCATGCCCGTGGGCACCGTGGGCACCGTGAAGGGCCTCACGATGGAAGAGGTCGCGACGACCGGGGCGGGGATCGTTCTCGCGAACACCTATCACCTGTGGCTTCGGCCTACGCCCGAGGTGGTGCGCGCGCTCGGCGGCCTTCATGCGTTTACGCGCTGGCCGAAGGCGATGCTCACGGACTCGGGCGGATTCCAGGTGTTTTCGCTCGCGAGCCTTCGGACGATCGACGACGACGGCGTGACGTTTCGCTCGCACCTCGACGGCACGATGCTCAGGCTGACGCCCGAGGAGTCCATCCGGATCCAGGCGCTGCTCGGCGCGGATATCGCGATGGCCTTCGATGAATGCCCGCCGGGCGACGCCGATCGCGCGACGGTCGAGCGCGCCATGCGACGAACGACCGCGTGGGCCAAACGCTGCCTGGACGCTCCGCGCCCCGAGTCGCAAGCGCTCTTCGGAATCGTGCAAGGAGGGGTGCACGCGGACCTGCGTCTGTCGCACATGGACGAGCTACGCGAGCTGCCGTTCGACGGCTTTGCGCTGGGCGGATTGAGCGTCGGCGAGCCCTGGCAAGAGATGCACAAGGTGCTCGACGAGGTCGCGCACCGCATGCCCGAGGACAAGCCTCGCTACCTCATGGGCGTCGGGACGCCGCGCGACCTGATCGCAGGATCGCTGGCGGGGATCGACATGTTCGACTGCGTTTTGCCCACGCGAAACGCGCGCAACGGCCAGGCGCTCACGTGGAACGGACGTGTAAACATCAAGCAGCTACGGAACCGGGAAGAGCGCGGGCCGCTCGACCCCGAGTGCGACGGGCCGTGCTGCACGACCGGCTATTCGCGTGGCTATTTGCGGCACCTCTTTCAGGCGCAGGAGATTCTGTGTGCGCGCGTCTTGACGCTGCACAACCTGTATTTCTTCGGGCGATTGATGACGAGGCTGCGGCGCGCGATCCGAGAGGGGGACGCGCGCTCATGGGCCGACTCCGTGCTCGATCGTATGCGCGAGAACGACGAGGTAGGTCCATCCGACGAAGCGACGTGAGCGCGAGCTGCGAATTGGCTGCGGTTCGTGTCGCGTCGTGGTAATGGTCAACAAACGTCAACACGGAGTGCTTCGATGCAGAATCCCTCGCTCGTGAAGTTGTCTTCTGCGCTGTTGGTGTCGATCGCGTTCATCGCGTGCGGGCCGATGGAGCAACCATCGGACGGCTCGGTCGCGATGGATACCGGCGTTGGCAATCCGCCGACCGACAGCGGGGTCGGTCCGCAGATGGACAGCGGGGTGGGTCCGCAAGCAGACACAGGGATCGGCACTCCGCGCGTCGACAGCGGGGTTGCTCCGCGCGTCGACAGCGGCGTTTCGAACCCGCCGGCAGACAGCGGCGTCACGTTGCCGCCGGGCACTCCGCCAGGCAATCCCATGCTCGAGCAGCAGGTGCTCGACATCGTGAACATGCACCGCGCCCGCGGCTATAACTGCGGCGGGCAGATGTTCGCGGCGACCGGCCCGCTGACGATGCACCCCTTGCTCGTGTTGGCGGCGCGTCGGCACAGCTTGGATATGGGCACACGAAATTACTTCGCTCACAACGCGCCCGAAGGCACGACGCCCTTTCAGCGCACGGCCGCCGCGGGCTACACGGGCTCGCCGCAGGGCGAGAACATCGCGGCTGGCAGCGCGACCGCCGCGGCGACGATGACCCAGTGGATGAACAGCCCCGGACACTGTCGCAACATCATGAACCCATCGTACCGAACGATCGGCGTGGGCTACGCCAACGTCCCGAGCTCGCGGTTTCGCCACTATTGGACGCAGAACTTCGGCGGCCGCTGATCGGTCGCCGTTGGATCGACGCTGTTCAACGCGGGGACGAGTCAGTTCGCAGCGACTACGCAGACGCCAGCGCGCGGCCGCGTCACGGTCATCGCGAAGCCGTTGTCGGGCAGGGCGATGACGTCTTGGGTCGGCGCGACGCCGAGCTCGGACTGCCAGCGAATCGTCCCGCCAGGGTCGATGGCGAAGAGCCTTCCCGTCGTGGTCACGACGAGCAGTCCTTCGTCTGGGTCCATCAGAACGGAGAGGGGACGCACGACGGGCAAGAGCGCTCGGGTGACGGCGCGGGCTCGACGATCATAGATGACGATCTCTGTGTTGGTCGCTTCGCGCTCGACCGTTCGGCCGAAGGGGCGAACACGCGGAGACAGCACGACCGGCGGCGTGGTGGAGGGCGACGTGCCGGTGGTCGTTGTGCCCGTTGCGGCGCCGGTGCTCGACGCGCCCGTCGCGGTGGGATCCGCGAAGAAGGGCTGCGCGAGCGCGATGTGTCCGCGCGGGAGCAAGAAGATCTGATCGACGAGCGACGCCGTGCCTCGCTGCGCGCCGCTCAGCGACGTGAACCGCAGCTCCGTCGGCGTGCCGGTGCCGAACTGAACGACGAGCGTGTCTTCGTCCACCTGCCAGGCCGCCGTGGCGCTGCGCGCCCAACGAAGCGGCTCGGGGGTGGGGCGCATTCCATCTAGAAAATAGGGGCCTGCATTCGTGCTGAACCAGAGCGACCCGCTGTGGCCGCGGTAGAAGTAGCCCGCGCCGCCCAGCGATCCGCCGACGCGCGCGCGCGTGAGCGACGTCAGGTCTGGCGAGATGACGGCGAGGTCGGTGCCCTGCGGCGCGCTGATCGGCAGAACGAGCGTCCCGTCGACGAGCGGCGCGGCGCCGTACTGCGGGCTGCTCGGAAGAGAGAGCGTCGCGCGAAGCGCTCCGTCGGGACCATATGCGCGGATGGACGGCGAATCGTCGACGACGACGATGCGTCCGTTTGCGCCCTCGACCGCGGTGCCGAGGATGGACGCGCCCACGGTGACGTGTCGGACGAGCTGTCCATCGGCAAACCAGGCCAGGCCGCCCGGGCGCTGCGTCGCGAGCACGAGTGTCCCGTCGCTCATCGGCACGGGGACGCCGAACGGCTCACCTCGGGTCAGCGCTCCGCATCGAACGGAGCTGCGCCCGATGGGGGTGTTCGATATTCTCGATCGCAGCGAGTGACGGTCGCCTTCGCTGTCGACCACGCGAAGGGATCTGGCGACCAGGCGTTGTCCCGAAGCGACGAATCGCTGCTGAGCGCTGGCTGGCGGGGTCGCGCTCGAGAGCAGCGCGCCGCCGACGATCGCGAGCGCGGCTGCGGGCACCATCAAGGCGCGGCGTCGGTGCAGCTCTGTCGATTCGAGGTTCGGGATCATGGCGTCGTGGGCTCGAGCGTATAGGGTTGGGCGCCGTCTCCCCGCGCGGGCGGTCGCAGCTGCGACGCGCGCACCATGATGCACGGCGGTCGAGGAGACTCCGGCTGAAGCGTAGCAATTTCTGCCTCTCCTGCCCGCGCGCGATCGATCTCTTCTCTGGCGCGCCCGTCGTTGTGGAGCACGGCGAGCTCGAGGTCCATTCCGGGCGGTGGCGAGAGCCGAACGCGCAAAGGGCCCGAGAGCGCGGCGGGGCACCAGACGTCTGCGTCGTCTTTGTTCTCGATGTAGCCGCGCCTTGGCTCGCGCGTAGAGAGCGCGCTCGCGAGCGGCTGTCGATCGTTGGGCTCGCTCTCGAAGTCGTCGTCGATGGGCTCGAGCGTGTAGCGCAGCGTGTACTGATCGGTGATGTTCTCCGAGGGAACGGCGGCGCGGCCGTCCTCTTCGTGCACCGAGAGGTAGAACTCGCCCGTCTCGTCCAGGGTGAGGCCCGCGACGATCTCGCGCTCACCAGCGCGCGCCTCGCGCGCGACGAACACCGCTCGCTCGACGCCTCTGCGAAACACCTCGATGACCGTGTCGATGTTGGGCTGCGTCTCGAGCTCGACGCGAAGGCGTTGGCGCGCTCTTGGCCGCGGCGCCAATCGAAAGAAGTCGACGTCGCCGTGCGCTCGATCGGGTCTCTGTCCGATCGCCCCTCGGATGTTCGTGCCGGGAGCGATCAGCGTGGCGAGCGCGGCGCTGTTGTTCGGCTCGAACTCGATCTCTCGCGTCGTCTGCGCGCGTCGCTCTTCGACTCGCCGTCGACCGAGGACCACGGCGACCGCCGCGAGCAGCGCCACGAAAATGATCGCGAAGATGACCGCGCCAGCGATGCGACCGCGCCGGATCTGGCGCTCGAACGCCTCGACGTCGTCTCGGGTCGCAGCGGCGACGGGCTTCTCTGCGCTCGGCAAGATCGAGCGCGGGCGCGTGAGCTCGGCGCTGGCGATGTCGCCGCTGGCGCTGGCCATGTACGCCTCGAGCGCCTGCTTGACGAGCTCGACGCGCTGCGGTCGCTGCTCGGGGTCCTTCGCGAGGCAAGCGCAGACGATTTCGTCGAGCTCGAGCGGGATATCCAGGTCGGGCCGCTTTTTCGCCGGCGGAACGAACTCTTCTGTGATGGTCTTGGTCAGCACCGCGATCGGCGACGTCCCGGTGTACGGCGGGGCGCCGACGAGCCCTCGGTAGATCATCGCGCCGACGGCGTACACGTCGCTGCGCGCGTCGGCCTCGCGACCTCGAATGATCTCTGGAGCCATGTAGTACGGCGTCCCGAGGAGCGCTCCAGAGCCGGTGATCTCGTTGCGCTCTTCGCCGTCGCGAAGGCGCGCTAGACCGAAGTCGAGGAGCTTGACCGTGTCGCGGCCGTCTTTTCCTCGCGTGACGAGGAGGTTCTCGGGCTTGACGTCGCGGTGGATGATCCCTTTTTCATGCGCCTCGGCGAGGGACTCGCAGGCCTGCGCGCAGATGCGAGCGAGGCGCAGCGGCGAGAGCGTCCCGCGCGATCGCAGGAGCTTGCCGAGGTCTTCTCCCTCGACGAGCTCCATCACGAGGTAGGTGAGGCCGTCGCTCGTTCCGTAGTCGAAGATGCTCACGGTGTACGGGCTCGAGAGTCGCGAGACCGCCTGCGCCTCGCGGCGAAAGCGCTCGAGCACCTTGCGGTCGCGCGCGAGGTCTCCGTGAAGGAGCTTGATCGCCATCGACTTGCCCATCTTCGTGTGCTCGCAGCGGTAGACCACGCCCATCCCGCCGCGGCCGAGGACGGACACGATCTGGTAGCGGTCGGCGATCACCATCCCGACGAGCGGGTCCTGCGCGGGCGCCGACATCGTGGGCGTTCCACAGGTCGGGCAAAAGTTCGGTCCGAACCCGAACTGTGCGCCACAGCCTGCGCACGTCACTTGACTGTCGGCCGCTGCGTCGTGGTGGGTCGGCGCTTCACCGATCCGCTCGTCCAGCCCCTCGCTCGCGGCTTGCTCGCTCATCGCGCTGACGGTTGGACGAACGACGCGTGCAGAACCTTGTCTGTCCGTCGCTCGCCCGTGGTGGTGACCGCGGTGCGCGTGCCCGTCACGGTGCCCGCGATTCGAAGCACGTCTCCTTCGCGCGCAGCCACGTCAGGCTCGGCGTCGATCCAGAGGGCGACTGTTCCGCCTGGGCAACGACGATCTTGCGCGACGAGTTGAAAAGTGGTGCCTCCGTTGTATGCGCGCGGCGCCGCCAACACGCGGCCGCGCACCGCGACGCGCGTTCCGTCGACGCTGGCGCTGCACAGCGACGCGTCGGTTGCCCGAAAGCGGGTGAGTCCCTGGGCGTCGTTGCTGAGTCGCTCGAGCTCGACGCTCGCGAGCGCTGGGGCGAACTGTGGGCGAAACGCGCGCACTTCGACGGCGTGCGCCGCGCCTGGGGTCACGGGAACGACCGCGACGAACGCCTCTCCGTCCCGCGTCGCGGGCTGTCCGCCGATGACGACGCTCGTCGCTCCCTGAGCGCGCACCCGAACGACCGCGCGCTCTGCAGACGTCACGAGCGTGGCGCGCGAAGGGCGATCGATCACGAGCGGGGCGCGCGCGAGCTCGAAGCGATAGGTGCCCTCGACCCGAGTGTTGTCGGGGTTTTGTACGCGAATCGCGAACGCGTGTGAGAGCAGCGCTTCTCCCTGCGGAAGCGCGCGCAAGTCCTGAATCGCAGCGACGCCGCGACCCTCACGGTCGGTCTGCACCGGCTGGCCGTCGAGCTCGAGGCGCGAGCCTGGCTGCACGCGAAACGCGAGCCTCGCAGCGGGAGGATTTTGACCAAGCCCGTCGAGCTCGGGGCGGACGAGATACCCGATCACAACCTGTGCGGTGCGCGCGGTGCTGCTTCCATTCGAAACGACGTTGACCGCGAGCTCGACGCGTCCGACCCGGTCGCCGACGACAGCGCCTGGCAGGCGAGCGACGCCGCTTTCGATGGGAACGTCGTGCGACTCGTGGCGCAGCCTCGCTCCCGCGGGCGCGTCGGGCACGCGCACGGCGAGCACGCGTGCGCCGTCTGCTCCCGGCTCGAACTGCGCTGCGAGGGCGGTGGGCTTCGAGCGATTGCGGAGGTTCAACGCGAGCATCACGCCGCCGCCGACGAGCGCGGCGGCGACGACGAGACCGAGCACTGGACCGACCGAGCTCTTCTTCTTGCGCTGCGACGGGAGCCCCGGAATCGATACGGGCTCGTCGTACGTGGGCACCGCCGACGCGATCGGAACAGTCTGCGACCGTGGGCTCGCGATAGGCTTGTACAAGCTCGGGTCGTTGGGCGCTGCCGGCCGCGGGGCCGCGACGGGCGCCGCGGGCTGCGCGGCGATTGGCTCGCGGGGCGGCGCGGGTTGTGCCATCGGCGCAGCAGGGTTCTGCGCGATCGGCGGCTGCACGGTCACGCCGACCATCGTGTGGCTTGCGTTGGCGACCCGCGCGGGTTGTGCGGGCAGCGCGCCCGGCGGCGCTGCGGGCGGCGCGCTCTGTGGAGGCGCGCTCGGCGGAGCGAAACCTCCGGGAGGCATCATCACGCCGACCATCGTGCGACTGGCGTTGGCGACCTTCGCGGGCGAGTGGGCTGCTGGTTGACCGCTCGGCGGAGCTTGCGGCGCCTGAGCGATCGGCGGGGACGCAGGTGACGGCGCGGAGGCTGCGGGCGGAGGCATTCCTCCCGGCGGCATCATCACGCCGATCATCGTGCGATTGGCGTTGCGCACCGGTGTGGGTGCAGGGGCGGGCGCTGCCGGCTGCGCCGGCTGTGCGGCTGGCGCTTGAACAACGGGCTGCGCGGGTGGTGCCTGAACAGCGGGCTGCGCGCTGTCGATGGCCTTGCCGCAGCTGCCGCAGAATCGACCTTCCATGGGCAGCGCGCTGCCACAATGCGGGCAAGTGGACGGGCCCGACGGCGAAAAGCTCATGGGAGACCCGAGCCTACCTCGGAAATGCGCGCAGCGTTTATCGTTGAACGCGAACGTTGGGTACACTTACCCGGCACCGAAGGTGCGAGGAGGCTTCGATTGCGCATGCACTACGGGATGGGCGTTTGCGGGCGAGTTCGCGGGCGCGCGGCGGCGGTCGTGCCGGGCGTCGTTTTTCTGTTGGGAGTGAGCTCGTGCAGCCCATCGAACCGCAGCGACGCCGAGGTCGACGACGTCCGCAATTTGCGCGACGGAACGGTGATGTTGCCGAGCCTCTCCGACGCGACGATGGAGGCGAGCTCGCCGGACGTCGAGCCGATGGACGTCCCGAGCCCGACCGACGTGCGTCCCACCGATGCAGCAGACACCGGGGTCGCGATGGACACTGGGGTCCCGATGGACACGGGGGTGGACGCTCCTTCTCCGCCTCCTTCGACGAACGTGCGGTTCGTTCACGCGCTTCCTCCTGGATCGATGGGGCCGCCACCTGCAGTGGACTTTTGTGTGCGTCGCACGGGGATGTCCGAGCCGTTCGCGGGGCCCCTGTTGAGGGCGGCGCGCGGCGGGGGAGGACCGGGCCTCACTGCGTTGCAGGTCACTCGGTACCTGACGGTTCCGACGGGTCGAGTCGACGTGATCGCCGTGGCTGGGGCGGACATGGACTGCTCGACGCCGCTGTTGCCGCCGATGACCAACCTCGATGTCGGCGCGGCCAACGGGTATCGAACGGTTGTGGTCTCGGGCGTTCCTCTGCCGGGGCCTGACGGCGGGCCGCAGCCGTTTCCGTTTGCCGGTCGGGTGATCACGGACAACGCGCCCAACGCGCTCGCTGGGATGGCGACCGCTACGCAGATCCGAGTGTTCAACGCGATCCCGAACCCGCAACGGTTGGACCTGGGAATCGTCGTGGGGATGATGGGAGCTCCGAGCGACTTGATCCCGCTCTTCTTCGCGGTTGGCTTCGGCGAAGTGGGAAGGCCGCCACCCATGGGCGACGCAGGGCAGGGCATGTACCCGAACGGCTACTACCCGAGCATGCCGATTCCCTCGCCGGGAGTGACCATCGGACTGAGGGCCAACTGCACCGCGGCTCCGTGCGGACCGCTCACGGCGGTGCCCATGGTCTCGACGGACGCGATGAGCATCACGTCGGCGTTTCTCGCGGTGCAACTGCGCGGCGCGACGCCGACGCCGATCGCGATCTTCTGCCGCGACCACTTGCCGCCCGTCAGCGGCGTCTCGCAGTGCGCCGTGCTACCTCCGTAGTCGCGTCGGGGCGTTTCGCTATCGTGCGCTCTCGAGCCACGAGCGCAGCGCGTTGCGCAGCGCGTTGGCGTCGGCGAAGCGCTCGTTCGGCTCGCGCTTCAAACACTGGCCGACGATGAACTCGAGCGTCGGGTCCACCGCGACGCCCTTGGAGCTCATCGTCGGAGCGTCGGTGGTCAAGATCGCCATGAGCATGTGCCAGATGGACTCGGCGCGATACGGAAGCACACCAGTAATCAACTCGAACAGCATGACGCCGAGCGACCACACGTCGCTCGTGGCGTTGCCGCCCTCGTCCGAGCGGAGCATCTCGGGGGCCATGTACGCGGGCGTTCCGACGGTCTGGCCCTCGGTGGTGAGGCGCAGCTCTTTCGCCACGGACTCGGTCGGCTTCGAGAGCCCGAAGTCGAGCAGCATCGGCGCCCACTGGCCCGAGGCGTTTTGCGAAAACGCGACGTTCGACGGCTTGAGGTCGCGGTGCGCGACGCCCAGACCGTGCGCCTGCGCGAGCCCGTCGATCAGCGGGAGCATGATCTGCACAGCCACCTTGGGCGCAAAGCGCTTCTGCGACGCCAGCGCTTGCTTCAGGTCTGGCCCCGAGATGAACTCGAGCGCCATCCACGGCGTCGGCTCGCTGCCGCTCGCGACAAACCCCACGACGTGCGGGTGCTTGAGCTTCGAGAGCACTTCTCCCTCGCGCTCGAAGCGCTTTCGCATCACTGGGTCCCGCGCAAACTCTCGGCGCATCACCTTGAGCGCCACGATCGCGCCGTTCGCCCGATCGACGCCCTTGTGCACCAGCGCGTGCCCGCCTTCGCCAACGTGGGCGCCCACTTCGAAGCGCTCGCCGAGCAGCGAGCCCTCGGTGACCGTGACCCCGATCGGCGTGGGCTCCGCCGCTCCGTCGCCGCGCAGCACGATGCGCGGGTTCTTCGAGCTGCTCGGGCGTTTCTGGTCGGTCATCGTGTGGGCCTTCGAGCGTACCTCAATCGCTTCACGTGTTCGCAGCCTTTGCGGCAGGCGGCGGTTGTCGTACAAGCTCCACCGCCCGGAATGCTGACAGCCTCTCTCTCTGACCTCATCTCGAGCCGTCGCGTGATCATCACGGTCGGTTCTGGTGGCGTGGGCAAGACGACGACCGCTGCGGCGGTCGCGCTCGCCGCGGCACGCGCCGGGCGACGAGTGCTCTGCCTGACGATCGACCCAGCCAAGCGCCTCGCCACGTCGCTGGGCCTGGGGACGATGTCGCACGAAGCCCAGCTCATCGATCCTGCGGTCATCGGGCTCGCGCCCGGCTCGAAGGGGTCGCTCACGGCGATGATGCTCGATGTTCGGCGGACGTTCGACGAGCTGGTTCAGCGCTACGCCGAGAGCAAAGAGGCGCGCGACCGAATCCTCAACAACGCCATCTACCAGCAGATCGCCGGCTCGCTCGCGGGGACGCCCGAGTACATGGCGATGGAGAAGATCTACTCGCTCAAGGACGACGCCCGCTACGACCTGATCGTCCTCGACACGCCGCCGACGTCGAACGCGATCGATTTTCTCGAGGCTCCCGACAGGATGGTCGCCGCGATGGACTCGCCGACGATCCAGGCGTTCGTCAGCGCGTTCGAGAAGGGCGGATCGCTGTCGCTCAAGCTCTTGTCCAAGGCGATGGCGCAGGTGCTGTCGGGGTTGTCGAAGTTTACCGGCGCTGGGTTCCTCGAGTCCGTCGCGTCGTTTTTGACTGACATTCAGGGGCTCTTCGGCGGATTTCGCGAGCGCGCGCTCAAGGTCCGCGAAGAGCTCAAGGCCCCAGCGGTGGCCTTCGTGATCGTCTCGTCGCCCGAGCCGATGGCGGTGACCGAGGCGATGTTCTTCGGCGAAAAGCTCGTCGAAGGCGGCATGCGCGTCGAAGCCCTGGTCTTCAATCGCGTCCGCAAGATCGAGACGGTGGACATCTCGTCGCCGGCGCGCATCGCCAACGTCCTGGCGGAGGCGGGCGTCGAGCCGCACAACGAGCTCGCAGCAGGCGTGCTCAAGGCGTACCAGGACGCGTCGATCTGGGCGCGCCGCGACGCCAACGAGATCGCCAGGGCGCGCCGCGAAATGGCCAGCGTTCCGAGGGTGGTGGAGGTGCCAGCGTTCGACGAGGACGTCTACGACGTGGCTGCTCTCTCGCGCGTCGCCGATATCCTCGCGAGCTGACCGAGAGCGTGCATCGACGCGTCGGGGGCCCTTCTCAGAGCACCACGGGATTGGCCGCGAGGTAGTCGAACACCACGCGGATCGCCGTGCTCGAGACCTCTGTGGGGATCGCTGGGGCCTGCGCTCCGTCGAGCGCGCGGCGGACGTTGTTGTCGAACGCGGCGATCCCCGAGCCGCGCGTGACGCGAAGCACGTGAAGCGCGCCGCTCGTGTCGACGCGAAGCTCGAGCATCACGCGACCCTCGAGCTGCTCGAGCGCCGCCTCGTGCGGAAAAGTCCCGCTCACCAGCCGCAAGAGCCTCCGCCGCAACGTGAGAAAATACCGGCGATACCTCGGATCAGGAGAGCTCAGCGACAGCGCTCCTTCGCCCTCGCCAAACGATCGCGCCCTTCCTCCTTCGCCGATGCCTCCGCCAGACCCTGCGCGGCCGCCCCCGCCGACGCCGCCGACTCCCTGGCCCTGCTCGCGGCCTGCGTGCACCGTCGCGTTGAGCGCGTCGCGCGCGAGGCTCGTGGCGAGCGCGGCAGCGTCTTCGTCGTCCGAGGTCCGCTCCGAGAGCCGCTCGCTGGTCGTCGAAGCGCGTCCCGGCTCGATGTTGGCCCGCGCGGTTGCTGCCAGTCCCGTCGCTGCAGCGCGCGCGCCGCTCGCGCCCATGACGCCCGCGGTCGGCCTCGCGAAGGATCCCGCGACCACCTCCGTTCGCGAGGGCGTGGTGTCGCCCGCTGGCCGCTCGAGCGGAGGCCTCGCGCCTTCACGCTGCGCGGCCCCAGCGCTCAGCAACGCCCCCTGCGTCGGCAACGTCGTCGGGCCTCGCGCGACGCGAAACCAAAGCTCTCCAGCGGCAAGCGACACGTACGACTCGTCGCCGGGGTTGGGCGTTCGTCGGTCGTTTTGCGAGCTCTCGCGAAGTCGATCGGTGCGAATGCGCTGCACCTGGTCGACGCCGCGCGCGTTCATGAGCTCGACCGATAGGTGCACCGATTCGGCCCGGGTCGCGAGCAGGCGGCCGCGCTCGTCCGAGCGACCGTCGCCGCGCTCGCCGCGCTCGATCGAGTCGATGTTCTGCGCGTTGACCGCGCCGCCGAGCGCCACGCGTCGATCGCTCTCGATCCGAACTCCCGCGTCGCCGTCGACTCGCTCGGCGCGCTGCGCGCTCGGCGTTCGTCGCGGGTCGGGGTCGAGCTCGAACTGAACCTCCGGCATCGCCGCCGCACGCAATGGCCGCGTCTCCATGGGCGATCGTGTCGGCGTCACCGTGACCACGCCCATCACGCTCGCGTGAACGAGCGCCGAAGCGATCCACCACCATCGGTTAGGCGCGCGGAGCACCGAGGGAGTGTAGTTCATCGCTGGCGGTTGTCGCCCGCGCGCGAGCGAGTGTGACCACGCTGTCCGATTCGCCGCGGCCGCGAGGGATCACGGATCGCGTACGCACTGGATCGCGGGGTAGTCGGGGCCGAGGCAGGCCTGGACATGCACCAGGCACGAGGGCTCGCGCTCCCGTCGTCGCGCGCACGTTTGCAGGGCGTTCCACTGTGTCCCGCAGCGGCTCAGGATGCACGCGTCGTCCTCGCACATGCTCTCGATGATGCACGTCTCGACCGCGGCGTTCTCCATCGGGCAGCACATGGTGATCGCCTCGAAGAGGCAGTCGCTGCACGTCGGATCGGCCTGAGGGCAGGCCTGCTGGCACGTCGCGTTCGCTCCGCAGTTGCAGAGGCACTCGCGCACGCGGGCGCCGCATCGGCCCGGGTTGATCACGACGTCCGCAGGGACGCTCGCGTCGGGCTGCGGTGCGCCGTCCATGGTGTGCGCCGAGCTGTCCCGGCCGCCGTCGGGCGCGCTCGTCTCTGCGCTGCCGTCCATCGCCGGAATGTTCGCGTCGGTCCCGCTGTCCGCGGGAGGCGCGACCGGCGCGCAGCCCGAAGCGAAGCTCGCTGCCGCCAGCGACGAGAGCAACGCGAAGCACACGCGGGCGCGAGGGCGATGACGAAAAGCCATTGCACGAGCGTACCTCTTCGCGCGGCTGCGCGAAATTCGCCATGATTTTCCTGGATGAATCGTGGTGGTTCCAGGAATTCGCGCTCGCAGTTGCGCCGTAGCTATCCGCACGGGGATGCTCTGCTTGTCTCGAACAGCGTCCTCCTGCGTCGTCTCGTCGCTCGTCACGATCCGCACGGGAGCGAGGTCGCTCACCGCGAGCGCGATGATCGACGTCGGCTCGTCCTTCGGTGGCATTCGCTCGCTCGTTGCCGGCGATTTCAACGGCGACGGCAGGGTCGACCTCGCGGTCTCCGTGCCTGCTTCGGGCTTCGGAGTCACGGTCGCCACTGCCGGCGACGCCGACGCCGACGCCGATGGACTCGACGAATACGCGGTCCTCGCGCCGAACTTCCCGGCGGTCGACACAGGAACAGCGTTCGTGTTCGAAGTGCAGTCAGAAATTGGCGCGCCTCCGATGGCGACCTCGCTCTTGTCTTTCGGCGGAGGCGCAGGCGAGAGGCAGGGGGGCGCAATGGTGTCCGTCGGCACGTACACCTCGACGTTCAGCGCTGGAGTCGCTTTCGGCAATCCGATGGCCACCAGCGGCGCGGTCGAGGTCTATGTGCGCACGTACGGCCCGATGCACACGATCATCCGGCCAACGACGCTCACGTGGGTGTGACTCCCATCCTGCTCACGAGCGCAAGAGGTGCACGGATCTGCCATAGGCACCGAAACGTGCACGGCTGAGACAGAACGTATCGCCTGAGAATCGAGAGACGAAACGCCGGCCGGCGCAGTGCTGAAGCCCCCACCCGCGCTGCCGCGCGCGAGCGAGTGCAACGACAGTGGGCGCAGTGCTGAAGCCCCCACCCGCGCTGCCGCGCCGAATGAGCAGAACGCCAGTGGGCGCAGTGCTGAAGCCCCCACCCGCGCTGCCGCGCGCCCCGCCCCCGCCTGGAACGGCAGGGGCGGCGGCT
>LNEO01000160.1 GCA_001465015.1 Deltaproteobacteria bacterium Ga0077539 | reverse complement strand
CGCGTTGTTCCCTCACGAATACCAGGGCTGTCGCGCCCAAATCCGGTTCCCTGCTGACTGCTTCGCGCTCGCGGGCGTCGGCATCGCTCTCTGCCGCGAGGGATCGCTCGCGCAAGAGGAGGTCTCGCTATGCCTACGCTCTCTCTCGACACGCTCGTCGCGCTGTTCACGCTCACCACCCTCGAGGTCGTCCTCGGAATCGACAACGTGATCGTCCTGGCGCTGACGGTCTCGAAGCTCCCCCCCGAGCGACGCGACGTCGCCCGACGATGGGGGCTCTTTCTCGCGCTCTTCACCAGGCTCGCGCTGCTCTCGACGATCGCGTGGATCACGCGGCTGACCGCGCCGCTGTTCTCGCTCTTCGGCCACAGCTTCTCGGGACGCGACGTCGTCTTGATCATCGGCGGTCTTTTTCTTGTCGGAAAGGCCTCCACAGAGATCTTCGAGCGCACCGAGGGCGAAGACCCGAGCGCCGAGGGATCGCCGGCTGAGAAGCGCGCTCCGGCCTTCGGTTGGATCGTGGCGCAGATCGTCGCGCTCGACATCGTGTTCTCGCTCGACTCGGTGATCACCGCCGTGGGAATGGCCCGCAACCTCGCCGTGATGTGCACCGCGGTCGTGCTCGCCGCGGGGCTGATGTTCTTCTGCGCCAAGGCGATCGGCGCGTTCATCGAGAAGCACCCGAGCACCAAGGTCCTCGCGCTGAGCTTTCTGATGCTCGTCGGCGTCACCCTCGTCGCCGACGGAACAGGGCATCACATCGCCAAGGGCTACATCTACTCGGCGATGGGATTCTCGTTCGTGGTCGAGTGCATCAACCTCTGGCGAAGGGCCGAGCGCAAGAGCCACCGGGCCGAGCGCGAGCTCCCCGCGGTCATCGCGGCAGTCGAAACACCGTGTTGTAACAATCGATAATCGACGTATCGAGCTGCACCTCGCGGTCGGTCTCGACGACGCGGACCCACAGTCGCCAGCCCGCCGCCGACGCCGCGGTCGCGCGATGCAACGACAAGCCGTCGGTGCGCACAATCGACGCGGGTGGCTGACTGGCGACGGGCGGATCGAGCGCGCGAATCGCCGCGTCTAGCCCGTCGAAGCTCGGGACGAGCTCGGGCATGGTCAGCGTGAGCGGCTCTTGGAGAAACAGCGTCGCGCAGTGATCGGACGACTGGTACGCGAGGTACCTCGGAGGAACGCGCTCGCTCGTCAACCGCGCCTTCATGTCGTGAAGCAAGTTGTGACCGAGCGCCTCGACCGCCGCGCCGCGCGCGACGATGCTCCCATCGATATGCCAATGCTGGCTGTCCACCGGAACGTCCCCCGGCTCGAAGTACTGGATCTTCGAGTCCACGTAGACGAAGCGCTTGTCGCCGACGACCAGCTCCTTCATCGCTTCGAGCACGCGACGGGTCAGCGGACCAGCCTCGGCGAGCGCGTCCGCGAGAGGGCACCAGCAGAACACGACGCCGTCGTCGCGCACTTCCTCCTGCGTGGGCACGGGGAGGGTGCGCTCGACGACGTACACGTTCGAAAACGTGGCCTCGAAGTTGGCGATGGCCTTGGTGCCGTCGAGCGGATAGTCGCGCAAGGTCGCGGGAGCCATCTCGTCGACGATAGGCGCTGGGGTGCTGGCGGCTCTCGCAGGCGCCCGGCGGCGCGTCGAGCCGTGGTACGCGCCCTCGCCCGTAAAGGGCGCGATCTTCTGGGTCGCTTCCGAGTGCTCGCGTCGAAGCAGCGTGAGGTCGTTCATGGGAAGTCGAACATCGCTTGGAAGTATTGCAGTTTGGCGCGCGGGTCCTTCGACATGCGAATGACGTCGGGGACGCGATCGAGCAGGTGTTCGGACAGGTTACCGGTCGGGCTCGAAGACGAATAGCGCTTCGCGAGACCGGAGCTCTCGTTGAACGCGACGTTCGAGACGCGCTCGCCGCGCTCGTCAACGACTGCCGGCAACGGCGCCCAGTCGTGTTCGAGAAAGAAGCTCTCGGCGCCCCAGCGGAGATAGAAGCCGAGCTTCTCCATCCGCGGAAGCCACGGCGGGTCGCCGATCTGCCAGAAGCCGCGACCGCACAAGACGTGCTGCGAGTGGCCCACGGAGCGCCCGCTCGCGACGATGTGATCGCGCGCGTAGTGCTCGATGATCGAGTCGAGCAAGAGCCGCGAGATCTTCTGCCCGCGCTGCTCCTTGGCGACGACGAAGTTCGCGATGTGATGGTAGCCCCGCGGCTTGAAGCGCACGACGTCAGGAAAGCAAAACCGGTCGAACCACTTGTGCGCCGGATCGTCACGATCGGGCTGATCGAAATCCACCGTCTCTTCGATCGTCGAGTGCCGCAGGTTGTTGTAGCGCCCCGTGAAGAAGAACACCGTGTCTTTGCTGCGTCCGACGAGGATCGTCGCCAGGATCTCGCTCTGCTCGCCGACCCGCCGAGACAGCACGAAGCGGTGCCCCGTGACGCCCCAGATGTGCGCGACGCCGTGGGGCGAGATGATCTCGAGCTGAACCCGACGGACGACCTCGACCGGCAGATGACCGCCCCGATCGTTGCGAGCGTCTTCGAGCGAGCGGCACAGCAGCGACGAGATCGCCCGCGCGATCTGCGGAACGGCGCCCGAAACGATCCCGAGCTCCATTTCGCCGTCGAGCGTGACGAAGTTTGGCAGCGTCGGCGCGGACGATCCCGCGTAGCGCACGTACGCGTCGCGCAGCACAGCGGTCGGTACGAAGCGGTCTTGCTCCTCGAGGTTGACGTACTTCTCGAGGGTTCGGCCCTGCATCCGGCCATCGCGCCACCGAGTGATCGCGTCGATGATCTTCGCCTCGAGACCCGCGTCGCGCCGACCGGTCAGCGATGTCTTCGGCGAGTACCCCGGATCGTCGTAGGTCGTCCCGAAGTCGGTCACCAACGTCCTGTCGGCTCCGGCGTCGAGGAGCAGCTCGACGATCTCGTGATGCCCGCGGCGCTGCGCGAGGATGAGCGCCGAGTAGCCGTCGTTGTTCTGGACGTCGAGCTTCGCGCCGACCTTGATGAGCACGCTCGCGAGCTCGGTCCGTCCCTCGCACGCCGCGCGGATGAGCGGCGTGTTGCCATCGACGTTCTGCACGTCGAGCGCGGCGCCTGCCTCGATGAGCGTGACCGCGATGTCGTGATAGCCCTCGCTGACCGCCCATAGCAGCGGCGTCTCGTCGCGCTCGGCGAGCCGCAGCTCGAGCCCGTCGCGCTGCAATTTCTCCAAGACCTCGCCGAGCTTGTCGGGGCGCTGCGCCATCGACGCGAGTCTATCGCAG
This sequence comes from Deltaproteobacteria bacterium Ga0077539, assembly GCA_001465015.1. Classification (GTDB taxonomy): domain Bacteria; phylum Myxococcota_A; class Polyangia; order Polyangiales. Next base: position 19,226 of record LNEO01000160.1, on the reverse strand, counting down.
CTCTGGCGCGATCGCGCCGCGCCGCGCTCAGCGGTCGCGGCAGCAAAGCACGCCGCCGTGCGTGGGACCGTCCTTCACGATGGTGTAGGCCTCGCAGAACCCCGAGTCGTCCGCGGCGTTGGGTTGGTTGCAGTGCCACGAGGAGCCTGCGAGTCCCTCGCAGAAGTTGGCGCTCGAGCGCGTGAGCGGACCGCAGGCGGTGCCCGTGGGAGCGCCGAAGTTTCCGCAGCCGAAGACGTCGTTGGAGAGCCGCGAGCCAGGGAGGCACCGGTCCGTGCATTGCGCAGAGTCGCAGTCTGCGTCGGTGCGGGTGCCGAGCGCGCAGACACCGCATCCGTTGCTGCTCTGTCTGGAGGCGAAGAACACAGGAGGGTCCTGAGGCTCGACCGCGCCCGCGCAGCCGTCGACCGATCGACCGCTCACCTCGACGGCGCCCTCACAGACGTGCCACCCCTGCTCGCACAGATCCTCGACCGTGCAGCCCTGCCCGTAGGGGTCACGCGCGGAATTTCCGCCGCGTCGTCCGCAGCGAGGCGCTCGGGTGTCGTGCGTGCGCACCCCCGGACACATCGGAGCCTCCCCTGGGTTCTCGAGAAGAACGCCTGGAACCGACCAGGCCCCCGCGCACCCCGCGATGTCCGGAAACCGCTGAACATCGCGAAACCCCTCGCGCGTCCCGTCCGCGCAGCCCGCGAGCGAGCGCTCTGGCTGCGGCGCCACGAGCACGGGCACCGGTTCGACCGGCACCGGCACGAGGACCACGGCGCTCGAACGGGACGCGAAGCAACCACAGAGCGAAGCCACAAACGCGAGCGCAGCGAGTCGAGCAACGATCATGCGTACGGATCGTACGTCCGCCGCTCTGCCGAACTTTCACCGATCTGTCGGACGAGCCGCCATTCGCTCATCGACCCGCGGTCGGCGGCCAGCCCCCTTCGCCGCGAGCGCATACGAGATCACGGCGCTCGGTCTTCGCGAACCCACGGACGCGCCTCGCGAAACGCCTCGCTCACCATCGAGACGAACGCCTTCACCGCGCCCGTCGCGCGCCCCGCCGCCGTGAGCAGCTGCAGCTGCCCGACCGGCGCCCGATGCTTCGGGAGCACCTCGACGAGCGAGCCTTCTTCGAGCGATCGACGCGCGAGATACCAGGGCATGACCGCGAGTCCTGCGCCGTCGAGCACGCAGCGTCGCAAGGCGAGCTGCGAGGTGGTGGTGAGCGCCGCGCGCAGCTCGACCGTCCCGCTGCCGCGCGGACCGCGGAGCGTGAGCTTCTGGGACACCGCGCCGCTGCTCGAGAACAAGCACCAGCGATGGCCCTCGAGCTCTTCGATACGCTTGGGAACGCCATGCTTGCGAAGGTACGCAGGGCTCCCGACGAGCACCGACTCAGCCGCGCCGAGGCGACGGACCACGAGCGTGCTGTCCACCATTGGCCCCGCGCGGATCGCCACGTCGATGCCGTCGGCGATCATGTCCACCCTGCGATCGGACAAGAGCAGGTCCACCTGGACGTCTGGGTTGGCCGCGAGAAACGGCGCGATCAGCGGCGCGAGCAGCTCGTCACCGAAGACCAACGGCGCGGTCACCCGAACGCGCCCCCGCGGCGTCTCTGCGTCGCGCCTCGTTCGATCCACCGCATTGCTGATCGCGGCGAGGGCCACGCTCACCTCCGCGGCCAACGCTCGCCCCGCAGCGGTGACAGCGACCGACCGAGTGGTGCGCGCCAGCAGCGCGACCCCGACCCGCGCTTCGAGCGAGGCGACGCGCTTGGACACCGATGACTTGGGCGCGCCGAGCGCCTTCGCCGCGCGGGTGAAGCTCGCGTGCTCGACCACCGCGAGAAACGCGCGAAGATCGTCGTGATCGACCGGGTCGCTGCTGTTCGTCGCCATACGAGAAGTCCCTCTCTGTCGCTGCGGTTTCGGGGCTCATCGAGCGATTGATCGCCAGTGACGAACAATCTGTTTCGATTGTAGCGGCTTCTGTCGCCGCCGAAACAGCCGCACTGTCACGGACGTGTCGAACTCGCTGCTCCTCGATCGCCGAGCGCTGCTGCAGTGCTCCATCGCCGGCGCGGTCGCCGCGTGTACGCCGGTCGCTGCGCCGGTCACCCCCCGAAGGACCTCCGCCATGAGTCGCACCGTCACCACAGTTGCCCCCGCGTTTCGCCAGGCTGGACACTCTTTTCTCGTCGCGCGCCTCCACGACTCGATGTTCGGCGAGGGCGGGCTCGACCCGTTCATCGCAGGCGACGAGTTCTCGATGGGACAGCCGACGTTTCCGCCCCATCCGCACGCGGGCTTCTCTGCGGTCACGTGGATGTTCGAGGACGGCGACGGCGCGTTTACCAACCGCGATACGTTCAGCCCTGGCGCGGTGCAGATCGAGCCCGGCGACTTGCACTGGACCGCCGCGGGCCGGGGAATGATGCACGAAGAGTTCCCGACGATCCCCGGCCGGGCAGCGCACGGGCTGCAGCTCTTTGTCGACGCGCCGCGCGCGAAGAAGCAGGCTGCTCCGCAGGCGGTTCACTCGAATCGCGCGAGCACCGTGATCGTGACCCACGAGAAGGCGCGCGTCCGAGTGATCTCCGGCGTGCACCACGGCGCGCGCGGCGCGATCGAGACGCCCACCGCCGTCACGCTGCTCGACGCGACGCTCGAGCGCGGAGCGCGCTTCGTTCACCAGGCGACGGCGGATGAAAACGTGCTCGTCTGGGTCCGGCGCGGCTCGGCCAAGGTCAACGGCGAGCGTGTCACGGCGCATCACGTCGCGCGCCTCGCGCCCTCTGCGACGCCTGCTGATCAGATCCGCCTCGAGGGCGAGGACGATCGCACCGAGCTCATCGTGCTGCAGGGACGTCCGCTGGCGCAGCCCGTCTTCGCGCAGGGGCCCTTCGTGGGAAGCTCCATGGAAGAGCTGCGCGGATACGTCGAGCGCTATCGGCGCGGCGAGATGGGCAACCTGGCGCCTTCGTTCGGCCGCTGATCGACGCGAGCCTCGAAGCGGTCGGGATCGCGTGTGGAGCGACGAGACGTGCCAACACAGTTCAGTCGGCGTAACCCTTCGACGACGTCGCGATCGGCGCGAACCAGCGGTCTATAGGTCGGCGTCGCTGAGGGTCACCGGGATCGCAGGGGTGGCACAGGAGCCCGACGACGAGCCGGTGTAAAACCAGCCGCGCCAACGACGGTTGCCGCTGTGATTCCCCCAAGAGTCCAGGACGCGATAGTCGATCTCATAGTCGGCCATCGTGATGTTGTTGTCGAGCTTTCCGACGTACGGACGAATGCACTCGTTGGAGCCGTTGCCGTAGCTGTACGTCTCGAGGAGCGTTCCAGAAGGGTAGTCGTAGACGCGGATGTAGAAGACCTGGATCGAGAACGAAGTGGAGCAGGTGTCCGAGAAGCTCCCGGTGACGGGGGCGCACGCGGTTGGTTCCTGCGGGTTCGACTCGATCGCGGACGTGCCCCAGCCGCACACCGGAGACAGAACGGTGGATGCGATCGAAGGCTCGCAACAGGCGCGTGTCGGTCGCGGTCCACACGGCTCGGGACGAAGCAAAGGTCACCACGTGGCCCGGATGCGTCGAAGTCTCCAGTGGAACGTTCACCGTGATCGACGAAGCGTTGTGGAGCACCGCTTGATGCTCGTCGCTCGGGGCCCATAGCCAGGTGGTGTGCGTGGCCGTTCCCGAGACGCCAGAGGTGGCCGAGGCGGTAAGCGAGACTGTCGCGCCCGCGGGGCTCGTGCACTCGGGCGTCAGACTGGAGACGGTCGAGATCGACGCCGTATGGCGATCTTGGGCAGCCTTCAACTCGAGGTGCACTTTGATGAGCAACGAGTTGTCCGTGTCCACGAAGGCGACGTGTAAGGCTTGGGGCGGGCGACGCCTGAAAGTTACGAAGGAGTCGCCATTGCGTGGTTCCGTTCAGGTCCATCCGAATCTGGATGGTGCCGGAGCCGGCATCGAACTCGAACTTGCCCGTAGAGGAGTTCCAAGCGCCGTGCCAGACGTCGTCGAGGCGAGCGAAGGTATTGGCAATGGTCTGACCCGCGTAGGTGACCGACGAGCGCTGGTTGATTTGCAGATCGGAGACCACAAACGAGCTGCCGGTGTTCGTGTCGACCGAGGCCTGTGCATCGACTGCGACGGTGACGCCGTCGCTCGGGTTGGTGAGGCTCTCGACGCGCACCGTGCTGGTGGTATCCGATGGCGAGTTGACGTAGCGATTTCCTCGCGGAGCATCACCGGGATCGAACGTGTTCGGGATAACTCCGTCGGGAAGACACGTTCCGCCTGGCGCGGTGGTCACGGTGCGAGCGCTCTCGCAGTCCGCACGGGCGAAGCACATCCACCTGGGGCGAAGGCCCTCTGCCTCAACGCCCGCTTCGCCGCCATCAGGGCCCGCGTCGGGGAGGGGAGCGCCACCATCGAGTCCGTTGCCGACGACCTGCGCCCAGTTGCGGCTGGGCCCGAGCATCGCGCAGTACGCGCCGTAGGCTTCATTGACAGATGGGCGAAACGCCGATGCATCGGGAATCGACGTCCCAGTCGCAGTGGCGCAGAACTCCTGATCCGCCAGCAGCAGGCGCTTGGAGCACGAGAGCTCTTCGGCGAAGTTAGCGAATTGTGCCGAGGATGGGGACTGGATCACGTCGGGGCCGCTGTCGGGACCCGCATCGTTTCCATCGAACTGAACCCGGTGCACGCTGCAACGCCCCGCGTCTGGGATCCCGGCCATGCAGTACTGAGACACGAAGCTCGAGACCTGGCTTGCAGTATAACCGCGACCCGTCGGGGCCGGACTGGTCAGTTCAGGGAGCCCGAAGTAGCACGCGGACTCGTTGTCGAGCACTCCGTTGTTCGAACCGGTCGTGGCGATTCGGCTCCCTAGAGAGGCCATCGCGCGGCTCGGGACACACGAGCGCACGGGGTCTGCACCTCCGCCCACGGTGTGGCCCACGCAGTGAACCGTGCGAAGCGCGCCGTTGCGGTCGTAGATGGACAGGGAGGTAGAGGACGATTCGACGGCAGGGTCACACCCAGAACTCCAGCGAACGAACTCCCCGTTGAATTTGTTAATACAAAATGGCTGATTGCCGCACATGCCGCATTGGCAGACGCTGCTCACGGTTGCGTTGTACGTGCCCGCGTCGGGCACGCGTAGACCCGTCTTTGCTCCGCATGCAGTGAGCACGACGAGGGTAACCAGCCAGCAAGCGAAACGAACGTAACGCGACCAGGAGCGAAGTAGACGTACAAATGTAGTCATTGGAGAACCTCCACGTTTCGGACGCAGGGAAATACGTTCTTCGAGAGTCCCCGCGGCTCTCGGCTTCCAAGCAAGCAAAAGTGTGACAATCGGACTCGATCGAGCCCGTACATTCACTCGGGAGCGAGACACCTCCCTTCGGCCGGAGCGAACCAACGGCGCGCGTTGCTGGCGACGGCCTGAGCGCACGCTTCACCGGTCAACCGCACTCGACGTTGGCTCTCATCGGTCCAGTCCCAGCCGTTGCGACCGGATGGATCACGGACGACGCTGGCTCCCTCTCGATTCAGGCGATCTCCCAGCATCCTCCGCTCGCCTTGCTGCGACAACGTACACGTCGCGATCTCTTGGATCGGCATCGACAGCGCTTGCGCGATCTCTCCTGTGTTCGTCGCCGAGAGATACCGTGGTGACGTTGGATTGGCCCGACCGCCAGCCTCCGCGATCTCGTCCAGGAACCGCCGGAAGATCATCGCGTTACGAAGGGACAAACTCATGCCAACCAGACCGATCACAAACGTGTCGATGCCCTCGCTCCGCGCCTGCCTCAACAACTCCAAGATCCGTTCGTCGTCCAAGCACGAACTTCGACCAATGGAGGGATTCTGCACGCAGGCGTTCGGGTCGTTCAGCGCGAGGCAGGTGCACCGATCGAGAGAGTGTTGCTCGTTGCATCCAGCAGCACCGTCGGTGACGAGCACAATGAAGCGACGACGAGTGGCGTCGGTTCTGCGTCGTTCGCGATGCTCGTCGACTGCGGCGCGGAGTCCTTCGAACGTTGGCGTGCCGCCTTCTCGCTCGGGACCGTTTGGAAACCGCGCAAGAATGCTACTGATGTCTGAGGTCACGTCGATCGCGGGTCTCGGCGCTGCTCGACACCAGGTCGAAGGCTCCGAGCCAAGAGGAAAGAAGGCCATTCCGACGCGGGCGAAGCCCTGCAACTGGGGGAGGGTCTGTCGAAGCGCGCGATCGAGCGCCGTCCAATAGGTCACGCCCTCGGCGTTGATCTCGGTCATACTCCCCGACCGATCGACGACGAAGATGATCTCTGGCTGGTCGGGAACGAACTGAACGACGCACGGGACCGTGAGGCCCGTTTTGGAACCACAGCTCCCTTGCAAAGCGAGCAGCGCGCTCGTCACTGCGATCCCCGTGCGTCCGACCCTACGCTTACCCATGGATCTCACGGAACACGAGTTCGAGACCAACGACAACCCAACAGAGTGACATTTGTGCTTCATCGGTACGATTTCGGACACGGCAGCGCGGGGGATATCAGGCAAACGAGAGCCCCCGCCACTCTCGAGAAGAGCGTGACGAACTAGTGAACGACAACCGAGACCCGCCGGAGTTCAGTCTGGCGGCAGGCACCTCCCTTCCGCAGGAGCATACCAACGCCCCGTGTTGCGCTCGACAGCGCGAGCGCACGCGCCACCCGACAACCGAACACGGCTTCGGGCTGCGTCGGTCCAGTCCCATCCGTCGATCAGCGACGAGCGCCTCAAGGGCCGGGAAGCACAGCGGCTCGTCGCTGCGCGCGTGGCGGACCGCCTCGGCGATCAACGGAAGGACCTCGTCGAGAGCATCGAAAACGGGCTCGGCCAGGGCGTCGAGGTTGAGCATCGTTGGCGTGGGGCATCCGAGCGGCTCGTGACGCGGACATCGCGTGCTGCCGCGGCGCTGCCCGGTTTCCCGCCGAATCTCGTCGGCATTCGTAAGCTCAGCTCGGAGTTCCCGAACGATCTCCAATCACACCCTGCAGTCCGCCGCAGAGTTCTTTTCCGATTGTCGACGAAGAAGCACCCCCGTCGCATCCCGGACCTCTCTGCGAGCACCCACTCTGCAGCGTCTGCCCGTGGACCCGCTCGAAACGCCCTGGGGCCGTGTGCGCTCTCTCGTGCTGGTGTAGGTTCGGCGCCTCCGACGCCCCGCTCGCCTCCACGAGGCACGAGGCGTTGAATAGACGCACAGACAACCAAGCCTCGAGGACCCTCCGATGACCTACACGACGCGCGTGACGTTCGCGCTGTTTACCGCGCTCAGCATGGCCGCATGTAGCCCCCCTCCCGTCATGGAAGACGGCGGCGACAGCGCGGTCAACACCGACCGGCCCAACCCTCCAACGGACCGCCCCACCTCCGATCGCCCCAATCCCCCAGCGGACGTCGTCGAGAACGACGTCCCCGCCGTCGATGTGCCCGACGTCGACGCGGTGGAGATGGACGTTCCGAGCGCGGATGTGGTGACCGCGGACGTTCCTGCGGTGGATGCGCCGTCGATGGACGTGCCCGCGGTCGATGTGCCCACCGTCGATGTGCCCACGGTCGACGCGCCGTCGATGGATGTGCCCGCCGTCGACGTGCCGTCGATGGACGTGCCAACGGTCGATGTGCCCCCGGCTGACGTGCCCACGGCCGACGTGCCGACGGTGCCGTCCATGTGCTCGCTCGCGACCGAGCGCGCGCTCACGCTGCCGATGGACACTGTCACGTCGGCGATGCTCATGGGCGCGAGCCGCCTCCCCAGCGCGTCGTGCAGCAACGCAGCAGGCGCAGAGCACATCTACCCGCTCACGGTGACCGCTCCGACCGTGGTCACGGTCACGACCTCGGGCGGGCTCGACACCATCGTCTCGATTCGTCGCGACTGCACCAACATGACCGCGGCGAGCGAGGTGGCCTGCAACGACGACAACGGGATGGTGCTCACCTCCCGCGTTCGCGCGCGGCTCGACCCGGGCACCTACTACGTCGTCGTGGACTCGTTCGCCGCGATGACGAGCGGGACCTACGGGCTCACGCTCACGAGCGCGCCCGTCGCGAGCAACACCGCGTGCACGGCGCCGACGATGCTCACCGCTGGCGTCACGGTGACCGGACAAAACCATGCGAGCGCTGTTCTTGGTCCGCTGTGCGGAATGCTCCAAGGAGAGCTCTTGTACTACTCGGTGAGCGTTCCGCCGGGACAGCGCGCGACCTTCACGGCGACGCCGATGGGCACGGCCATGAACCGCGCGGTGCTCGTGCAGTCCATGGACGCCTGCACCGGACCGTGCGGAGGACAGAACCAGTCGGCGATGGCCGGCGCGGCCGTGACACAGGTCTTCGACAACTCCGGCGCGACGGCGCGCACGGTGACCGTGGGCGTCGTGGCGGCCGCAGACACCCCCTTCAGCGTGGGCTACACGCTCGCGACGATTCCCCCGGCAGCGCCCAACGCGACGTGCAGCGCGATGGTGCCCACGCTCATGAACGGCATGACCCGCATGGGCGAAGACGTCAACCGCGGCGGCGCGGGAACCCCGATGCCCACGATGGCGTGCCTCAACACCACCACGGGCCGATCGCTGTATTTTCAGGTGTCCGTCCCCGCCAACTCCAACCTCGACCTCGTCGCCACGCCGGCCGGCGGATGGAATCCCTTCATCCGCTTGCTCCCGACCTGCGGCGCCGCGATGTGCACGACCGCGACCAACGCAGCGGCAGCGGGGGCACCCGAGCGGCTCTTCTATTCCAACAGCACCGCCTCGGCGCAGACGCTCTTCGTCGAAGTAGGATCGACCGCCGCGGGCGTCGGCGGGACCTTCGACCTGGCTACGACCATCACGACGGGCGCGTTCAACAGCGCGTGCACAACGCCCATCACGCTCATGTCGGGCGTCATGATCAACAACGCAAACCCCGCATCGACCGCGCTCTCGAGCACTTCGTGCCTCGGGACGGGACGCCAGCTCTACTACCGCATGTCGGTTCCCGCGGGCGAGCGCTTGACCGTGCGAAGCACCCCCGTCAACCCGACCGATGGCGCCATCATCGGCATCCAGCCGACGTGCGCGTCGATGACGTGCTCGGCGCGAGCGCAATCTCCCGCTGCGGGCGCAGCGGCGACGACGTTCTTCGATAACCGAACCGCAGCGGCGGTCGACGTGATCGTCGCGGTCGCGGGGGGCGCGCAGAACATCCTGCCGTCGCTGAGCCTCGTTCCGATCGCGTACAACATCACGCGAATCACCAACGCGTGCGTCGATACCACCGCAGGAACGGCGGTCGCAGGCGTCGACGTCGACGACGCGGTCTCCACCACACAGATGCTGCCGTTTGCCTTCAGACTCAGCGGCGAAGCGATGGCGCTCACGCACTACTCGGTCTCGAGCAACGGCTTCATCGGGCTCCTTCCGAACGCGGCGAGCATGCTCGCCGACGCACCGACCAACGCGAACATCCCGACGACCGCAGCGCCCAACGCGGTGATCGCGCCGTTCTGGGACGACCTGTTTCCGAGCACCACCGCGGGCGTGACGGCCACCACCCGCACGCTGGTCACCGGCATGGCCCCTTCGCGACGCTTCGTCGTCGAGTGGGCAGGCCGCGGCCTCTGGGCCGCCGGCATGACGCCTCCAGAAATGACCGCGAACATCCGCTTCCAGCTTCACCTGGTCGAAGCGACGCGAACGGTCGAGTTTCACTACTGCTCGCTCGTAGCCAACATGGCTCCCGCAGCGCGGACGCGCGCCAGCAGCGCGACGATCGGAGTCGAGAGCAGCGACGGTCTGAGCGGCGGCGTGGCGTCGTTCGACACCGAAGTGACCAACCTCGCCATGCAGGGCTACCTGCTCACGCCGACGATGTGAGCCACGGGCTCACTCGAGCGCGTGTCGCCAACCGAAGGCGGCGCCAGGGTTGTTGAGCGCCGCCGAGGTTGGAAGAAGACACGCCACGGGCTCACTCGAGCGCGTGTCGCCAACCGAAGGCGGCGCCACGGTTGTGATTCAACTGGCACCGGGCGCAAAAATCGTCACAGTGCATCGAACGCGCCGAGGAGCACCGGTGACAGCCCGTCGAGCACTGATGTCTTCTCTTACGCTCGCGTGGCCGCGAACGAGCGGCTCGGCCGCGACTCCAACGCCCGTCGCACAGACTTCGCTCTCGGCGATGCTCGATGGCGTCCGCAAGGCTGAGCCGAAGGCGATCGCAGAGCTCTACGACCGCTTTCACGGCAAGGTCTACGCCTTTGCGCGCCGGCTCACGGGGGACGAAGAAGCGTCGTGGGATCTCGTGCAAGAGGTCTTTCTCGCGGCGCCCAAGGCCTTCGCCAACTTTCGCGGAGACAGCTCGGTCGAGACCTTCTTGCTCTCGATCACCGTCCACCGCGCGCAGAATCACCTTCGCGGCGCCGTGCGTCGGCGCAAGATGCTCGAGCGCGCCGCGCTCGAACCCGAGCGCGCGAGCGACACCCCCGAGAAGCACTTCGCGCGAACGCAGCTCCGAGATCGTCTCCGCGCCGCGCTCGACTCGCTCTCGATCGACCACCAAACGGTGTTCGTGTTGTGTGACGTCGAAGAGCGCACCAGCATCGAGGTGGCCGAGCTGCTCTCGATCCCCGAAGCCACCGTGCGAACTCGCTTGTTCTACGCGCGAAAGAAGCTCCGAGCGCTCTTCGCCGACCCTTCTGATCGAGACGATGGAGCTGAGCGATGACCAGGTTGCAGTACGACGACGCGCTCGATGCGCTGCGAGAGGTCGCGCCGCCATCGCCCGAACGCGCCGCAGCCGCGCGCGCCGCGATCCTCCGCGGGTTGACGCAAGGATCCACGCGGGTCTCTTCGCCGCGCCGCGGCCGACCGTTCGCCACCGCGCTCTTGCTCGCCGCCGCCCTCGGAGGAACGGCCTTCGCCTCGACCGCGGCTCTTCGTTGGCGCGCCCGCACCCAGCCGGCACCCACGGACACGACACAGCGAATTTCCTCACCAAACGCGGCGCATCCCGCGCTTCGCGCCGCGCCCCCCGCGGCTCGCGCTGCACGCGCCGCACCGGTGGCCCCGCCCTCGGTCAACGAAGCGCCGACTCGCGCGATCGCGGTCGCTCCCGTCGATCCTCCGCGCGCAGCGTCGGTGGTGACCGCGCCGCGCGCGACGACGACCGTGCGACCGACGACGCTCCGAGAAGCACCCATCGCGGTCCTCGCGAGCGCCGCGCGTGAAGCGCCCGCACAGCAGTCCGCAGCGTCGCTGTACACCGCCGCGCACCAGGCGCACTTCTCGCAGCGCGACTACACGACAGCGCTCGCGCGCTGGGACGCGTACATCGCCTCGACGCCGCAGGGACATTTTCTTCCCGAGGCGCAGTTCAATCGGATCGTGTGCCTCGTGCGGCTCGATCGTCGCGAAGACGCGATCGCGTCGATCCGCGCGCTCCCAGCGTCGCACTATCGGCGCGTCGAAGCAGAGCGCCTGCTCGAGCGGCTCACCACGCCATGATCGAGCAAATCGACGCGCGCTTCGAACGCCCTACGATCGAACGGAGACAGAGCTTCGAGCTTCGCAGACAGCGGGGTCGGAGCGGGACGCTCGCGGGACGCGCACAAGCGCGCGAAGCACAGCGCGCGCTCTCGAGACCCAACGCTGCACCACGCGGAGCGATGAAGGAGCCTCTCCGATGAACCACCGTGGGTCTCGTGCATGGTTGTCGATTGCCGTCTTCGCGCTCGCGCCGACGACGGTCTCTGCGCAAACGTCGGACGCTCCGATCGAGGTCGCAGTCGACCCCGCGGCCGCGCCTGCGGCGAGCGAGCCGCCGGTGGTCGTCGACGTCGCGTCGTCCGCGGCGATCGCGCAACCCGAGGCGATTCGCACACAGATCGCACAGGAGCTGCGCGCTCCCGTGATCACGCCCTCGAGCGCGGTCTCTGCCAACTCGCCCCGTGGCACGCTGGTGATTTTTGTTACGCCCGACCGTCGCCTCACCGTGCGATGGACCGCGGCGAGCGGGGCGCAGCTCGAGCGCAGCGTTCCTGCGCCGACGGACCCGATCGAGTTTGTTCGCACCATCGGCATGCTCGCGGCGAACCTGGCGCAAGACCCGCTCGCGGATCTGCTTCCGCCGCGCGCTGCGCAACAAGTGGCTCCTGCGCCAGTGCAGGTGAACATCGTGTTGCAGCCGTTGGCTGTGACGCCGCTCCCGCCTCCGCCGGTGGCGCTCGCGCTGCAGCCCGTGATGGTTCGCGCTCCGGTTGTGGCGGCCGCGCCGCAGCCCGAAGACTGGCGAGCGCGAAGACAGCGACAGACCGTCTCGTTCGGCTTCGACTCGTACTCGAGCTTCGGCACCAGCAATTCGTCGGACGTCTCGATCGGCAGCATCTTCGTCAACCGCCACGTCCGCCCCTGGCTTCGCGTCGGCGTCGGACAAATCACTGGCGGAATGACCCCGACCGGCCGCGGAGGCTTCGTGACCGCGTCCCCGTACGCCGAGCTCGTGTGGGCTCCGCTCCAGTGGTTCGAGGGCTTTGCGCAGCTGGGGATCGGCCTTCAAGGCCGCTTCGCGGATCGGTCATCGCTGAGCCGCAGCGGGTTCGCGCTCGACGCGAGCGCGACGATCGGCGGGCGGTTTCGCATCGGACACGTGTTTTCGCTCGGGCTCGGGCTGCGCGGCGCGTCGAGCATCATCAACGACTTCTACTATGGCCATGCGCCGAGGCAGTCCGCAGCGGGCGGCGCGATCATCGGCGCGGGTCTCGAGATGGCCTGGACCGTGGGGGGATGAAGGACGCGACAGGTGTGAATCCCATCCTGCTCACGAGCGCAGTGCTGAAGCCCCCAGCCGCGCTGCCGCGCGAGCGAGTGCAACGACAGTGGGCGCAGTGCTGAAGCCCCCACCCGCGCTGCCGCGCGCGAGCGAGTGCAACGACAGTAGGCGCAGTGCTGAAGCCCCCACCCGCGCTGCCGCGCGCCCCGCCCCCGCCTGGAACGGCAGGGGCGGCGGCTTGGCGCTGATGAAGCCTGGGAATTATCTGACAGGTTGATTCTGTGGGCCCTTGCTCTGCAAGGGCCTCAGTGGGCTCGATTTCTGGCAGCGAGGAGACGGGATCAGCCGTCGGGATGGATCGCGGCAGCGATCGCGGCAACGACGAAGGCGAGGTTGTCGAGCACGGCGTCGTTGCGAAATCGAAGCACCCGAAGTCCTTCGTGCTCGAGCGTGATCGTGCGCTGCGCGTCTTCTTGGGCACGGAGGTCGTGACCATCACCGTCGAGCTCGATCACCAGGCGGGCGCTTGCGATGTAGAAGTCGACGATCCAGCCTCGAATGACGTGCTGATTGCGAACTCGACAGCCGAGAGACGTGCGGCAGAGCGCACCCCACAGACAATCCTCCGCCGCTGTCAGTTCTCGTCGGAGCTGCTTTGCCATAGCAACCTTGCGCCGGTCTGCCCCTCGACGTCCTCCCGCTACGCTTCGACGCGCCATCGTTTGGTCAGTACCACGCGTGGCGACTTCGAGCCCACTGAGGCCCTTGCAGAGCAATGGCCCACAGAATCAACCTGTCAGATAATTCCCAGGCTTCATCAGCGCCAAGCCGCCGCCCCTGCCGTTCCAGGCGGGGGCGGGGCGCGGGGCAGCGCGGGTGGGGGCTTCAGCACTGCGCTCGTGAGCAGGATGGGATTCACACCCGACGCGACAGGCCAGAGGGACACAGCTCCGAAGCAGCGCTCGTCAACGCGCTCCCGGCCGCGGCGGAACGACCACGCGCACGAGCGTGTGCGTACCGCTGGCAGTCGCATCGAGCAGCCACGCCTCACTGCTCGCACACGCGAGGGCGACGGCGTTGGTGGCGCGCGTCGAGAGGTCGAACTGCGAGGCTCCGTCGTCCAGGTGCAGCGTCGAGCTCGGCTCGCCGGGGCGACGCTTGTACAAGATCAGCAACGAGTCGCCGACGAAACAGTGCTCTGTCTGCGGAGTTCCGAAGCGCGACGGGTCGAGTGTGGCGAGCGTCGCGTAGCTTCCGGCGGCCTCGTTGTATTCGATGAGCCCCTGCGAGGCGACCTCGATGACCACCCTCGATCGCCCCGCGCGGACGCGGCGCAACACCATCGAACCAATCGATCGAGTCTCGAGCACGGATCCACGCAGCGTGGCGACGAGTCCGTCGTGGCCCACGGCGATCGCGCGATCTCCGATCGTCGCGACCGAGAGCAACGGCGCGAGGCTCTCTGTGCGCATCGTCCATCGCACGGCGTCGCGCGTCGCCATGAAGCCTCGCGGTCGACCGCTCCCTTCGAGGTCGGGACATCGGCCCACGACGACGAGCGCGTCGGGTCCGGTCGCGGCGATGGCCTCCGAAGAGCACACCGATCGGGCGCCTCCCGTCGCGATCGGCAGCGCTTCACCAGTGATTCCCGAGGGGGTTCGATAGCCGACGATGAGCGACTGCGCGACCCACGCGTACGTGTCGCTCGCGATCGCGGCCACCGACGCGGTCGTGCTGGGAACGGCCCAGCCGGTCGGCATCGAGAGCGCCGTCCATCGGTCGGCGCGACGCTCGGCGATGCCATCGGTGAGCAACAACAGGGCGTCGCCCACGCTCGCAAACGCGCGCGGAACGCTCGTCACATCGCCGCTCGGAACCGCTCGTACGACGCCCGGCAAGCTCGCGAGCGCTCGCCATGATCGCCGCGCGCTGCCTTGTCCGCCGAGGATGGCCGGCAGCGACCACTCGAACACGTGCGCAGTCTGTCTTTGAATTTGCAGCACTTCACGGTGATGCACGGTCCACGCGGGCTCGCGGTTCGCCGGCTGCTGCGTACGCGTCGACTCCACGCTGACCGTCACCGGCCCAGGGGCGAGATCGAGACCGAGCAGCGTCCCGGGAAACTGCAGCGGCCTGCGCTCTTGCTGCCCGTCGGCAGCGGTGACCACGAGCGAGTAGCGGCGCTGATAATCAGGGAGCAAATCGATGTCGACGCGCAGCGAGCCGCCCGCGAACTCGACGGGGATCGGCGCTCGCGACGGCACGACGGCGATGCGCGAGGATCGCGTGATCCCGCCGACGACGGACGTGACAGCGTACGAGCCGGGCTCGAGCAGAACACCGGGGGTGGTGCGGCCGCGCGCGAAGCGCGGGCCGAAGAGCGTCGTCCGCGCGCCGCTCTCGTGGGTGAGCGCGAGGCTCGTGACGCTGGAGGATGCCGTGATGTCGAGGGGAGATCGCTCGAGCGCGAGCCGCGCGGGGCGCGCGCGCTGCGGGTCCATCACGTGCACGCGCACCGTGGCAGGCACGAGCGACGCGAAGGCGAGGCTCTCGACGCGGATGGTGTGCGTCCCCGCCGTCGGAAGCGCGATGGAGAGCCGCTCGGCGCGCGGGGTAATCGCCAGCGATCGACCCGCGAGCGGGCCCTCGACGATGGTGGCGCGAAGGCTCGACGGCGAAATGCGCGGCGCTGGAGCGCGGCTCGTCGTGCAGTGCTGCTGCCGAAGCAGGATCAGCGCGACGAGCTCGTTGCGCGCGAGCAACGTGTCGCCGAGCACGAGTTGGACGCTCGGCCGAAAGTCCTGAGGAGCCGCCGGACATCGCTGCGCGCTCGCCTCGCGGGAAGCGAGCGTGGCGACGAGCAACACCAGCACGAGCACGAGCACGAGCGACGAGCGCACGAGCGAGATCGTAGCAGCGTTGCCCTTGGGTCCCGCCCGGTCGTGAGAGCCGCGTGAGCCCGCGAGCGGCGCCAAAACGCCGAGCACAACGCTGTCGGTCGATTGGGCGTGCGCCGTCTGGCCCGACGAGTTCGAATGCGCTCATGAAGACGAGCCGGCACTTCGGCGAGATCTCGCCGACGATTCACAGCGTGGATGCAGAGGTCGCGCTGGGCGTGGAGCGAGTGCGGGTCGACTTGAATCTGGCTCGCCCGGACGAGCTCGATCCAGCGGAGATCACCACGATCGATCAGCTGTTGGATGAAGTCGCGCGGCTCGACGAGTCCGCGCGGGGGATGCTGGCTTCGCTGATGGACAACGAAGACGCGCAGCCCGCGCAGTTCTGGCGGTTTCATCGAGAGGACGTCGCGGGCTACGAAGCGCTCGAGCGCGAGGGCTTCGTCGCGGCGTTGCGGCTGCAGCGCATCGGGTTCTATCCAGACGGCGCGTATGGCTCGCGGGCGTTCCTGGTGATGGACTACATCCTGCGTGAACCGAAGACGGATCAAGTCCTCGCGGTGAAGCTGCAGCGCGACGCGACGCTGCAAACGATCGCCTGGGAGAGCTAGCTCCCTCTCCGTGGGACAAAGGTCGCCAACCACCCACCGCCTGTGCACGCGTCCAGCAGAATCCCCCTCGAAACCCAGGGATTTCACGGCATGTAGGTCCTGGTACGCAAAGTGCTTCGTGCTTCGCTCATGCGTCGAAACACCTCGTGGCGGTCCCGCACAATCTTGGTTTCGTGTGTCGTAGCGCTCTCGGGATGCACCGAAGAGATGCCGCACGAGGACATTCACGAGAGCGGCGAAGTCAACGTCAGCACCGAAGAGATCAGCTCGCTGACGGTCGACAGCGCCGTGGGTCGCTCGTGCTCGACGGCGATCGTGCGCGGGTTGTCCGAGCAGCTCATCGACGAGATCAACTGCCTTCGTCCTGGAACGATGCGTTCGATCGAGGGTGTGTCTGGCGTCACGCTGGGCTCGGCGGTGATGCCCTATCTGCAGACGCCCGCGGCGGACGCGCTTCGACGCGCTGCGGGCCGCGCGGGATCGATCTTCGTCAACTCCGCGATTCGCACGCTGGCGCAGCAGTATCTCTTGTGGCGCTGGGGCCAGCGCCGAGCCTGCGGGATCTCCGCGGTGGCCTACCCCGGCACGAGCAACCACGAGACCGGCCAGGCCGTCGACATCGACGATCCGTACGGTCGGATGAGCGCGATGGGCAACAGCGGATGGACGTGGATCGGATCGTTCGACCCGGTGCACTTCGACTACTTCGGCAGCGGGACGGTCTCGCTCTCGGGGCTGAGCGTGAAGGCCTTTCAACGCTTGTGGAACCGCAACAACCCCTCGGATCAGATCGCCGAGGACGGAGACTACGGCGCGAGCACCGAGAGCAGGCTCCGACGCGCTCCAGCGTCGGGCTTCGCGCGAGGCGCGTCGTGCACCGGCACGGGCGGCGGCGGATCGATGGGAACGCCAGCGCCCAGCGCGCCGTCCTTCGCCGTGCGATGGGAGCGTCGAGACGACGGCGCATATTGGTTCACGAGCACGGCTCCGGCGACGGTTCGACGGATCGAGTACCGAGTCGACGACGTTGCGATCGCCAGCGCCGACCGCGGGCCGGGCAACGATTTCGTGGCGAGCTACCGCTTTCGCTTCGAGGGCAACGCGCGGCCAGTCGTGGCGCGTGGGCTCGACGCCTCGGGCAACGAGGTCGCTCGGTCGGTCGGGATGCTCGACGTGGTCGAGGGCACGGCGCTGTTCATCCGACCGCTCGGAGATCGAACCTACGAGATCGGCGTCGAGCGCGCGTCCTCCGCGGTGGGCGCGATCGAAGTGCGGGTCGACGGCTTTCTGCTCACCGACGCGGTGAGCGGCGCGACGCGCAGCACGCGACTCGCGGTCCGCTCGGCGTTCAACACCCTCGGCGAGCGCAACTTCGTCATCGACTCGCTCAACACGAACGGAACCTACCGAGGCACGCTCCGCCGCACGCTCACCATCCGCTGAGCGATCTCTGGGTTTCTCTGCGGCAATCCGCCGCTGGACGTCGTCGAGCACTGTCGTGAAATGGCTGAGTGACGAGAATCGTCACCCGCCTCCGTCAGAGCTCCGACTACGATCGCGTTCGTTGCGAGCGCAGGAGTGTTTCGCAACAACGGAGGAATCTGAGAGATGGCATTCACCCGCAAGCCGATCAAACCATCGGGCAAGAGGCTCGGCAATCGACTGCTTCAGGGCGTTGTCGACGCAGGCATGATGATCGCGATGGCTGACGGCGCCCTCGAACAAGAGGAGTCCGACGCGCTCATCGAAGCGATCTCCGAGCTGAGCGACGACGACGTCGACGAAGCCGAAATCCAGAGAGCGATGGAAGGGAGCGTCAACGAGCTCGCTTCCGGCTGGGAGCAGCGTATTCAGCACCTCGCCCGCACGATCACCGACGAGGACGACCGCGAGTCGGTGCTCACCGCGACCGCTGCGATCATGCTGTCGGACGGCGAGCTCGAAGAGGGCGACGAGCAGGAGCTGTACTTCCTCCTCGCTGAGGCTTTCGACTACGACAGGAGCGAGGCCGAAGAGCTGCTCGCGTCCGTGGCCGAACAATATGGCGACGAATCGTCCACAGACGACGAGGACGAAGACAGCGAGGACGAGGACGAGGACGAAGACAGCGAGGACGAGGAAGAAGAGGACGAGGAAGAAGAAGACGCTCCTCCGTCCAAGGTTGTTCGCGGCACCTCGCTCAAGCCGACGACGCTTCGTCGCGGCGATCGTGGACAGGAGATCCGCAACCTGCAGAGCGCGCTCAACGACCAGGGCTACAGCGTGAGCGTCGACGGGATCTTCGGCCCGGGAACAGAGCAAGCGGTTCGAGACTTTCAGTCGAACAACGGCCTTCGCGCGGATGGACTCGTCGGAGCGAACACACGCTCGGCGCTCGGGATGTCGTCGCGGCTCGCCTCGGTCACACACGCGAACAACCCCAACGCTCCTCCCGCGAAGAACTCGCCAGTCGCCCCGGCCCGTCGCTCGGGCACGTCGATCGGCCCGGGCGCCAGCGGAAACCATGTCCGCAACATCCAGGCGGCGCTCTCGAACCTCGGCTACGACGTCGCGATCGACGGCATCTTCGGGCGCGGCACCCAGAGCGCAGTGATGCAGTTTCAGGCGGACAACGGGCTGTCCGTCGACGGCATCGTCGGTCCGCGAACCTGGTCGCAGCTCGCGCCGCACGTCTGAGCGCAGGTCGGACGGAGGTGACTGCGCAACGCGCCGTCGAGCAACGCCGGCGCCAACGGGGAGAAACACGAACACCCGGCGAGCGATCCTTTCGGATCTCTCGTCGGGTGTAGTCGTTCGCGAGTGTGTGTTGCGTGCTCGCGCTGCGTGCCTCTCGGCGCGCTTCGTCTGCTCGCGTCGCGCGGGTGCTGTCACCAGCCTCGCGCGGGTCTGCCGCGGTATTCTCGGAGCGTTGCGCGCAGA
>LNEO01000159.1 GCA_001465015.1 Deltaproteobacteria bacterium Ga0077539 | reverse complement strand
AACCCAAAGGACATCACGCAACGCATCGCGCCCGACGTGTACGTGCTGCCGGGCCTCGAGGGGCCGCGCGAAGAGCGCGTGTGGTGCACGTGGGACCTCGCAGAGCCTCCCTCGTTCGCCTTTGAAATCGTGGGTCGCGACGTGGCGAAGGACTACGAGGACGTTCCCATCGATTACAAGAACATCGGCGTGCGCGAGCTCATCGTGTACGACCCGGACTGGACGCTTCGCAGCCGTCGCCGCGTGCGCTGGCAAGTGTGGCGACAAGTGAAGAAGCGCGGGCTGGTGCGCGTGCTCCAGAGCAACGAAGACCGCGTCGAGTCGAGCGCGCTCGGCTGCTGGCTGCGCGTCGTCGGCGAGGGAGGCGCGCGACGGGTGCGGCTGGCCATGGGGCGCTTCGGAGAAGAGCTCGTCGCCACCGACGAAGAGCTCGCTGCGAGGACCAACGAGGCCATCGCACGCGAAGAAGCAGAGCGGGGCCGGCGCGAAGCAGCCGAGCGAGAGCGCGAAGCAGCCGAGCAAAAGCGCGAAGCAGCCGAGCAAAAGCGCGAAGCAGCCGAGCAAAAGCGCGAAGCAGCCGAGCGCGAAAAGGCAGCGGCCGTGCGAGAGAGGGCAGCGGCAACGCACGCCAAAGAGGCCGCGATTCGCGAGCGCGATCTGCTCGCCGCCCAGCTCGCTGCGCTTGCGAAGGGACCGCCGCACAACAAGCGCACGAAGCGCTGACCGCGCAGCGCGAAAGTTCGCCCGTCCCCGAGCGACTCGGTCGCTGCCTCGCGGCAAGTTTGCCGACAGAACGGCAAGTTTGCCGACAGAACGGCAAGTTTGCCGACAGAACGGCAAGTTTGCCGAAGAGCGCCTGAAGAGGGCGCATGCACTCGTTGCATGCGCTCTTCAACCGGGCTGCCTGCAAGAAACTCTGCCCGTACTTGGGACGGACGGCGCTAGCGTCACGCAGGCGGGTCGCGGCAGGTTTGCCGACGATCACTCGTCGCGTGCGATCACCGGGAGATCCATGTCGTACATCGGGCCGCCGCCGGTGCTCCGCGGCGTCCCGGTGTAGTAGAGCCGTCCTCCAAGTAGCATCGGTTTAGCGGCGAGGCACTCGGGGTCATCGACGAGGAGGTACTCGCGCTGCGTGGGGATGTGAAAGCCGTAGATCGACATACGATCGCCGACAGATCCCGCGTTCGGGTTGCTCGCGTGACGCACGACCGGATCGTCCTGCGTGACAGGATTGGGCGCGAGGTCTCGCGTGATGCGTTGAACGACGCCGGTGCGGAGGTTCTTCATGTAGACCTCCGCGTTGTCCGGTGAGTGGTGCGAGCCCAACGGCCAGTCGCGCTGATCGAGCCACACCACGATGTCCCCTTCGATGAACGCGTGCCACTGCGAGCGGTTGGTGGGATCGACCCGCGTCGCCTGCGCGTCGCCGCGCGTCCAGAGAAAGACCTGCCCGTCGCAGTCGAACACCACGCGATCGCCGCTCGCGCGAACGGTCTCGCACTGATTGCGACCCATCGGAGTGAGCTCGCGTTCGCCCGTCCCGTCGGCGTTGATGACGAACACACGCGTGCGCCAGTCGCCTGATTCCATCGAGTCTTGCCACAAGAATGCGATCAGCGACGGGGTCGCGCTCATCCCCCAGAAGCCACCCTCCGAACCGGTTACCCTCCGCTGGCGTTGCCATAGCGTGCGCCCTACGGCACCGCGAACGGGTTGGTCGAAGATGATCACGGCCTCGTTGAACGAGTGACGCCACGCAGCGCCGAGAACAAGGCGAGTGCCGGAGATTGCGAGAAATCCAGCGAGTTGATCGCTTTCGTTCACAAACGCTTCTTCCAGATAGCTGCCGATCACTGTGCGCACCAAGAGCCCTGCAACGGAGTAGTAGACCGTCCCATTGAGCGAGTGCCCATCGGCGTTTCTGAACGTCCCCCATGGCGCAATCGCCCTTCGACCTGCGCACTGACCAAAGCGATCCGCAGCCAGATTGTACTCCTGAATGGGAAGAGCGAGAGACCCATCGATCCACGGTGCCGGGAGTCGAGTGTCGATTGGCACATCGCTTCGCACATCGTTTCTCACATCGCGCACGGTGGCGTCGCTCGCGTCCGTGACGACCGCATCCGCGGACGCGTCCGTCGTCCGTGGCCCGCTGCACGCGCTGCACGCGGTGAGCAGTGAGCCCATGCACGAGAGGAGCATTCGCGCGTTCATCGCAGCGGTGCCGTCGTCGAAGAAGCGCGGCGAACGAGCGTTGCGCTTCGAGCGCCGCGTCTGCCGATGGGACGTCGCGCGAGGCTGCTCGAAGAACCCCCGCTCGCGACGCGAAGCAGCGAGCCCTGTTGCGAGCCCTGCCCGATGCTCGACGCGATGCCTCCTTGGAGAAACCACGTTCCCTGTGGATTTCCTGCGCTGGCGTAGCCCGGAACCGCCCAGAACATGTCGTGCTCCAGGTCCGACACCACCGCGTAGTTCTCGGTCGCGCCGAGGCCGTCACCCGAGAAGTCGTGGACGAAGGTGGTCGTGGCGCTCGTTCCTTCCAGCGAAACGCGCCACAGATCGCGATACCAGGTCGAGCCGATGCAGCCGCCCGCATACACCAGGCCGTCGCCGTGATCGTCGAAGGCGAGGTCTGCGAGCGCGCCCGCGGGCAGTACGTTGCCGTACGCGAACACGTCACCGTCGGTCCCGCGAACAC
The DNA here is from genome assembly GCA_001465015.1 of Deltaproteobacteria bacterium Ga0077539. Lineage (GTDB taxonomy): Bacteria > Myxococcota_A > Polyangia > Polyangiales. Next base: position 2,985 of record LNEO01000159.1, on the reverse strand, counting down.
GCCAGAGATCCGAGAGCGCGTTGCCTGCCGCGTCGATCCCGCCGCCGATGTAGAGATCGTCGCCGAGCACCGCGATCGAGGTATCGAAGCGCGCAGGAATCGCCGTGCTCAGTGTTCGCTGCGACCAAGTTCCCGAGGGCACGTCGAACGCCCACAGATCACCGAGCAGCGCTCCGCCATCGCTCTCGCGGCCACCGAAGAGGTAGAGCGTGTGCCCGTCGGCGCTCGCGACCATCGTGGACTGGATGCGCGCAGGAGGGCTCGTGGGCGAACCGACCAACTCCCACTGGTAGATGGTGCGTCCATCCGGCTGAAGAACGGGCGTCGCGCGATGCAGGGTGAATCGCGTGATTCCCGCGCGGGTTCCCCCGAACGCGTACACAACGGGCCAACCATCAGCGTTAACGTCGGTAGAAGTCCACGCCATCTGCGCGTTCATGGGCAGCGCTGCGGGGTAGCCTTGGGTCGCAGCGCTGTCCACCACGGTGGCGACACGCACGTTCAAGCGTGTGATGGTGACGCCGCGCACTGGCGCAGTGGGATCGCCGTTGATCCAGAACTCTTCGCTGGCCACGTTCGCGTCGGCAGCGCCGAGCGGGACGATTCCCAAGAGTTCGCGCTGCACAAGGTGATGGCGCTCGAGGAAGGGGGGAGGATCGGGATCGGGACGGATGAAGAAGATGCGGCGGTTCCACCAGAAGTCGTACAGAGCCTTCACGGTCCGCCCCCGAGCCATACCCGACCTCATCGCGACTGGCTGCGATGAATAGTGATCACGCAACGATTGAATGGGTGCGTCCGGCGAGGGCGCAGGCGCGTCCGTCTGCACGCGGGACCAGAATGCCACCTCTACATTGACGTTCGAGCCCGGCGCGAGGCCGCTCGTCGGAGGCAGCGGGTTGTTGGCGCTCGCGACGTTCCATCCGAACCAGTCCCACATGCGCTGTCCGCGCAAATCGAAGAACGCGTTCGATGCGGCCGCCGTGCCCGACCAGTTCAGCGGCACTGCGGGAGTCACAACGGGAAAGTTGAATTGTGGCGCAGCAATCGAGCCGGGTGGTCGGGGCGCGAAATCGCGCACCGAGCCCATGGTGATCGTACTGTCCGCGGGACGCGGTGGAGGAACGTCGAGATCGGCGACGATCCAGCCGAGCCCATTACTGGTCCCGTTGGGACCCGAGTTACGCTTACACTGCGACGCAGGGTTCAGATAGCAGTCCTGCCCGCTCATCGCGATGAGTGAAGTTCCGGCACCAGGCCGGTAGCACAAGCACCGCCGGAGCACGGTGGTCTGATTGGTCGTCGCCCCCGGCGCAGGGCTCCCCGCGGGAAACCCGCTTGGTGTGGGCCCGCTCCTGGGCGCGTACCCGATCGGAGCGCGATCGTCGCCCTCGAGGCACTGAATGATGTCGAGATCGAAGCGGGAGCACGTCCGTCTTGGCGAGCGCGTGGTCGAGGGGTTGGTCGCCGAGATCGTCGCGCACGGGTACGGGTCGCATGCGTCTGCGAGGATCGGGCGGCTGTGCAGCGTCTCTGCTGCAGCGTTGCAGTTAGGCTGTGGTCGGTGGGGCGCGCGCACATTGGGATCGTCTGCGCGAAGCCCCGTGGGCTCGTCACCGCCCGCGACGGGAGTGTTGGGGCACAGGTCGCACGCATCGCCGCGACCGTCGCCGTCGCTGTCGAGCTGATCGGGGTTGATCACGTCGGGGCAGTTGTCCCGCGCCGGAAACGACACGCCGTTGCGGATCTCGGGAGGAATCCCGATCAGCTCGGCCCTCCAATGGCGTGTCGGATCGGGCTCGCCAGGAGCGACGATGCTGTCGATCCACGGTTGGTCCAGCGTCACAAAGTTGCCGGTATCGATGTACACGACGCCCACGAGGTAGCGTCGAGACGGGTGCTCGAACAGCCAACGCGACTGCGGAACGTCCGCGCGCCGCACGAGCACCGGCGCCCCAGAATCGCCGTCAACCCACGCAACACCCTGCACTCGAAACACCGCCATGCTCTCGGGCGCCGTGCTCGAATCGACGTGTTGGCGCACGAAGCCAGCATTCTGGTGGCTCACGACTCGAACAGGCCAGCTGTACGGAAATCCGTTGGTGCCAAACAGGCCAGGCGTGTCCAAACGCCGAATTGGAACCGGAATCGCCAGATCCCTCGAGATCGCCTCGATCGTCGACGGAAGAACCAGCACAGCGAGGTCCGCCCCGCTGCCCGTCGCCGAGTTGTGCGCGGCCGTGAAACACTGATCGCCCGTCCCACGGTGAGACGTGTTGTACGACGGGTGCACGAAGCAGTTTCTCGGCGACATCCCGTGATCCTTGGGCAGCGCAATCGAACGAAAGGGGCTCGTCGCTGTCCCGCCGCCGGGCAGCGATACGGTGCTCCCTTCTGAACCGACGCGAATCGTTACACCCGAACCCAGCGCCACACAGTGTGCGGCCGTCACGATGTGCCGCGGCGTGACGAGCGTGCCATTGCAAGTCGTCGGCAAACCCGTGCTCGCAACCAGGTGAACCACCGCGTTTCGAAGGCGTCCCTCCAACGCCGTAGCGGGGTCGGTATGGCTCACGAAGTCTGGTGTGCCTCCGCCTCCGAAGGCCTGCACCGAGGTTTGCACACCGCCGTCGCCGGTTGGGTTCGCGCAACCCACGAGTCCTCCCAGGACTACGAGAGAAATTCCGTGTGTGTGTGTGACTTGCGCCGCCCTCGCGGAGCCTCTTCTTCGCGCTCTACTCATGACCGTTTCGTCTCTTCCCCCGAGAGCTACTCCGCCCCCGGCGAAGACAATGGGACCACAGCCCTTCGCTCGTCACAAGCGCGGCTCCCGATCGCGCGAGGCTCGTCCCGCATCGCGCGTCGTGGCAGACTCGAGCGCGGTGAAGCCCGCCTCGCGCAACCCGACCGTGAGTGCGCTCGATCTGCCGGACACGGACAACATGGGCGAGAGCATTCTGCAGACGCTGATCTCCGAGCTGCTTC
>LNEO01000158.1 GCA_001465015.1 Deltaproteobacteria bacterium Ga0077539 | reverse complement strand
GGTCGCGGTGCTCGTCGGGTTGTCCCGCGAATCGTGGGAGGCGCTCAACCTCGCGCGCCCGCTCTTTTACGAGCAGCAATGGACGGTGTTCTTGTGGTGCGATCCGCCGGCGCTCGAGCTCGCCGAATCCGTCGGCGCCGACCTGTACGACTGGCGCTCGAACAGCGTCGATGTTCCGTCGCAACCACCGTCGTGGGCGATCGAGAACTTGTTGGCGTGCGAGCGTGCCGAGAGCAACTGCGAGTGGCGCGGAGAAGGACTCGACGAGTGCGTCGCTCGCGCGTGGAGCGGCAGAGCGGTACGCCGGCTCGACGCGCGGACGGAGTACGAGAAGCTTCTCGCAGCGATCGAAGCGGCGAAGGACGAGTTCATCGCGTTCGAGCATGTGGACAGCGAGCGAGAGCTGTGGCGCGCGCGATGGGCGGTCGCCGAGAGAAAGCGCAAGACGGGGTGCGCGCTCGTCGACGTCGGTGATGGGGTCGTGTCGTGGGGCTGGTGGCGACTGCACGCGAGTCCGATGGCGTGGAGCGAGGCGATCGAGCGACTGCGCGCAGCGGGCGATCCCGAGCCAGGGCTGACCGCGGGGTGGTGCGGGCTCGAGCCCGAGGCGATCGCGTGGGCCGAGAGAGAGAGGGTGTTCGGCGGGGCGCGCGTGGATGCGCGGGCGTGGAGGGCTGTGAACGCCGAGGCCCCTGCGCCCACGCTCGCAAACGATCGGACCGAGATCGTGGTGGAGCGTGAGTTCTTCACGCACGGGAGCGTGCATCCGGTGCTGATGGTGGTGGCGGCGGACAGACTGCAAATCGATGATGTTGCAGCGCGTGTGCTTACGCGCATCGAGGAGCGGCAATCGGTCTATGTGGCTCCTGAAGAGCACGCGCTGCTCGCGTTTGCTGCTTTCAACGAGGGTAGGTTTTCACGCGCAGAGTCGCTCTTGTCTCAGCTGTTGCTGGGTGGTGAATCGAGCCACGACACGACGCCGTGGCCTCTGGCTGATCGTGGTGACGTCGAAAATCGTCTGGCCCTTTCGCGTCTGGCCCTCGGGCGATACTCGCTGCTGCTCGATGATCCTCGCGGTTCGAGCTCGGTGCGCTTGTCGGCGGCTGCGCGTGCGTTCGACCCGCGCGACGCGCGTTGGCTGGACGAAGCGGCGCTTGCTTCGAACGCACATGAACAGATCAGCCCAGGCTTTCTCGAACTCGCGATCGCGCTCGGAGATTCGCGGGTGGGGCGTTGGCTCGAACAGATTCCACCAACGCAGTTTCACACCGATCGCTTCGTACTCGACGCTGTCGCCGGATCCCTCGTCGCGAGCGATTCGTCTGCAGTGCTTGCTCTCGCAAATAGGCTGACGAATTCGATCGAGCCGTCGCCCTACGCCCGCGCCCTCACGCACCTCGCTGCCTCCCGCGCGCTCCATCGGTACGGCTTCTCTCAGCACGCCCTCCATCACGCTGTCCTCGCGCGCACCCTCTTTCTCTCGCTCTTCGGCCCGTCGCATCACTTCGTCGGTCGCGCGTACCTCGCTGAAGGTCGCGCGCTCTTCGCTCGGGGCGAGTGGTCCTCGGCGCGGGACACCTTCGCGCTCGCGATCGCTTCGCTCGACGCTTCTGTGGGGCCCGAGCACCCCGACACGCACGAGGCCCGCTTCGAGCACGCTTGGACCCGGCGCTTTCTCCGCGAAGAGGACACCTCTGCCGCGCTGCGCGAGCACTACGCGGCGATCATCACCCGCGTCCCCGAGACCCACCCTCGCTTGCGCATGCTCGCCGAACGAATCGATCTCCCGCCCGATCTCGCGTTCGTCCCAAATCGCGTGGACGCCCGCGACCCATAGCTCGCCGACGTTGGCCGAGCATTCGTCAACCGCGCCAACCCTGTCCCGCGACGCCCTCTGTTCGTGCTACGCACCTCACGGCTCCCGTGACCCCCGCTCTTCGCGTCGCGCGCCTCGTTGTGCGTGGATTTCGCAACCTCGACGCCGTTTCGGTCGAGCCCGACCCGAGGGCCAACCTCTTTGTCGGCGCGAACGGTCAGGGCAAGACATCCCTGCTCGAGGCCGTTGATTTCGTGGCCACCCTGAGGTCCTTTCGCGGCGCGACCCGATCGCAATTGGTCGGGCACTCGGTCGCGCAAGCCGGAGCGCGGATGGTCGTCGAAGGTGGTGACCTCCCTCACGAGTTTCGCGTCACGTTCGACCGCAAGACCCGCGAGGCCACGATGGACGGAAAGCGCCCCGAGCGCGCCGTGCACTATTACGGCTCCGCTGCGTGCGTAGTGTTTCACCCGCAGGACCTCGACCTCGTCCGCGGCTCGCCTGACCTTCGGCGGCGTCTGCTCGATCGCGTGCTCGTCCGCGTCGTGGACGGCTACGGAGAGGCCCTGCGGTCCTATGCCCGCGCGCTCAAAGCCCGCAACGCGCTCTTGCGCGCGGCTTCGATCGACCCTCGCGCCGTGGCCGCGTACGACCCGATCCTCGCTCGCTACGGCAGCGCCATCGTGCGCGCTCGCATCGGGCTCACCGACGAGCTCTTGCCCGCGGCCCGCGCGGCGGCGGACGACATCGCGTTGTCGGGCTCGGAGGTCTCGATCGCGTACCGAACGAAGTCCCCCACGGACGCAGGCGACTATCGCGAGGCGCTCGTTCGCGCGTTCGACACGGACCGGTCGCGCACGCTCACGACCATCGGGCCGCACGCGGACGACGTCGTGATCAAGTGGAGCGGTCGCCTCGCGCGCGACGTCGCGAGCCAGGGACAGACCCGCGCGATCGCGCTCGCGTTGCGGCTCGCCGAGCTCGAGGTCCTCGAGTCGCGGTCCGGGCGCCTCCCGTGGCTCTTGCTCGATGACGTCTCGAGCGAGCTCGATCGCGAGAGGACCGCGCGGCTGTTCGCCAGGATCGCGACGATGCAGGCGCAGCTCTGGGTCACCACGACGGACCCCGCGGTGGGCGCGCTGCTGCCGGACGCGCGGCGCTTCATCGTGCACGCGGGCTCGGTGTCGGCGGGTTGACGACGCGACTCTGGATAGCGCGACATCCTCGCAACGAATGCTCGAACCTCGCAATCGCTGCGTAGCCTGGGCGCGTGTTGTCGCAGAGAAAAGCCGCGTACCATGCGCGGTGGCGGTCGGTGATTCCGGTGCGCCGCGTGGCTCTTCGAGGAGGTTTCATCTTGCGAACTAGATTGTTGTTCGCGCTGTGGATGCTCGCGTTCTTCGCGATGACACACAGCGCGTGGGCCCAGTGTCCGCCGACGGCGCCGACCTATGTCCTTCCGGGACCGGGCGCGGGCTTCGCTGTCAACGAGGGCGCGACCACGACGATCGCCGTCATGGGCGGCGGACCCGTCTACGAGTGGGATACCGACTGTGACGGGCTCACCGCCTCGCGCGGAGACCTCGTGGGGCCGAGCCCGTTTGTGTACACCGCGCAAGACCGCGACGGTCCCAGCGTCGCTCGAATGTGTGTGCGTAGTATCAATCCGACCTGTCCGGCGGGCATGCGGACGAGCGCGTTCGCTCCGACGCAGGTGACGATCCGCAACGTCGCGCCGACGATCACGACCAACCTGCTTCCCGTGGGCGCGGTCGGTGCGGCGTACCTCTTCGGGCTCGCCGCGACGGACCCAGCGAACCCTCCGACCGCGTCGATGACACGCGATCCGTTCGGGTGGTCAGCGACGGGCCTGCCCGCGGGCTTGATGATCAACGCGATGACCGGAGCGATCTCTGGGACTCCGACCGCCGCAGGCGCGAGCATGGTGTCTGTCACCGTCAACGACGGTGATGGCGGAACGAACACGCGGATGTACACGCTCGTGATCGCGGGGACCGCGTCGCTCACGAGCTGCGCCATGCCGCTGATCGCCAGCAGCGGCGGTGCCCTGACTCCCGTCGTCGACGAGGGATCGAGCGTCAACGTGTCAGCGCGGCTGGTCGACGTCGTGGGTTGCACGTGCCGCGTCGCTTGGGACATCAGCTGCGATGGAACGATCGACGAGGTCGACACGACCATTCCTGTCTCCGCTGTGGGCCGTGACGGACCGAGCGGGATTCGGTTGTGCGCGATCGGCATCCCCGTGCCGTCGTTGACCATGACGGGGGCATGCAGGCCCTCTGCTCCGACGTTTGGCTCTGTGACAGTGAACAACGTCGCGCCGACGATCACGACGATGACGCTGCCCAACGGAACGACGGGCAGCCCGTACGTCGCGCAGGTGCTCTCGACCGATCCCGCGAATCCTCCGACCGCCGGCGGCTTTCAAGACCCGCAGACGTGGAGCGCTTCCGGGCTTCCGCCGGGCCTCGCGATCGATCCGGCAACCGGGGTCGTCTTCGGAACCCCCACGATGATCGGGACGTTCAACGTCACGTTCACCGTCAACGATGGTGATGGCGGCGTCACGACGCGGATGATCACGATCGTGATCGGCTCCGTCATGCCGGGCACGTGCCCGACCCCGATGTTGGTGCTGCCCGGGCCGCTCGCGGCCAACGTCGACGAGGGCGGCACGACGACGCTCACCGCGACGCTCGGCGCGAGCCCCTGCGGCTGCGCGATCGAGTGGGACGTCGGCTGCGATGGAATGCGCGACGGCGCCGGAACGACGTTCAACGTCAGCGGCGTCGACCGCGACGGACCGAGCGCGTTTCGTCTGTGCTTGCGTGGCGTTCCGACAGCGATTTCGCTGTGCTCGATGGCGTCCGCGATCTCCGCCAACGCCGTCAACGTGTTGAACGTCGCCCCGACGATCACGACCATGTCCCTGCCCAACGGGACGCTGGGCAGCCCGTACATGACCACGGTCACGGCGTCGGATCCTGCGAATCCTCCGATCGCTTCGATGACCCGCGATCCCATCGCGTGGACCGCAGTGGGACTGCCGCCAGGCCTCTCGATCAACATGATGACCGGCGTGATCTCGGGCACGCCCACGATGGCCGGCGGCGCGACAGCGCGCTGCTACGACGTGATCGTCAGCGCCAACGACGGTGATGGCGGAGTCACCACGCGTATGTTGCAGCTCTGCCTCACCAACACGATGTCGATGCTGTGCCCCGTCGCCGGCGCGAACATCCGCGAGTGGATCGCGCCCGAGGGCGGGTCCAACATGTTCACGGTGAGCTTTCCATCGAGCGGCGCCTGCGGGTGCACGGTCGAGTGGGACGTCGGCTGCGACGGCACCGCGGACGCCACGGGAACGACGCTCACGTTCTCGGCGCGGGGCCTCGATGGACCGACGTCGCGAAACGTCTGCTGGGTCTCTCGCCCATCTCCCATGGGTATGTGCAACGCGGCCTCTGCGTCGAACAGCAACGTCGTGCGCGTGACCAACGTCGCGCCCACCATCACGACGATGATGCTGCCCGGCGCGACAGCGGGCGCGATGTACGCGGCCACCGTGAGCGCGACGGATCCTGCGAATCCGCCGATCGCCATGAGCGTTCAGGACGTCTTTACCTGGTCGCTCACTGGCGCTCCCGCGTGGCTCTCGATCAACGCGATGACCGGCGCGCTCTCGGGAACACCGCCCGCGAGCGCCGCGGGGATGTCGTTTACCTTCACCGTCGCTGTCGAAGACGGCGACGGCGGCCGCACGACGACGATGCTCACGATTCGCGTGGTCGGAGCGGGCGTCGACGCGGGCGTCGATTCAGGCGTTGATTCGGGCGTTGATTCGGGCGTTGATTCGGGCGCCGACGCGACGGTGGACACCGGCGCAGACAGCGGCGTCGTGGATGGATCGATCGTCGACACAGGGGTGTCGCCGGACGTCGAAGTGGACGGTTCGCTGCCGGTCGACACGGGCGTGCCGGGCGACGGTGGCGTCGCGGAGGACACGATGGTCGACGACGCAACGCCGCCGGACGGAGCGGCGGTCGACAGCGGAGTCGATCCTGACGCGAGCGTGATGGACAGCTCGACTGGCAACGACGGATCTGCAGGCGACGCCGCTCGCGGCGACGGCGCCGCGGGTGATGCTCGGTCGAACTCTGGAGTGAGCGGCGATGGCGCGTGCGCGTGCCGCGCAGCGGGCCAGCGCGGTGGACGCTCGAGCGCTCCGCTCGCGGCGCTCGTGGCCCTCGCGTTCGTGACCCTCGCGACGCGACGGCGCGCGCCTCGCAGCGCTCGCTGAAAAAATTGCGCCTCGCGCGCAACAAACGAACTGCGTTTGGGGGCGCGGTCTTTCTTCGATGCCAATCGCCTCGTACGGCGTGGATTTTCACTGGGTTCGGTGGGAATTTTGCGTGTTCGAATTCCGGTGGGCTCGCTGGAGTTTCCTGAGTTCTGCGAAGAGACTGAGGGGGTCATGAACACAAGACGAACACCCATTGTTTTTGCGTTGGCCGCGCTCGTGACGAGCGCGCTCAGCGCCGAGGCGCTCGCTCAGTGTCCGCCGTCGGCTCCGACAGGGATCAACTCTGTGATGACTCCGGGGCTGTCGGTCATCGAAGGAAACACCCTCCTCGTGAGCTCCATCGGCGGCGGTCCCACGTTCGAGTGGGACACCGACTGCGACGGAGTGACCGCAGCGTTCGGCGATCAGATCACGGGCACGCAGTTCATCGTCAGCGCGCGCAATCGAGACGGGGCATCGACGGCGCAGTTTCCCCTGTGCGTGCGCAGCATCGATCCGCTGTGTCCTGTGGGGATGCGACAGAGCGCTGTGTTTCGCACGCAAGTGAGCGTGGGCAACGCGGACCCTGTCATCACCACCAACCAGCTGCCCAACGCAGCGACCGGAAGGGCGTACAGCTTTCGCGTGAACGCTTCGGACGTCGCGAACCCGCCGCTCGCGAGCGCGGTGCGTGACCCGCTGACGTGGACGGCGACGGGCTTGCCGCCCGGGCTGACCATCAACGTGATGACCGGTGAAATCACTGGTACTCCGACGATGGCGGGGACGTTTGCAGTGCGGCTCTCCGTCGCGGACGGCGATGGCGGACTGGGGATCGCGGACCTCTCGCTCGAGGTGCTTGCGATGCCTGGGATGGGCGTGTGCACGCCGCCGATCATCACGACCACTGGGACAGTGGCTGTGTCGGAGGGAGGCATCGTGACGGTCAACGCGCGGGCGCCCATCGTCGCGGGGTGTCGCTGCGTCGTCGGTTGGGACGCCAACTGCGACGGCACGACGGAGACCTTCGGGCTCTCGAACGTCGTGAGCGCCGAGGGTCGCGATGGTCCCGCGAGGACCAGCGTGTGCGCGCGTTCGTTCGCCGTGGGCGGCGCGTGCTTGGGGGTGTCGGCGCAGACGCAGGTCAACGGCGCCGCGGGCATCGCCATCAACAACGTGTCTCCGACGATTCTGACGTCGGCGGTTCCGAACGCGACGATCGGCGTGGCGTATCACGTCGTGCTGCTCGGCAGCGACCCTGCGAATCCGCCGAACGCCAGCGGCATTCAGGACTCGCTGACATGGAGCGCGACTGGACTTCCGCCGGGGTTCAACATCGACGCTGCGACGGGTGTGCTCTTCGGCACGCCGACGATGACGGGCATGTTCACGATGACCGTCAACGTGATCGACGGTGACATGGGCGCCTCGTCGCGGATGATCACGATCACGGTTTCGCCGCCGGCGATGGCTGGCGTGTGCCCGGCGGCCACGGTGGTGAGCCCGGGCCCCGCGGGGATCATCGTCGCAGAGGGCGCGAGCAACACGGTCAACACGACGCTCGCGGGCGCGAGCTGCGGATGCGTTGTCGAGTGGGATCTCGCGTGCGACGGCACGACGGACGGCACCGGGCCCACCTTCGCGATCTCGGGCGTCAACCGGGACGGCTTCTCGATGTTGTCGCTTTGTCATCGCACTGCTCCGAGCGCGGGCGGGCTCTGCACGCAGCCCTCTGCGCGGTCGATGAACACGGTGTCGATCACCAACGTCGCGCCGACCATCACCACGGTGGCTCTGCCCGCAGGGACGCTCGACGTGGCGTACACGGCGACGCTTTCGGCGTCGGATCCTGCGAATCCGCCGGTCGCGACGATGGTTCGTGATCCGATCACATGGTCGGTCGTCGGGCTGCCTCCGGGCCTTTCGGTCAACGCGATGACCGGCGTGATCTCGGGGACGCCCGACAGCAGCGCCGGAGCGCAAGCTCGTTGCTACCCGCTGAGCGTCTCGGCCAATGACGGCGACGGCGGAACGACGACCCGCTCGATCGACTTGTGCTTGTTGACCGTCGCGCCGCGCGTTTGTCCGACGGCGGCGGCGGGCGCGCCGTTCACGACGGCGGAGGGAGCAACGGCCTCTGTCGCAGTGGCGTTCGGCGCTGGAGGCTCTTGCGGCTGCGAGGTCGCGTGGGACTTCAACTGCGACGGGTTGGTGGACGCCGTGGGAGCGACCCAGTCGTTCAGCGCGGCGGGCTTCGATGGCCCGTCGATGCGCAACGTGTGCTGGCTGTCTCGTCCCACGGCGGGCGGGATGTGCAACGCGAGCTCGACGCGATCGACGGCTTCGTTGGCGATCACCAACGCGGCGCCGACGATCACGACGACGATGCTCCCGACGGCGACCTCGCTGATGGCGTTCAGCGCGACGATCGCCGCGACGGACCCTGCAAATCCGCCGATTTCGAGCACGGTGCAGGATCCTTTCGTGTGGTCGCTGATGGGCGCGCCCGCGTGGCTCTCGATCAACGCGATGAGTGGCGTGCTCTCGGGAACGCCCCCGATGAGCGCGTCGACCGTCACCGTGAACTTCACCGTGACCGTCGATGACGGCGACATGGGACGCACGTCGCGAATGTTCTCGCTCGTGGTGTTGCCGGTCGGCGGCGACAGCGGCGTGGACACGGGCGTGGACAGCGGCGTGGACACGGGTGTGGACACGGGCGTGGATGCTGCGGACGACGCGAGCGTCGACGCTTCGATGGACACAGGCGTCATGGAGACGGACTCCGGCGTCGACACGGGCGTCATGGAGATGGACACGGGCGTCATGGAGATGGACACGGGCGTCGCTGAGGACGTGACGGGCAGCGACGTTCGTCCGGATCGTCCGAGCACCACGGAAGCCGGCGCTGACGCAGGCGTGGGCGATGGCGGAGGCACCGTCTCGGGTACGGGGACGTGCGCCTGCAGGACCGCTGGCGCTCCTGGCTCGACGGGCAACGGCGGTACGGGCGCGATCGTCGCGCTCGCGGCAGCCGCGGCCATGATCGCGCGCCGCCGTCGCCGCTGACGACCGAGGGGGGACGATCTCGGGGGGTACGACGCGATCGGCCGCAGAATTCCCGCGGGATTCTGCGACAGAAAACGTCACGAAAAGGTTGCGCAAACGGGGGGCGAGTGGTAGATAATCGCCTGCGAATTAGCAGGAGAAAACGCGATCGAAACCCTCGCCGCGCAGCATTGAACGCGCGCCTCGGGACAACGCGCCTGCCTCGCGGACGGTGACCAACGCGATGAGCGAGAACGAGTACGACGAGAATTCGATCAGCACGCTCGAGGGCATGGATCGAATTCGCAAGCGTCCTGGCATGTACATCGGCAACGTGAACGACGGTTCAGCGTTGCACCACTTGATCTGGGAGGTCGTGGACAACTCGGTCGACGAGCACCTCGCGGGCTTCTGCAAGACGATCACGGTGCGTCTGCACGGAGACGGCTCGTGCTCGGTCGAGGACGACGGTCGAGGCATTCCCGTCGGCATCAAGGCGGACAAGGGCTACAGCGCCGCGACGCTGGTCATGACCGAGATCCACGCGGGGGGTAAGTTCAACAACAACACCTACGCCACCAGCGCGGGCACCAACGGCGTCGGCGTGACGGCGGTCAACGCGGTGAGCGAGTACCTCGAGCTCGACATCTGGCGCGAGGGCGGGCACTTCCACCAGGACTTCAAGCGCGGCGAGTGGGATGTTCCCTTGCAGCGTATGGGCGACAGCGATCGCCGCGGGACGCGCGTGCGGTTCAAGCCGGACCACGAGATCTTCTCGCAGGTGACCGAGTTTTCTCGGGACCTCGTCGAGAAGCGGCTGCGCCAGATGGCCTTCTTGAACTCCGGTCTGCGCATCGTGTTTCACGACGAGCGCGCCTCGGATGGGCCGCAGGACTTCTACTTCGACGACGGCATCCTCGCGTACCTGCGCTATCTCAACGAGGGCAAGTCCGTCCTGCATGCGCCCGTGTATTTCACGGGCGAAGTCGAGACGACCGTCGGCGAGAAGACCGCGAAGATCATCGTCGAGTGCGCGTTGCAGTGGACGGACTCGTACCACGAGGTCTTCGCGGCCCACACGAACAACACCCACCAGACCAACGGCGGGACGCACGTCACGGGGCTTCGCGCCTCGCTCACGCGCACGGTCAACAAGTACGGGCAGAGCCACACCTTGTTGAAGGACAACAAGAACCAGGCTCTCTCGGGCGACGACGTGCGCGAGGGGCTCACGATGGTGTTGTCTCTGCGCCACCCGAACCCGTCGTACCGCGATCAGACGAAGACCGAGCTCGTGGTGCAGGACGCCAAGACCGCGGTCGACACCATCGTGTCCGACAAGCTCGCGCAGTTCTTCGAAGAGAACCCCAAGGTCGCCAAGGTCATCGTCGAGCGCGGCGTGCTCGCGGCGCAGGCGCGCGCGGCGGCGGCGAGGGCTCGCGAGCTGGTCACGCGCAAGGGCGTGTTGGACATCAGCTCTCTGCCGGGCAAGCTCGCAGATTGTCAGGAGCGCGACCCGGCCAAGTGCGAGATCTTCATCGTCGAGGGCGACTCCGCCGGTGGCTCTGCGAAGCAGGGGCGCGACCGAAAGACCCAGGCGATCCTCCCCTTGCGCGGCAAGATCCTGAACGTCGAGCGTGTTCGACGCGAGAAGGTCCTGCAGAACCAGGAGGTGGGCACGCTCATCACGGCGCTCGGCGCGGGCATCGCCGACACGTTCGACGCGGAGAAGGTCCGCTATCACAAGATCGTGGTGATGACCGACGCCGACGTGGACGGGAGCCACATTCGCACGTTGCTGCTCACGTTCTTCGCGCGACAGATGCACGAGCTGCTCGAGAAGGGCTACCTCTACATCGCCCAACCGCCGCTGTTCGGCGTCAAGCGCGGCAAGAAGATCACCTATGTGAAGGACGAGCAGGGGCTCGCGCAGCACCTGATCGACGCGGGCACCGAAGGCGTCACGCTCGTGACGAGCGTGGGTCCGGTGGACGCAGCGAAGCTTCGGGTGCTCGCGTTGGACCTCCACCGCGCCAACTCGCTGCTCGAGCACCACTCCTCGCGCGCCGATCCTCGGGTGCTTGGCGCGATGCTGCGCGCGGGCGTTCGGCTCGATCGCGATGATTTCGTGGGCGAGGGCGCAGAGGCGAAGCTCCGCGCGGCCGCGGACGTGGCGGCCAGGCAGGTCGACGCCGACGTTCCTGATCTCGCGCCGCTCAAGATCGTGGTCGACGACGAGCCTGGCGTCGGTCGCAAGCGGCTCACGCTGCGCGCGCGCAACGGATCGGGCTCTCGCACGGTCATCGACGCGGATCTGTTCGGCTCCACCGAGGTGCGCGAGCTCGAGGGGATCTACGCCCGCGCCCGCGAGCTCGGGCCGGCTCCTTGGAAGCTCGTCGACGACAAGTCCCGCGAGACCCCCATCGCGCAGGTCGACGCGCTCTACCGAGCCATCGACGAGCGCGGCCGCAAGGGCGCGGACATCCAGCGCTACAAGGGTCTCGGCGAGATGAGCGCCGAGCAGCTCTGGGAGACCACGATGAACCCAGCCAACCGTGTGTTGCTCAAGGTTCGCGTCGACGACGTGGTGGCGATGGACAAGGCCCTGACGTTGCTCATGGGCGACGAGGTCGAGCCGCGCCGCAATTTCATCGAGAAAAACGCGCTCAACGTGCGCAACCTCGACATCTGAGCGTCGCGCTGGGACCGGCGCAGAACCCGATCGCGTCGTCGCGGGCTCTTACGCTCTATGAGCCTCTGCGTCGGTTGCATCATCGCGGCGGGGTCGGTCGCTGGAGTTTCGGGTCTCGGTCGCGTGAGCGAGTGGTGGGCCGAACGCCAACGGCAAAAGGCCATGAAGGCTGTGCTCGACGAGCCCGCGGATGGTCCGGACGAGCGACGAGACGAAGGAGCCGCCGCGCTGCCGAGCGAAGACTTCGACCGAGCAGGGACCAGCGCTGCTTGACAGAACGCTGTTGTGCGGGCAAAACCGCCGGCCCGTCGCGGTGTGTCACTCATCGCGGCGTTGTCCCTTCTCTCTCCTGAAGATTCATCGACCATGCAGAAGCCGAAGTTCAAGACCACCGAGAAGGCCGCTTGGGTCTTCATCAATACTCGCCTCAACCCGATCAAGCGCACGTCCATGGAGCGCCGCACCGCGACGCGAAATGGCTACCTGACGACCGCGTCTCGCCTGACGGGCATCGCCGAGATCGACCTGCCGCTGCCCTTCAAGGACGAGTCGATGTCGAACTTCGTCCAGCGAGTGCGCGCCTCGGCCCAGGGCTGAGCGCATCGATCGACGTCCGCACAATTTGACCCTGTCGTGGCACGACGCGTACAGTTTGCGTCGGAGCGCTGAGAGCCACCGATGTTTCGCTGCACGTTCTGGGGCGTTCGAGGGAGCATTCCCTCACCGGGGCAGCAAACCGCGGAAATCGGCGGTAATACAAGCTGCGTCGAGGTGCGGGTAGGGGACACCATCGTGATCTTCGATGGGGGCACGGGTCTCCGTTTGCTCGGAGACAAGCTGCTCAAAGAGCTCCCCGTCACAGCGCACTTGTTCTTCTCGCACGTGCACTGGGATCACATTCAGGGGTTTCCCTTCTTTGTGCCGGCGTTTCTGCGGGGAAACACGTTCTTTCTCTACGGCGCCAAGTCCGTCACGGCGACGCTCGAAGAGACCCTCGCGGGCCAGATGAACTACCCCAACTTTCCCGTTCGCCTGGGAGAGATGGGCAGCAAGATGCACTTTCGCGATTTGCACGAGCGCGAAGAGGTCCTGCTCGGCGCGGACGGCGGGGTGAAGGTGTTCGGCGTTCCCGGCAATCACCCCAACGGCGTGTTCGCGTACCGGGTCGAGTACCAGGGACGATCGCTCGTTTACGCGACGGACACCGAACACTACGCGGTGCCCGACCCCAACATCCTCGCGATCGCGCGCGGCGCAGACGTCTTCATCTACGACTCGCAGTACACCCCCGAGGAGTACTCCGGTGAAGGCGGCCGCCCCCCGAAGGTGGGCTGGGGCCACTCGACCATGATCGAAGGCGCCAAGCTCGCCAGGCTCGCGGGAGTGAAGCGCTACGTGCTCTTTCACCACGATCCCAATCAGAGCGACGGCGAGGTCCGCGACAAAGTGCGCAGGGCATGCGAGGTCTTTCCGGACTCCGTCGCCGCGCACGAGGGCCTCGTCATCGACCTCGAGTCGCTCTGAATCCCCTTCTGCTCGATACCCGCTGGATTTCCAGCAAGGTTTTCGGTGACTCGCGGCGCTTCCGAAGCGCTTGCCGGGGCGCGCCTCTTGCGCGTTGGGGACGGTTTTCGTCGGTGCAACACGTTCGCTGCGTAATCTGCACACGAACGTGCACCATCTGCACCTCGCAGGTCCGTTGAGTGCTTCGTGGCACAGCGCGTGAACAGGTCCGGCGCGAAGAAGAGGTGACTCGATGGCTGTGTTCGGATCGGCGACTGCGCTCGAGGCTTACAGGACGTCGCTCGCAGGCATCAAACCGCTCTGCCCTGAAGAAGAGCGCGAGCTCGCGAGGCGATGGAAGGCGGGCGACACACGCGCCGGCGATCGTCTCGTCGCGGCGAGTCTCCCGTTCGTGATCACGATCGCCAACGAGTATCGGCGCTGGGGCGTTCCGCTCGAAGACCTGATTCAGCAGGGAAATCTCGGCCTCTTGAAGGGCGCGCTCCGCTACGAGCCCGATCGCGCGTGTCGACTCGTGACCTACGCGGTCTACTGGATCCGCGCCGAGATCCGCGACTATGTCGTGCGCGGATACCGCGTCGTGCGCATCGGCGGCTCGAAGGCCGAGCGTCGCGCGCTCAGGGCCTATCGCAAGAACCGCGAGAGCGACCCGGTCAAGCTCGCCGCGCTCTCTGGAATGACCACAGAGAAGGCTGCCCGTCTCTTGCCCTTGCTCGAGCGCCGCGACAGCTCGCTCGACGCCGCCACGCCCGACGAGAGCCCCGCGATCGAGCGGCTCACGGACGGCGGTCCGTCGCCGGAAGAGCTCGCGACCGAAGAGCTCGACAACGCGACGACGCGCGCGCGCATCAACGTCGCGCTCGAACACTTGAACGAGCGCGAGCGCTGGATCCTCGAGCGCCGCGTGCTCGCCGAGAGCGAGACCACCCTCGAGTCGCTCGGACACTCGCTGGGCATCTCCAAGGAGCGCGTTCGCCAGATCGAGGCTCGCGCGCTGCAAAAGCTGCGCGGGGCTCTGGTCGACCTCGCTGCGTGATTCGCGCGTCGGGCTTGTGGCGCCTACGCTCGAGTCAGCGTCGCACGAGCCAGATCGGGTTGGTAAACGCGAAGGGCTTTGCTTCGAGTCGGGGCAGCACGTCGCCCAACGATCGATCGCCTCGCGCGATCGCGACCAGCGAATGCCTGTCGCGAACCACGGCGATGTCGACCTCTGCCTCGGCGCGTTCGAGCTCGGTGCTCGGCGGAACAGCGACGGTGGCGACCAGCTCCGCGTCGCGATAGAGCTCGACGATGTCGACGTCGACCCACGGAGCGGCGCGGACGATCACGCGGACGCGAGCGCTGTTTTGTGTGCGTGAAATTCGCACCGTGTCCCCAGGGCCCGCGCGGCCCGAGGTGACGAAGAGCAACGGGCCGCTCGTGCCGAAGGCGTGCCCCTGACGCAGCGATCGAAGGACCGTGTCGGCTGGCGGCGAAGCGTCTCCCGCGCGAGGCGTGAGCACGTACGTGCGCGGGTAGCCCGCGGCCTCGTAGGCGATGTGATGCGAGTCGCTGTTGGCTGTTCCCACGTAGCGCGCGCCGGTTGACAGCAGCGCGAGCCAGTCGCGCACCACGCGGTCGACCTCTGCCGGCACGCCGAGGTAGTAGCCGTTGAACACTTCGATCGCGTCGTAGCGAGGGTCGTACCTGGGGGATGGTGATCGGTTGGTGCGCGGGTCGACTTCTGAGCGCGTGAAGTAGCCGATGTTGGGCTCCATCCGCGGGTGGTTGACCTGCACGATGGTGTCTCGCGTGTTGGCTCGCGCCTGCCGAAAGATCTCCGACGGGGTCGCGAGATAGTCCGGCGGGCCGCCGTCCGCGCGGCGCGGATCGGGCCGATACGGAAACACGTTGAAGTGCCCGATCGGAAACGGCGCCCTGTCCGTGGTCACCTCGACCGCGTTGACCCACACGAGGCCCGGGGACCGTCGGCCGCGCGGTCTTCGGGCGGACTCGGGCAGCGCTCGCACGCCTTCGGCGTAGTCCCCGACGACGTTGTGCTCGGTGGGCGTCGCGAACTCGATGCCCACGGCGGCGAGCGCGGCGACGCGATCGACGATGGACACGCGCGAGTCGAAAGAGCGCTCGGCGTGCACGTGCAGGTCGCACGCAGTCCAGTCGTCCATGGGCAACACGTGCTCGATCGCGCCGGTGAGCGCTGTCTCGCGCTCGGCGGTGATCTCGACGCGCGCCGAGAAGATGCTCCACTCGAGGCCGTGGTCGAAGGTCACGCGATACACGCCAGCGGCGAGCTCGATCACCCCTTGGCCCGTCGCGGCGATGCGCGATTGCAGCGCTCCGTCCGCGCGATGGCGGGGTCCGAGGTCGGGGTCCGGCGTTCCCTCGAGGCCGCGGACGGCGATGTGCGCGGCGACGGGACGGGCGTCGCGGGCGTCTCGCACTTCGAACCGCAACGTTCCCTTGGGTCTCGGCCGTGGCGCGATCACGATCGCGGCTCGGGCGTCGCGCGCGTCGTGTGCGTCGTGTGTGTCGTCGCGGGCGTCTCGTCCCGCGTCGGTGTCAGCGATAGACGCCCCGTCCATGGCGTCCATCGCGTTGATCTCGCCGATTCGGGCGCGCTGCCCAGCGCAAGCGCTCGCGGCGAACATCGCGAACAACATGCATACGCTCGGCTGGGCCCTCACCGTCACGGACTCGAGAGGGTGTAGTCGAAGCCGAGACAAAGGGCGAGTTTCCCCAGAGGCGCCCTTTACTTGATCGGTGTTGCCTTGAGGGCGGCCTTGCCGGCCTTGCTGTGAACCGCGAATCGCACGGCCTTGCACTGCGTCTTGTCGACGAGCGCCTTTTTGTTGCGCTCGAGCGTGGCGGCGAGCTTCTCGAAGGTCACTCCGTCGAGCGACTCGTTGTTCTTCTTGCGCTCGTTGACGAAGGAGTCGAACACCTCGCGCCAGTGCGTCTGCTCTTCGTTGGCGTTTGCAAAGAGCGCGAACGCCTTGGAGGGTCCATCACCCACGAAATCAACGGCCGAGACGATCGAGGCTCGCCCTGCGCCGTTGTCTCCCGGGCCCGCCGGTCGCGTCGGGGGCTGCCCGGGCGCTGGCGGAGGAAACGCGATCATGTTGGCCGCGTCCGGGTCGCCCATCGACTCGGGGCCGAGGAGCTTGTCGATGTCCTCGACGCTCTTGCGCGGCGCGGCGCCGGCGCGGGTGAGCTCGACCTTCATCGCCGCTTCGAAGGCCTCGTTGATGGCGAGGGCCATGCGTCGCGCGCTCGCGCGGAGCTTGAGGGGGTCGAGGCGCTCGATCTTTCGCGACGCCAAGAGGCCCAACATCTTTCGGAGGCTCGCGTTGGGACCGTCGTGCTCGAGAAAGATCCAGAGCATCGCGAGCAAGAACGAGATCACGCCGAACGCGACCACGGTGCCCCACTTGATGCTCTTGGTGAGGTCGCCCGGCGGGTGCAGCAAGAAGTCCGACGGGAGCACCGGCTTGGGTCGCGCGACGACGAAGCCGCCGCCCGCGAGGCCGACCATGCCAGGAATCTTCGCGAACACAGCGACGCCGTGACCGCTGTCGACCTGAAGGACGTTGGTGAATCCGCGGGTCGTCCACTCGCGGGTGCTCTGATCCCCGCCGAGGCGACCGAGCGTCTCGCTGAGCAGCACCGCGCGAACGGCGGGTCGTCCGCGCTCGGCGACGCCGTCGTGCGCTGCGTCCATGCGGCCCGCAGAGAAGAAGCCCACGGTCGCTCCGGCGAGCGCGTCAGAGATCCTCGTGACGAACACGTCGTCCACCGTGCGACCGCCCACGAGCGCGCCCACGTAGCGCCCCTGGTGAATCACAGGAACAGCGGCCACGCGATACACGCTCCCTTGCAGCGACCACGCGTCGTCGCGGAGGTATCCGTTGAGCGCCGCGGCGACGAGCGGGTGCGCGCCGATGAAGTCACCGATGCCCTGCGAGGCGTTGAACCCCGCGCGTCCGACGACGTAGCCCCTCGTGTCGACGGCGATCAAGATGTGCGCGCGCGAGTTCTCTTCGAGCCGATTGTTGAGCTCGCCGAGCTTCTGCTGGATGCGCCCCGAGAGCTCGCGGAGCGCCGTGTCGTTGTTGCGCTCGCGAGCCTGGTTCATCATGCGTGTGAAATCTGCGCCCGTCGACAGCTCGCGAAGCGTGTCGATGCGCACGCGCGCGTCGGTGCGAAGGTACTCTTCGATCTGTCGACGATCGCCGGCGAGCAACGTCTCTGCGTCCTTGCCGCGATCGGACTCGTATGCGCCGCGCACGAGCATGGCGAAGGCGATCGCGATCGACGCGATCGTGGCGAGGAGCAGGTACCAAAACCTCGAGACCAGCATGGGTTCAGCGTCCCCTCCGGCGACGGCCCGTCGGAGCGGGCGGATTTTCTGCGGGGGGAGTGGCTCCAGGCTGCGCTGGGGCCGCGCCCTCTGGCGGTGGTGGCGGCGCGGCGAGGTTGATCGCGGGGACGGTCGTGTCCCTCGCCCCCATGCGCGCGGTCGTCGTCGCGATCACGCGCCCCTCGAAGTACACCTTGAGCGTGTACTCGCCCTCGCCGACGTTGGACGTTCGATACGAGCCGTCTGCGCCCGGCGAAATGTGCCTACCTTGACCCGGACCGACGACCACCCAGCATCGAAAGAGCGGATTGAGCCGGTCGCGCATGAGGTAGGTCCCCGCCTGCCGCACCTGGAGCGCTCGCTGGCTGTTCGGCGCGGTCGCCTCGGGCGCGGCGCCCTCGATCGGCGTCTCGTTGTTGGGCGCGGTGAGAAAGAGCTCGTGCGCGAACCAATCGA
The DNA here is from genome assembly GCA_001465015.1 of Deltaproteobacteria bacterium Ga0077539. Lineage (GTDB taxonomy): Bacteria > Myxococcota_A > Polyangia > Polyangiales. Next base: position 7,547 of record LNEO01000158.1, on the reverse strand, counting down.
TGTTGCGGACGTTGAGCGTCGTGCCGGGGTTGACCAGCACCGTTCCGGGCTGGCAGGTGCCGCCCGCGACGGTCACGAGCACGGGCTGGGCCGCCTCTGGGACGGTGGCTCCCGACAGGACGATGGCCAGGTCGCGCTCGGGGTTGGGCCGCGCGTCGCGCGTCGCCAGGGCGCCGTTGGACTGCATCCAGAAGTACAACCTGCGCTCGGGGACCTCCGGCGCTGGCGAGCTTCGGAGCGTGTCGAGCCCTTGCAGAGTGCCTCTCAAATCGCCCGCGGAAGCGACGCTGGTCGCGCCGAGGGCGAGCGCGAACCAGACGAGGGGGACGGGGGATGGTCGTTTCACAAAGCGGGAGGGTACGACGCTTGCCGGTAAATTTGGCAGGTACTATTCAAGGGAGAGTCATGACGATTCGCACCATTCTGGAGTACCCCGACAAGCGGTTGACCGACGAGGCCAGGCCCGTCGACACGGTGAACGACGAGGTTCGAAAGCTCGTCGAGGACATGGCCGAGACCATGTACGCCGCGCCCGGCGTGGGCCTCGCCGCCCCACAAATCGGCGTTTCTTTGCGGGTCTTCGTGATCGACATCGCGGGAGAGAACGAGCCGTCGCAGCTGCGGGCGTTCATCAACCCCGAGTTCGTCGAGAAGCACGGCGTCATCGTGTGGGAGGAGGGGTGCCTGTCGTTTCCAGGCGTCCACGTGGAGATCGAGCGCGCCGAGCGCGTGAAGGTCCGCGCCCTCGACGCCCAAGGCAAAGAGTTCGAGCTCGAGGCCGACGGGCTGCTCGCGATCGCTCTTCAACACGAATACGACCACCTCGACGGCAAGCTCATGACCGATCGCGTCTCGCTCTTGAAGAAGCGCATGATCGACCGCGAGATGCGCAAGCGCCACGCGAGCGAGTCGCGTCCCTGAGCCTGTTTTCCACGCGAAAACGCGTTCAGGTTGATCGCTTCGTGACGGGCCCGATCATCGTGGCTCGCGCACGGCGTTTGCGCTGACGAACGCCCGTTCGAGCCGGCGACAGCCCCCTCGATCGTCGCTGTACGACAGGCCCGCGACCGAGACGACCTGCAGCCAGGCCCCGTCGTTGGTGGCGCGCACCGTCGCCCCGACCTCTTCGGTCACTTCAGCCCACGCGGCTGCCCCCGGCGCGGCCACGATTCGCGCGCCGACCATCAAGCGCGCCGCGCGGTCGCCGGCCACCGGCGCGCAGTCGTCTCGATCGCGAATGTCGTGAGCGTCCGAGCGATCGACCGGCGACGCGACCGCTTCGAGCAGCGAATCAGCGCGGACCCAGCCAGACACAGCCCCCCAGTCCCAGCTCTGCCACAGCACCTGCGCCCATCCGCGCTCCGTGGAGCCGCGCGCAAATCGAACGCTCGGATCGAGCTCGAGCTGCGCGATCACGCGCCCGTTCGGCGATGCTGCGAGGGACAAAGTCCGCGCCCTGCCGCGCAGCGCAGCGCCCTCGCGCGGCAACGGATCGAGCGAGACGTTGGGGTTGCGCTGACCATCGAGCGTGAGATCATCACATCGGATACGAACGTCCTTCGAGACGATTCCTGCGTCGAGCGAAACGTCTGCTCGAAGGTCTTCGCTCCATCGCGTGAGCGTCACGGGGCGACCGGCCGCCGCTCGCACGAACGCGCCGCCGTCGACGAAGGTCTTCATCACGCGCAGCCGCGCGACGAGCGCGCGCGAGGAGATCGTCCCCTGCATGCGCAGCGGCGCGTCGGTCACGAGCGCGTTTCGCTCGGACGGAGCTGGCGTCCATGTCGCGCGATAACGAACGACCTCGAAGGACGCAGCCGCGTCGCCGACGGTGACCTCGAACGCGCCGAGCGAAACCTCTCGGCCGCTCACGGCGCACGACCGCGCTTCGCAGCCGTCCCCCGAATCGTTGTCGCACTGGTCGTACTCGTCGATCTCGCTGGGGTAGTGGCGTCCGATCGTCTCGAACACCCGTCCGTCGACGGCGCGTTCGACCATCGTCGTGATCCCGTCTTCGCGAAAGTATCGTCGCGCGCCGACCGGTCGACCGTGCTCGACGTGACCGCGCCACTCGACCGCGCCGCTCGCGTAGCGATGGACGATTTCGCCGCTCCCCTCGCGGAGCTCGTAGCTGCCGATCTCGCGTCCGTCGAGCGTGCGTTGCACGAAGCGGCCGTGCGAAAACCCATCGACGCACTGGCCGTACGTCACCGTCGAGCCTTCGATCCGTCGCCACGGACCGTGACAACCGCCGTCGCTGCGCACGCAGCGCGAGAGCCGCGCGGACACGTCGGAGCTGTCTTCGAGCGTCGTTTGCTCGGGGCAAGGCGCGAGCGGCTCGATCCCGCGATAAGCGCCGCCCCGCGCGCAGCCGACGATGACGATCGAAATCAACGCAATCCGCCGCTGCGCGCGCATCGCCCGGCAGTATACGCGCTTACGGGCAGCTCGGCGTCACCGGCATCGTCCCGCCGATGCGAGTGCCGCCCATGATCGTGCCGTTGTTGGTGAACCCCATGCTGCGAAGCAGCACGAGCGGCGCCACGAGCGTCCCGTCGTTGATCACCGGCCCCGCGCTGTCGATGTAGAGGGTCTGGGCGCGGCTCGTCCCGATGAGTCGCAGGGGGTTGGTTCCCGTGAGCCTCAACAAGACGTCGACGCCCGTCGCGTCGACGGTGATCGTCACGGCGCCTCCGGTGTTGTCGAGCAGCGCGTGCACAGGTCCCGCGGCGGCGCGCAGCGTGAGCGCGAGCGGCCCTGGGACGGTGGGTCCGATCCCGCGTCCCAGGATCGTCGAGGCGCCGGGGCCCGTCAGCTCGATCAGGCCTCCGAGGGCGCACATCTCGAGGCGGGCGGTGTCTCGCACACACGCGCGCGTGAAGCTCGTCGTCGGCGTCGGAGGGACACCGGCCCGCTGCATCCCAGACAATCGCAGCGATCCGTCGCCGTAGGGATTGGTCCAAACGAACGCGCCGGCGCAGTCCGTATCGGGAGCGCACTGCATGTTCGCGAGGCAGCGAAACATCGACGGGCACGGAGGTCTCCCTCCGCCGCACATCGCGCTGCACACACCGCGGCCCGTCACGTCCAGCACGCACAAGCGCGACAGGCACTGCGCGTTCGAAGTGCACGGACCGTTGAACGGCGCTCCGATCGGCGCGTCGACGCCGGTGTCCGTCCTGGCGTCGATGCCTGTGTCGATGCCGCTGTCCATGCGCACGTCGATGCCGGTATCGACGTTGCTGTCCGTCCTGGCGTCGACGCCCGAATCGAAGCTCGAATCGATGCCTGTGTCTCGTGACATGCGATCGACGGACGCGTCGCTCGTGACGGGCGTGGGCGTCACTTCGGGGGTGACGCACGCTCCGTCGTCGCCGCAGGTGAGACCGCGCTCTTCGCAGAGCCGCGCGACCGTGCACGCGTCGGGGGTCGCGAGCGTGCAGCCGACCGCGGGAGATCCGCATTCGATCGGCAAAAACAGACGCAATCGCGATGGGACCTGCGGCTGAAGTCGCCACCGGGCCACGCGACGAAAGCGCACCGCAGGGTCGCTCGCGCTTCGCGGCGCGAGCGTGGCTTCGACGACGACGGTCACGAGCTCGTCCTTCGGTCGCCCCTCGGCGGGAACGACCGTGAAGCTCGCCGGCAGCTCGACGCCCGCTTGTCCGCGGGTCCAGCGATACACGCGGGCAGACTCGTTGGGCTCGGATCCCCGCGAGACCGTGGTCGTAAGCGTCAGTACGCGATCGAGCGGCGCGTTGCTGTCGACGGTGACCTCGACCTGCGTGGCGGGAAAGCGACACGCGCACAGGGCGAGGACTGCGAGTGACAAAAGCGCGCGCCAGCGACGAGGGCGAGACGGCTCCACGGCCACGACGATACGCGAAATCCTCGTTCGATGCGGCGGTCGCCGATGCGAGCGCGCTCAACGCCCTGCGATCGCGTATCCGAAGCGAACGCCCGAGGCGCTGCCCGTGAGGCTCGTCGCTCCCGCCTGAACCGCCACTCGTTCGATCGGCACACGTTGATCGATGCATTCATGGCGGTTCGACTTGATTTCAACGGTCTTGTGCACAGCCAACGCTCGACTGTTTTCTTCGACGTTCAATCAGGGCGGGGCCAACGCTCCGCTAACCGTCGCGCGTTGCCGTCGCTCGTCGCTCGAAGCCGTCGCGTCCATCGCCGAAGCCACGCTCCGATAAAACGTCGTAGAAGACAGTCGAGCGTCGGCTGTGCACGAGACCGTGTAACTCCAGTCGAACCGCCACGAATCCATCGATCGAAGGAGTGGTGGTTTAGCTCGGCCAGCGTTGCAACGCTGCGCTCTCGATCGCGACGCCGTCGAGCGAAGGAGGCGCGACGGGACCACTGACAGGAAAGAAGTCGACGCACCCTGCGTCGACCTCGGCGGTCGAGTATCCATTGGCAAATTCCGCACGGATCTCGACGTATGGTTCGCCGCGGACGAGTTCGCTCACCTCTGTCACCGCGCTGTCAACAGGACAAAGACAGCGTTGTCCCGCGATGCTGCAGCCCGTTACGCGTGAGGTGGCGAGCGCTCCAAGCGCGAGCAACCGAGCTACGACAATGCCGCCCGACCGCATGGTGCGCTGAAGGGTAGCATCGGTGGGGGATAGGACATCCAACGGAGCTCGATCGAGCACGCGTGAGCCGACGGCGATCCGCTGGCCCGTTGCCTCGCCGCCGTCTTTCGCCCAATGCTGCCGCAGTGCGATCGTTCCACCACCCACCGCCAAGCGCCGTGCGTTCGCCGCTGTTTTTACAGGTGATCCTGTGTTCGTAGGTCTTCGTCGCTGTTGCGCCAGGCGCTGTTGGCGCGACGTTGCGCTCTCACGCGGCGGAGCTCTGCGGGCGTGAGCGGGCCTCTCAGCCAGCTCATGGTGTGCCGCGTTTGCAAGAGAAAGGGCTCACTGGACCGATGGACGTCGCGGGCGACGAACCACCGCGGCGGGAGCTTCTTGATTGTGTGTGCGAACTTCTTGGCGCTCTCTCGGTCGTCGCTCGCGGACAGGCCTTCGATCACGCGCTCGCGGTCGGCGTCGGTCTGCAGCCTTCCGATGCACCAGAGTCCCGTGTTGGACAGGGCGCGGTAGTCGAGGTCCATCGGGTTTTGCGTGGCGATCAGCGTCGAGACACCGAACGCGCGCGCCTGCTTGAGCAGCGCGGTGAGCGGCCTTCTCGTCGGAGGGTTGGCTGGATGGGGAGGAAGAAATCCGTACACTTCGTCGAACACGACGAGGGCGCGCAGCGAGCTGCGGCCGGGGAGCGAGCGCACCCACGCGAGCAGCTCTTCGACCAGCACGCCGAGGACGAGCGCGCGCTCTTCGTCGTCGAGGGCTGCGAGGTGGTGCTCGGCGATTCAAGGAACAAACGGCGCCGGTGCGTGCCCGACGAAGGCGAGCGCGAGGTTCGAGAGGTCCCCCTTCACGTTCAGCATCAATACAGGAACGCCCGCCTGGAGCGCCTCTTCGATGAGGACCATGAGCAGGCCTGTCTTTCCCGAGTCGGTCATCCCGAGGATGGCGCCGTGGGTGACGAGGTGCTGCGACGGCAAGAGGAACAGCGACGATGGCGGCGCGTCCGACAACGCGCGTCGCGCGCCGATCGCCGCGATCGAGCCTGTCGAATCCGCGCGTCAGTGTCGACGGAGCAGAGGCCCATGTCGTCGACACCTTCGCAGACGAGGCCGCTCGGGCAGCACTGTGTCGCCGAGCACGAGCGGAAGATACAGATCCCGAGGTTGTCTATGCCCATGCGGCCGACAGGCTGAATGAACTCTGGATGCTCTGGACACATCGGCGAGATGGCGAGGTCGACGAACGAGCCGCACACGCCGTTGGGGTTGCCCGTCACGACGCGGAAGCACACGCCCTTGCAGGGCGAGGGAGTCATGCCGGTTGGGATGCGGCAGGGCTGGCTGTCGTCGAGCAGCGCTGGGTTCGGGGCTGCCAACTGGCACGCACCCGTGCGCGAGTTACAGCGCTCGGGTGCGACGCAGTGCGCGTCGTCGCTGCGAAACGGAAAGCACCCTGGCGAGTCTGGAGTCCCACCAAAGTGCGACAGCCACCAGCCCGTGCACACGTGGCCGGGCCGACAGTTGGCGTTCATCGTGGGGCGACAGGACTTCACGCACAACGCGGTGGCGTCCGTTCCGTCGCCGATGGTGAGGCAGGTGGCGCCCGCTCCGCCACACGGCACTGCCTCGTTGGCCTGGCTTACGTTCTGCGTGCACGTCGTCGATGTGCAGAGGCCACCCGCGACGCTCGTCTCGCACGAGAGCGCTCCGCACATCGAGTCGTCCGTGCACGCGTTGCCTGCGGGCGACGGTCCGCTTGCGGTGTTTGTTCGCGCGTCCTGAAGGGCGCTGTCCGCGCGGGCGTCGAGCGCGATCGGGACGCGCATCCTCGAGCGCGCAGCTCGCGACCGACAGCAGAGAAATCGTCGCGATCGCGCGGGCGCTCGTCGTGGTGCTTGTGGGGGCGGCCGCTTATGGGCGTCTCGCTCTTTGGCAGACGGGGCCGCTGCAGGCGTCGCGTGGCGGCTGTGGTGCTCGAGCCTCCAAGGAGAAGATCATCGCGCCATCGGCGCCGAAGTACGCCGAGCTCATCGCGTCGCCGCCTACCTGGACCTGCAACGCGAAGCGCGCGAACTCGGGACCAAACGACGCTCCGAACCAGCCGTATGCGAACGGGCTCGCTTCGGTGACGGGCAAGGACGATACATACGAAGAAGGGGCAGACGGCGAGCTCGCGGAATAGACGACTGTCCGCGGGACCCCCGCGGCGTGTCCCACCGCGACGGCGACGTCGAAGCGAAGCCAACGAAGCGGGTCGATCTGCGCGCCGAAATGTGCGAGGCCCATCGGGTTAGCCAGCGTCTGTCGCTCGAAGAACTCGATCCTCGTGCGGGACACAGGGATCGAGCTGTTACCGAAGCCGAACCCGGACGACGTGCTGGGGGCGAACTCGGTGATCGTTTCGGTGATCTCGCGTTGGACCAGCGTGTTGGTTGCGGCAATTGAGCCGCCGAACACGAGCCGCACGCTCGGCGAGACGCGAGCCACGAAGCGTCCTCCCGCGCCGCAGCGCCACAGGACTCCCTGGTGCGGCGACGACGGCGCGAGCATCGGGTTGGGCGTCACGCCGAGCCGCGCGTCTGCGAAGCGGCAGCTCATCCACAGGTCGCCGCGGTCGAGCCCGTACGCCACGAAAGCTCCCCCCGAGACGATCGGAGCGCGCTCCGCCGTTCGCTCGGACTGGGTCACCGGAAGCTCGAGCCGCGCGGAGGCGGCTCCGGCGAGGCGCCCGGGGTCAGTGACCCCGCCTGTCGGAACGCTGTCTGCAGGCGAGAGTCGGACGGCGTCCTGCGTTCCTTCGACGATCGAAGAAGAGCGGATCTGCTGCGGAAAGCACGCTATCCTCGCGGTCAACGCGAGCGCGATCAGCGGCGTTGATTTCATGGGTCATCCCCCCGGCCGTGTGCGCCGATCGCCGACAGATCGAAGCAAGTCATGCTCGCGATTGTCC
>LNEO01000157.1 GCA_001465015.1 Deltaproteobacteria bacterium Ga0077539 | reverse complement strand
ACGCCCCGCGCGCCCAACGCTTCGCAAGAATCGAGGGCTCTGTTCGCGATGAGCGCTGATTCTTCCGGTGATTCCAACCGGGGATCACTGGAGAAAACAGCCTTCATCGCGTCGAGCGGGGGTCGATGTTGAAATAACGGGCTGATATTCGATCAGGGCCGCTGCGTCGAGCCCAGCCCGTTGTGCGATCGAGCCGTGTGCGAGCGTCAGCCGATCACACTTGCGACACCATCACGCGAAGGGGCTTCTGACTGGAAATCAACTTCGCAAGACATTCAAATCAATGAAAAATTGTCTTCCTATGTCCGAAGGTCCGTAGGGCGTCGGACAGTTGCAGGGGTCGCACGCGCGAATCGTCCCGTCGTTGCGGCGCGGCGTCGACACGAGTGATGCACACTCGGTTCATGTCGACGGCATGGTCGCTCGTCGCGACGCTCGGAACCCGCTGCGGATCGCCGCACGACGTGCTTTGCGCGTGGCTCGCGAACGACGGCTCCGTCGCGTGGCTCTTCGACCAGGGAGGATGGCTGCACCGCGTCGATGTTCGAGCGTCGACGCGGAGCTCGTGGCTCCTCTTCGATCGCGACGGCGGCGAACTCTCCGCGCAGATGGCGGGCGATGATCGTCTGCGATTGTGGCTCTGCTGGGGCGAGTACAACAGCGCAGAGAGCGTCGCTCGCGTGTTCGAGTTGACCGAGCAAGGGGCGACACGCCAGACGGGACGCTGCTCGCAGAGCCGTCCGCGGATGTTCTCGCGGCGACGCGGCGCGGGTATTGGGCGAGAGAGGGCGATCAGTTCGAGTTCTGCTCACACGACGGTCGCCGCATCTACAGCGAGGTCATCGAAGAGTCGAACGACTTCATCGTCGCAGGAGCGATCGAAGAGACGACGCTCGCGCTGGCGTTGCCCGACGAAATCTGGCTGCTCGACGCGGAGACCTCCAGCGTTCGACGCGTGCGATCACCGCTCCTTCTCGAGTGGAGCCCGGGCCCCCAAGGCGAGCGGCGCTGGTGGCGACAATTGCCCCGCTCAGGGCTCTGCGCGGGGCATCTCGGCCCTGATCCGCCTCGATCACGGTTCGCCGTTCAGCGCTGGGATCGTGCGACGGTCGAGCCGATTCCGCTCGGAGAGACAGAGCATCTGCAGTGGCTCGACGAGATCACCGCGCTCGCGATGAGCGACGACGGAGCGACCGTGTGCGTCGGAACCGCAAGCGGCCGAGCGCTGGTGTTCTGCGAGCGAGCCGAGGACTGAGCGCCGCTCGCGCGCTCCACAGGCGATCGAGTCGCCGCCAGGGGACGCGTGCTCGACCGACCGGCGTCGAATGTCTCGAGCGTCTGATCGCTCAGAACTCGTCGGCGCTCATCGCCATGATGTGGCGCTTGCCTGCGCGCACGACCTTCGCCAGCGACTCGATCCGCGGAAGCACGTGGTGCACGAAGTACCGCGCGCTCTTCAGCTTGCCCTCGTAGAACCTCCCCTCGCGCTTGGAGGCGATCTCCGTCTGCAGCACCCACTGGTGGCACAGGGCCGTGAGCGCGAAGACGTTGAGGTACGCAGAGGAGACGGCGCCTACCACTTCACCGTCGACCTCTCGCGAGCCGAGCCACTGGGTGAGCTGATCGAGCGTCGCGAGCGAATCGCGCAGCGCGGTCACGATGTCTGCGATCGCCGTGTTGTCCGCGTTGCGGTCGATCGCCGCGCGAACGAGCGCCGCGAAGGTCTTGTACGACCGACCGTTGTCCGCCGGGAGCTTTCGCCCCACGAGGTCGAGCGCTTGGATGTGGTTAGTGCCCTCGTAGATCATCGCGATGCGAAGGTCCCGGAGGTACTGCTCGATCGACCAGTCCGCGGTGAAGCCCGAGCCGCCGAGCACCTGCATGCACTCGCTGGTGTTGAGAAACCCTCGCTCGGTGCAGAAGCTCTTGACCACCGGCGTGAGCAGCGCCGCGAGGTCTTCGCCGCGCTCGCGCTGCGCGGGGTCCGTGTGCTTCGCGGCGCGGTCGATCTCGATCGCAGTGAACACGGCGAGCGAGCGCATCGCCTCGTTGGTGCTGCGCACTTCGAGGAGCATGCGTCGCACGTCTGGGTGCACGAGGATGTTGTCCGCCGCCGCGCCGCGCTCGCGCTTCTCGGGGTCCATCGCGCGTCCCTGCCGGCGATCCTTGGCGAAGGCGACCGCGGTTTGGTAGGCGATTTCGCCGAGCGCGACGCCCTCGAGCCCCACGTTCAATCGAGCGACGTTCATCATGGTGAACATGGCTTTCATGCCGCGGTGCGGCTCGCCCACGAGCTCGCCGACCGCGCCTTCGAGGCTCATCACGCAGGTGGGAGACGCGTGGATTCCCATCTTGTGCTCGAGCCCGGTGCACGTGATCCCGTTGCGCGTGCCGTCCTCGAGCAGCTTGGGAACGATGAACACCGAGATCCCTTTGATCCCCGCCGGCGCGTCGGGCAGCCGCGCGAGCACCAGGTGTACGATGTTGTCGCAGTAATCGTGGTCGCCGAACGTGATCCAGATCTTCGTCCCAGTCAGGCGATAGCGATCGCCATCGGGAACGGCCTTGGTGGTGAGCAGTCCGAGGTCCGTTCCGCACTGGGGCTCGGTGAGGCACATCGTGCCGGTCCACTCGCCGCCGATGAGCTTGGGCAGATAGCGCGAGCGTTGGTCATCGGTGCCGTGGTGCGTGATCGCTTCGATGAGCCCCTGGGTCAGCCCTGGGCACATCGAGAAGCTCTTGTTCGTCGCCGTCACCATCTCGTTGATGAACAGCGCGACCGCGTGCGGCGCGCCGCCGCCGCCGAACTCCGTCGGGTGCCCCAACGAGAGCAGCCCCGCGTCGACGTACTTGCGAAAGAGCTCGCGAAACCCGGGCGGTGACGTGACCGTGCAGGTCGCCGGATCGTACGTCACGCCCTTCTTGTCGCCGACGCGGTTGAGCGGCAACGCGACCTCTCGACAGAACGTGTCCGCTTGCGAGAGCAGCGAGAGCACGGTTTCGAGGTCGTAGTCCTCGTAGCCCGGCAGCGCGTGGATCGCGTCGTAGCCGAGCACTTCGAGTACGAAGCGAAAGTCTTCGAGTGGAGCGCGGTAGGTTTGCACGGTCGTGGCCGGGGATGATGGACCACTGTTCACCTCGGTCAACCGAAGAACTCGCTCAGCGCGAGCACCGCGATTGGACTGGCGAAACACGAGCGAACGGGGTGGCTCCCGGGGGTGGTCGGGGGCTGCTCGGGGGCTGCTCGGGGGCTGCCCCCGAATGAATTCGGGGGCAGTGCGCGCCGCAGGAGCGTCGCGGGCCATGCGCCGCAAGGCAGCGCATACCAAAGACCCGGAACGCACGACGGAGCGGAGACCGGTGGTGACTCTGCGAGTCGCAAGTCTGCCAACAGGCGGCGATGGCGCTGCAATCTTGGGAGCGAAGACTGCTCTCGCGCTCGTCACGCGTACGTCGAAGACAACATCGAGCGACAACCGCATGCATGCGCTGCCTTGCGGCGCATGGCCCGCGACGCTCCTGCGGCGCGCGCTGCCCCCGAATTCATTCGGGGGCAGACCACGCTTGCTCGTTTGCTCGATCGTCCTTTTGGTTACAGCTTAAATGTACTATTTCATTTACAACACAATTCAAGCCGTGTGATTTCTTTCTCCAGCGGAACTTTTCATCTACACCGCAGGAAGTTGGTGAACCATGGCTCGGTTGCATCGCTCGGGGTTCGCAGGGCTGACCGTCTCGTTCGCGCTGCAGTTGTACTCGCCCATGCTGCTCGCGCAGCGCGCTGGGCCTTCGTCATCGGGCGCTGCGCGAGCTCCGTCCGTCGCGGAGACAGAGCGCTGCATCGCTGAGTCGAGCGAACGTGACGCGCTCGCTTGCCCAACGGTGACGGTGGCGACGAGCGCTCGACCCGCTGCCTCGCCGCCCGTCTCGCGTCCTCGGGAGAACGCGCCCCGCGCTGCGCCAACGCCCTCGGCGCCGATGATCGACCCGCGCACCCTCGTGCGGCGCACGCTCGCGATGCAGAGCGCGCAGATCGCGAGGAGAGAAGCTCAGCTCCTCGGCCAGCTCCTTCGCTCGATGCCGCGGAGCAACCCGCAGCACGCGCCCACGATGCTGCGCCTCGCAGAGACGCTGCAGGACCTCGCGAGCGACGCCAACACCCAGGCCCGCTCGCTCGATCAAGACATCTTCGTCGCCCGACAGCGCGGCGATCAAGGTCGCCTCGCCGCGCTCGAGCGCCAGCAGCGCCAATCGCTCGACGAAGTCCGCGTGATGCGCGAGCAACTCGTCAGAGTGCTCGAGACGTTCGTCTCCGATCACGGCTCGAACGCGAAGCTCGACAGCGCCCTCTACACGCTCGCGTTCACCCTGGGCGAGCTGCGCCAGTTCGATCGCGCGCGGCAGGCGTACCAGCTCTTGCTCCAGCGCTGCCCGCAGTCGTCGTACGTCCCCAACGCGTACTTCGCCTTCGCCGAGTACTACTTCGACCAGGGTGACATGGACTCCGCCGCGCCGTTCTACGAGCGCGTCATCGCCGTCGATCGGCCCGACAACGCCGTCCGCGGCTACGCGATGTACAAGCTCGCGTGGGTCGAGTTCAACCGACGGCGCTACGACGCCTCGCTCGCTCGCTTCTTCGAGACCATCGACTACGCCCGCGCGCAACAAGCGTCGTCGCCGACCGCGGCAGCGCTTCTGCGCAGCGCGCGCGCAGAGCTCGTGACCGCGTACGGAGCTGTCTACGGAAGCGCTCGTCCGCTCAACACGACCCAGGCCTTTTCGACCTTTCGGCGCTACGCCGCGGACGACGAGGGCGCCGTCGCGATGCTCGAGAAGCTCGGCGAGCTCTACAAGGACAACGGCCAGTGGCCCAACGCCGTCGCGGTGTTTCACGAGCTCATGTCGCAGCGCGCGTCGTCCGATCGGTTTTGTCTCTGGCAAGCGCACGTCGCCGCGGCGCACGTCGCGATGAACCGCCGCGACGAGGTCACGCGAGAGCTGCAGCGGCTCGTCGACGTGCACGATCAGTTTCGCGGACCTTCGTCGCGCCGTCCCGTCGCCGCGCAGCACGCTTGCCGCGACAGCGCGGCCCGCGTCCTCTACGACGTCGCGTCGCACTGGCACCTCGAGGCCGTCGGACAATCCGCAGACGGAACCCCGCAGACCCGCGGCACCCGCGACAACCGCACGATGGAGCGCGTCGCGTCGCTCTACGACCTCTTGCTCGAGAAGTTCGCGGACCTCGATCAAGTGACCTTTCCCGACTACGACCAGCGCGATTGGCCGACGCGCTATCGCGTCGCGTACTTTCGCGCCGAGATCCTCCGCGCGCAGAGCGATTTTGCCGCCTGCGGCCCAGCGTTCGATCGCGTCGTCGAGCTCGACCCGCGCGGGGCGTTCACCGAAGACGCCGCGTACAAGTCAGTGCTCTGCTACAACGACCTTCTGTCCCGTGACCGCGCGGCGAGCGCGGCGGCTGCGAGGGCGCGCATCGACGCAAACCGCGGGGCCGGCGCGAGCGATCAGAGCGCGCAACGCCTTTCGTCCCGAGAGTTTTCGCAGCGCGAACGCGGGATGTACGACGCCTTCACCCGGTATGTGTGCGTCGCGTCGCGCGCCCTTCGCGCGCAGCCGACGCAAACCGAGGCCAGCGCCGAGGGCGACCCGCGCTCGACGCTGCTCACGATCCAGTACCGCCGCGCGTACCTGGCGTACTCGGCCAACCAGTTCGAGCGCGCCGCCACGCTCTTTCGATCGATCGCGCTGCCGTCGGACGAAGACCCCGCGCGCGCCGCGGACGACCCCGAGAACCTCCGCGAGATCAGCGCCGACCTCTACCTCGACAGCCTCGCGACGCTCGGACGACACGCGACGCCCGCTCGCCCTGGCTGCTTCGACGCCATGGAGAGCGCCCTTCCAGCGCTGCGCGCGCGGCTTTGCTCGGGCCCGTCGCGCGCGAGTCACCAGACTTTTTGCGAGCGTGTTGATTTGTTGGGCTGTCAGTTGGCCCGAGAGAAGGCCGAGACCCTCGGGCGCGGGCGGCGCTTTCTCGAGTCCGCGCGGGCCACGTTGGCGATCCTCCGTGACCGACCCGAGTGCCGCAGCCGCGAAGACCTGCGCCCCGACGAGATGCTCTACAACGCCGCGCTCATGTTCGACGCAGCCAATCGGCTCAGCTCGTCGATGCGCGTGCGCGAGCTGCTCGTGGATCGCTACCTCGACGCGGGCTCGCCCTGGGCGCAGCGCGCGCTCTATCGCTTGGGCGGCAACTACCACGCGATTCAGGTCTTCGGCCGCGCCGCGGACATGTACGAGCGGTACGCAGAGCACGTGTTCAATCATCGCGCGACCGCGCTGCGCGCCGACGCGCAGGCCGTTCAGCAGTCGGCGGACGCGCTGAGGCAGGCGACGTTCTTTCGCGTCGCGCTCGGCGAGGACGACAAGGCGCTCTCGGACGCGCGCGCGTTTGCTCGGTATCTCGGCGAGGATCCGCGCTATCGCCGACAGTCCGCGGGCGTGCTCTTCTCGATCGGGCAGCTCTATCAAGATCGCGCGCGCAGGGTCAGCGACGATCGATCGCTGTCAGCCGACGAGCGTCGCTCGCGCTCGCGCTCCGCGTGGAACGAAGTCGTCCGCCACTACACCAGCTGGGTCGACCGCTACGCGCGCGCCGGGACGCTCGATCAACAAATGCAGGGTCACGTCGCCCTCGGCCGCGCGTACTCGGCGCTCGGCGACGAGGCGAGCGCTGGACGCTATCTTCGCGCGGTCGTCGAGGCGTGGGGCGGCGGTCAGGACGCATCGAGCGCGCCGAGCCCAGGCGAAACGCGGGTCCGCGAGCAGCTCGCGCCCGAGGGCGAGACCGTCCTCGCTGACGCGCTCGAGAAGGCCCGAGACGCCGTCGCCGAGGCGCGCTTCGGCCTCGCAGAGCTCGTGTACCAGCGGTTCATTCGCACGCGTGTTCCAGCGTTTCGCGGCGCGAGCACGCAGCGCGCGTTCGACCAGTGGACGAGCAGCGTCTTGCGACCGTACGTGCAGACGCAGCTCGGCAGGCTCCGCGACGAGGCCGAGCCGATGTTCGCAACGGTGATGCGCAGCGACATTGCGCACTGGCAGATCGCGGCGGCCGCGCGGCTCGCGGACATGTACGTGCGCTTCGCGTCGATCATCCGCGAATCGCCGTTTCCTCCGGACTGGAACCGACCCGGCCCCCAGTACATGACGCTGCGCGACGCGTGGCGCTTGCGGCTCGACGAAGAGACCGAGCCCCTCGTTCAACGCGGAAAGACCGGCTATCAGCTCTGCCTCACCCGCGCGACGCGAGCCCGTTGGTTCAACGAATGGTCGCAGCTCTGCGAGCGCAACCTCAACGAGATCGATCGCGTGAGCTTCCCCTTGGCCGAAGAGCTGCGCGTGACGCCGTCGCTCGTGTACTCGCGCCCCTCCAACGCGCGCGTCGTGTGGACATCAGGCGACGACGTCGAGCTGTAGCGCCGAGCCGCCGTCGAGATCACTCCCCGCGCGCGCAGCGAAAGCCGAGGTCGCCGCGCGCTTCCGCGGGCTCGTACTCGCGACGCGCGGTCGCGCGCAGCGCTGGTGCGCCGTCGACGAACGAGCCGCCTCGCGCGACGCGGGAGTCTCCCTGTCGAGCGCCCTGCGGATCTCGTTCGAAGCCCGCTCCTCCCGCGGACCCTGCGCGATCCATCACCCACTCGGCGACGTTTCCGCTGAGGTCCATCACGCCGAACGGTGAGGCTCCTGCGGCGATCGACCCGACGCGGGTCGCGCCCTGGCCGCATCCCTGCCCGCGCGCGCGCTGACAATCGGGCGCGCGATCACCCCAGGGATACAGCCGTCCGTCCGCGCCGCGCGCGGCGAACTCCCACTCGGCTTCGGTCGGCAACCGCGCGCCGCGCCACGCGCAAAACGCCCTCGCTTGCGCGTGCGACACGTTGACCGCGGGCATCCCCGCCACGCGCATGACCGCGAAGGGATCGCTCAACGGCTCGCACACGCCTGCGCGCGCGCAGCGTTCGAAATCGCTCGCCGTCACCTCGGTGCGGTCGATCCAATACGGAGACAGGCGCACGATGCGACCGCCGCCGCGAGCGCCCATCTCGAAGGTGCCTCCTGCGATCCACTGCATTCCGGGTCGCGCGCTCGGAGCGCGGGCGCTCGCGACGCCCAGGCGCGGAACGCACTCTCCTCGCCCGACGCGCTCGGTCCCTTCGGGGCACTGCGTGGCGCCGGCGCACCTTTGCTCGCGCGCGTTGTAAGTCTGCCCTGCATAACAGCAGTGAACGCCGTCCGCCGCCCGCTGCATCGGCGCTTCGCACGCACGCGCAACGCACGTCACGCCCGCGTCGCCGCGCCCGATCATCGTCCCCGCTGGGCACGCCGTCGGCGCTCCGTCGCATCGCCCGTTCGCCCATCGCTGCCCTGCGATGCAGCAGTGTCCCGCGCGGTCGATCGGCGCGAGCTCGTCGGGACAGTCCGCGATTCCTCCGTCGCCCGACGCGTCTTGCCCGCGCGCGCCCGCGTCGGCGCTGCGTGGTGGCGCGCCCGCGTCGCCGCTCGATGGGCGAGCGCCCGCGTCGGGGCCGGTGGCGAGCGCCGTGATGGCCGCGAGCGAAGCCGCGCTCGCGAGGAGCGCGCCGAGGACGAAGGGCGGTCTCGAATTCATGGGATTCTTTTCAACGACCGAGCATGTTGCGGGCGATGACGATGCGCTGGATCTGGCTCGTGCCCTCGTAGATCTGCAGGAGCTTGGCGTCGCGCATGAGCTTCTCGACCGGGTACTCCTTGGTGTACCCGTAGCCGCCGAAGATCTGCACGGCGTCGGTCGTGACCTCCATCGCCGAGTCCGCGCCGAACACCTTGGCGTAGGCCGAGATCACGCTGTCGAGCTTGCCCTGGTCCACTTGAAACGCGGCCTTGTGGCAGAGGAGCTTGGTGGCTTCGTATTTCACCGCCATGTCCGCGAGCATGAACTGAATCGCCTGGTGTTGCGCGATCGGCACGCCGAAGGTCTTTCGCTCGAGGGCGTACGTCTTGGACTCTTCGATGGCCCTGCGCATCACGCCGAGCGCTCCTGCGGCGATCCACGGTCGCGAGCGATCGAAGGTCTTCATCGCGACCTTGAACCCCTCGCCCTCGGCGCCGACGATCGCGCTCTTGGGCACGCGGACCTCTTCGAAGAGGACGTCACACGTGTTCGAGCAGCGCTGCCCGAGCTTGTCCTCTTTGCGCCCGACCTGAACGCCCGGCGCGTCCGCGTCCACGACGAAGCACGTGATGCCCTTGTGCTTCATCGTCTTGTCCTTCGTCGCCAGGACCGTGTACCAGCGCGCGACGCCGCCGTTGGTGATCCAGCGCTTCTGGCCGGTGATCACGTACTCGTCGCCGCGCTGCTCGTAGCGGGTGCTCATGCCGGCGACGTCCGATCCGGCGTCGGGCTCCGAGCAGCAGTACGCCGCGTGGACGGGCTCGCTGCTGAGCATCCCGAGGTACTTCTTCTTCTGCTCCTCGGATCCTGCGATGATGAGGGGCATCGCGCCGAGGCTGTTGGCCGCGAGCGTGGTGTTGACGCCCAGACAGCCGTACGCGAGCTCTTCGAAGACCAGGCAGTGGTCGAGGCACGAGAGGCCCAGGCCGCCGTACTCTTCGGGGACCTCGCAGTTCGCCAGCCCCAACTCCCAAGCTTCTTTGAAAATCTCTGACGGAAAGGTCCCGTGCTCGTCGAGCTCTCGCGCCACCGGAATGATCTTCGCGCGAGTAAAGTCCCGGGCCGTCTTGATGAGTCTCTGCTGCTCTTCTTCGAGGTCGAATCCGATCATGGCCCGATCGCCATATCACACTGCATCGTCCCCTACATCGCCCCTCGCGCCCCCTCTGCCGTCCGCCCTCGCCGTCTCGAGCGAAGACCGTCCGAGCCTCGTGCGGAACAGCCGCGCCCCCCGCGGTCGTTGCTCGTGGATGCGTTTGCTTGGAGTGCTGGTCGCGTTCTGTTTGCTGTCAGGCTGCGTCCGTCCTCGCGTCGAGCACGTCCCGGCGCAGGCGACGCGGCCTCGTGCCATTTCGTCACAGGACACCTGGATCACGCCCACCGAAGCAGACCCCCGCGGAACGGACTCCCTCGCCGACCTCACCCGCGGCCCTCTCGCGCCGCTCGAGGACGGGACGTTCGTGCTTCTGGCGCCTGACGGCTCGCCGGTGTTCGCCGCGCTCACGCGCGAGCAATCGCTGCGCTCTCAGACGCCGCACACGCTCGCCGCAGAGCGATGCACGATCGCTCCCGCGGGGGTCGGCGTGCTGCGGCTGTGCGCGGGCGCGACCGAAGGGGACGCGCGCGCCTGGTGGGTCGATCGATCGCAGGTCGTCGCCCTTCCGCAGCCGGTTTCGTCGCGGGCGATCTCCGATGTGACTGGGGACGGTGTCGCGTTCGACGGGCGGTGCAACCCGAGCGAGCCCGATGACGGAAGCACATTTTGTTGGCTGCGCCGCGACCAGCTTCAGTGGCGCGAGTGGACCGCGCCCAACCGCGCCACGCTGCTCGCGTTGCGCGGAGAGAGCGCCTTGCTCAGCGAGCCGGGCGACCTCCGCGCGGTCTTGGCTCACTTCGACGTTACGGCCTCGCGGCGCCGCGTGGTCGAGCACACGGATCCGACGCTCGAGATCGACGCGGCGACCTTCGCGCCGACCGGCGACGTGATCGTCCTCTCGCATCGCACCGCGCGCGACGGCGGGACGGAGTCCTTCGCGTGCGTGGCGTCCATGGCGACCCCTTGCACCGCGCGCCCGCTGCACATTCGCGCGGTCGACATCGCCTTCGCCGACGCTCGTCACGGCCTCGCCGTCGGCGCCAACGCGGGCGAGCTCTCGATCACGACCGACGGAGGAACGTCGTGGACCCCCATCGTTCCCAGCGGTCATCCTGCGCCCTCGAGCGTCGCGCTTCCCCCGCCGCCCGTCGGACGCTCGACGCGACGATTGCGCATCCGCGCTGCGTCGACGGTCGTGCGTTGCAACACCAACGCGTGCGTCGCGGGTCGCGTCGTTCACCGCTGGCCCGACGAGTAAGCGTCATCGCGCGACGCTCTCGCCCCGCGCTGGACAGCGGTAGCGGCGGTACAACCCACGAAATCAACTGCGCCCGGCTTGCAGAGGGCACTGCTCGACAGGCGTGCGTTGACCGCCCCGTCCGCATATGAGAACCTCCCACTGGCGCCGTGGTGGACAGCGGCGCGTGGTGGGCGGGAAGTCGACGCCCGTTCGAACAACAAGGGGATACGAACGTGACAAGCAAGCAAGCAAGCAAGCAAGCAAGCAAGCAAGCAAGCAAGCAAGCAAGCAAGCAAGCAAGCCCACCTTTGGTGAGCAAATTGCTTGGTGGATCGCGACACTGAGTGTGTCGCTCTCGGCCATGGCGTGCGGCCCCATCGAAGCGCGGCGGCCCGAGCCTTCGATGGATGCTGGGGCGTGTGAGGGAGGACTGGTGTCGGTGTGCCTCGGTCGGTGCGCGACCGTCGCGGATCCATCGAGCTTGGAGCCGTCGCGACGAGCGTGCGATCTCGATGAGTGCAAAGCTACTGGGGCCGTGCAAATCTGCCCGCCGAACTACACGTGCACGGCTCGCGTGGACAACCCCGACAAGGGCGAGTGCACGCCGAGCTCACAGCCGTTTTGCGATCCCACCGCGCCGCGCGGAACGGGCCAGCATCGGTGTCCGGACAACCTCGTGTGCGTTCCGCTCGGGAGCGAGGCAGAGGTGGGGGCGCAGCTCGCGTGCGGGGTGTTTCCGCGCGCGCTGGTGCGGCGCGACGGAACGACGCTGGTTCCGCGCGGGCGTTGCGCGGCGCCGCGGCTCGACACCGAGGCTTGCGACGGCGATTGGGACGAGGCGGTGCTCACCAACGGGTCTTCGACGCGCGCCCGCGCCGTGTGCGCGCCGTGCGCAGACGGTCTTCGGTGCTGGCAGGGGCGCTGTCGGCGGGGGTGCCTCGTCGATGGAAGCGGCGCGCCGGTCGCGGACTTTTCTCCTGCGACGCCACCAACATTCTTGCCGAACATGCTGCGCTGTCGTGCGTCCTCCGACGCGAACAGCTCCTATCGCTGTTCTCTCTACGATCGAGTGACGTCTCTCCCGGAGCCGACGACGCTCCGCAACGGATTGTGCGAACGATGCGCGAACTCGGGTTCATCGTGCCCCGTCGCTCCTGGGGTCGAGGTCGAAGGGCGAATCGCAATCCAGACCCAGGTGGTGCCCGCGGGAATCGCACAGGTGTCCTTCGCTCAGGCGGTACAAACGGGGGTGAGTTTCGGCGTCCAGCGATCGCCGTGCTGCACCGCTGGAGAGACTTGCGCTGGGCCCAACGCCGCAACGCTGCGCTGTTGCAGGCCGATTGGCGGAGTCTGCGCGAGCGCGGCGCAATGTTGCGCCGCGACGCTGACTGTGGCCCGAGTTTCAACGGTCGTCGCGGCGCAGTGCGGGCCCACACCCACGAGCGGCGGAGCCTCGGTGTGTCGTCCGCCGGCAGTTTGCGGCATGACCTCGGATTGCTCGCAGATCTTCGGGCGACAAGACTGCTTCATCACCGGCCCGATCGGCGTGTGTGCTCCGTGCGGCTCCAACGGGAGTGCTTGTTGTCCGACGGGCCCTCGCTGCGACGCGCTTTCGCAATGTAGCGGGACACAGTGCACGGCCTGCGGCGGATTGAACGAGCCGTGTTGTGGAGGCACGACTTGTCGCGGAGGCAACACCTGCAACGCAGGGGTGTGTCGCGTGGCGTGCGGTCTGCCGGGGCAGCCTTGTTGTCCCGGCGGCGCGTGTACTGGGCTCAACGCTTGCGATCCCACGACGAATCGCTGTGCCCCATGCGGAACGCAGAGCATCCAGTGCTGCCCGACGGCGACCGGGCCGTTCTGCGCGATGGGGCTCGGCTGCGATCCGCGTGGCGATCAGATCACCTGCCAACCGTGTGGCGGCTCGAACCAGGTCTGCTGCAATTCGGGATCGGGTTTCACGTGCAACAGTCCCACGCTGGCGTGCAACCCCACCGGTACGCCCGTGTGCCAGCCGTGCGGTGGAGAGAATCAGCTTTGCTGCACGAGCGGCGCACCTTGCAGCAACGGCAACGCTTGCGAGTCCGACGGGCGGTGCGGCGGACCCTGCGGCGGATCTGGCGAGCGCTGCTGCCTTCCCGGGTTCACCTGCAGAAACGGGATTTGCGACGGAGGCGTTTGTCCATGAGCGTTGGACGATCGAAGCATCTCGCGTGGCTTCTCTCGAGCGCCTGCGCCTGCGGAAACGTTGTGATGCCAGCGTCCGACGCGGCGAGGGAGGCAGCGGCTGACGCTGATCGTCAGGACGTTCCGGTAGTCGCGCCGGACTCGATGTCCGACGTGATCGTCCCGGACACCGTCGATGTCGTCGAGGATCGACCGATCGATGTTCCGGTCGATCGCGGGGACGCATCGATTCCTGACGGAGCGACCAGTCCCACCGAGCTTGCGGACCTTTTCGCGTATGCGATGGACTCGAATCCGAGTCGGAGCGACGACTTTGCGCGTCCGTATTGGTTCGTATCCGCCGTGGTGTACACGGACATTCGCGACGATCTGACGGTAGCCGTCCCTGGAGGCCGGTGCCGTTCGACGATCGTCGTCGACGGCGCGAGGCGAACTCTGGGCTCGGGACGAGTGAGGGCAGTTACAAGCGACTTGCCGCTCGCTGAACTCATGCCTAACCGCTACCGCAGCGTCGAGAACTTCGAAGGACTCGGACCGGAAACGCGGGTCGAGCTTAGCTTCACTGGCACGGCGACGTTGGCGCCGTTTCGAGTGATGGCGACGTGGCCAGAGCCTACGACGTACCTGAGCCCGCTGCGCGCGCCGCGGGCAGAGGTGTTGGTCGTGAGCGTGAGTACGCCGCTCACCATTCGCTTCGTACCGACGGACGAGCAGGTGTTGATTCGGCTCGATGGACTCTCTCGCATCCCCGAGAGAGATAGAATTCTGACCCACTGTGTCGTCGACGGTCGGTCGGGCACGGCGACGATTCCTCCGGCGATTCTCTCGCGATACCCGCACGACTCGCCGCCGAGAAGCGGCGAGTTCGCGTTCTATTCGGTCGACACGGTGCGGACCGCGCCCGTGACCGTCGGTGGCGTCGTCGCTGAGTTTCGCGCGCGCGCGGTGTCGATGACGTTTCCGCTCATGTTTTCGCGGTAGCTCCGCGCTGCGCGAGCAGTGAGCAGCGGCGAGCGTGCAAGCTGCGGACTTGCAGTCACTCCAACCGCCCGGTGCGGAGCCGCATGCCGGATGCTGTGGCAGGGCCTCGGCCCCAGTTATCAACCATCACTGGGGCTGCAGCGTTGCCGATCTGTCTACGCCCGGCTGTGCTCGGCGTCGACGTTGCAAACGCTCACCCCCTCCCGACGCGCTTACGGGAAGATGTCGCGCTCGTGGTAGACGGTCTCGATGCGCTTGAGCGACAGCCCGTACGCTGCCGTGCGCATGTCGATGTCCTTCTGCCGCGCGAGGTGCTGCACCTCTTGGTAGACGGCCTTCATCTGCTTGTCCAAGCGCGCGTCGACCTCTTCGAGGTCCCAGCTCTCCGAGCGCTTGTTCTGCACCCACTCGTAGTACGAGACCGTCACGCCGCCGGCGTTGGCGAGGATGTCGGGGATGATCACCACGCCCTTGTCGAGCAGGATCTTCTCGCCCTCGGGCGTGCACGGACCGTTGGCGCCTTCGACCACGCAGCGCGTCTGCATCGACTTGGCCTCGGCCTCGCCGATCTGCGCTTCGAGCGCCGCGGGGATGAAGATGTCGTTCTTCACCGCGAAGAACTCCTCGCGCGTGATCGACTTGCCCGACGGATAGCCAGCGACGCCCTTGTTCTCGCGAACCCACTCCGTGAGCTTGTGCTCGTTGAACCCCTCGGGGTTGTACAGGTAGCCCGTGTGATCGCCGACGGCGATCAGGCTCGCGCCGAACTTCGACAGGATCATCGCCGCGTTCGAACCCACGTTGCCGAAGCCCTGCACGGTGTACGTGCAGCCCTCGAGGTTGAAGCGGCTGTCCTTGGCCCACTCTGTGATGCAGTGGACTACTCCCTGACCGGTGGCCTTCTCGCGACCCAGCGTTCCGCCGGAGGCGACAGGCTTGCCAGTGACCACGCCGCGCGAGGCCTGCTTGTTCACGTGGCCGACGGTGTTCATGTACGTGTCCATCATCCAGGACATCGTCTGGCTGTTGGTCCCCACGTCGGGCGCGGGAATGTCGTACTCGGGCCCGATGTTGCCGCCGAGCGCGTGGGTGAAGCGACGCGTGATGCGCTGAAGCTCCGCGCTCGAGTGCTCGCGCGGGTTGACCTTGATCCCGCCTTTTCCGCCGCCGAACGGCAGCTTCATCAGCGAACACTTCCACGTCATCATGGCGGCCAGCGCCTTGACGTCATCGAGCGTCACCGACTCGTGGTAGCGGATGCCGCCCTTGTAGGCCCCGAGGATGTTGTTGTGCTGAATGCGGTAGCCCTTGAAGAGCCGAACCTCGCCGCTGTCCATGCGCACGGGGAAGTTCACGATCAGCTCGTTCTTCGGCTGCGACAAGAGGTGCTCGACCGTCGGATCGAGGCCGACCGCCTTCGCCGCACCCTTCAGGTAGTTCTGGATAACGTGGAAGAACTCGTACTTGTTCGACATGCTCTCCGCTATGCCCTTTCGGCGCTCGAGGCAGCTTAGCTCGCGCGGGACTTGCTGGCCCCTGTCGTTCGCTTCGCCGTTCGCTGAGTCCGCGCGCGATCTATCCCCACCACGCCCGCGCTTTCAAGCACGTTGATGCGTCAATTCGCGCGCGATTGTTCGCGACACACCGCGTAAATTCTCGGCTCGCGAGCGATTGTTCGCTGACGAACGCGTCCGACCGAAGGGTGTTCGGCCCCCGCGCTCGCTCACGGAATCAACCACCCCGCGCGCTGCATCGCGTAGAGCGTCGCCGAAACGAACAGCAGCGCGTCGACGCGATCGAGCATGCCCCCGTGGCCCGGGAGGATGCCTCCTGAGTCCTTCACGCCGACCGAGCGCTTCATGAGCGATTCGCAGAGATCGCCGAGCTGTCCGAGGGCGCCCGCGATCAAGGCCGCCGCGATGCCGCGGCCCAACGGAAGCTCGGGCAGGAACCAGAAGTGCGCGAGCAGCGCTCCGACGACGCTTCCTCCGAGGCCGCCGATCGCGCCGGCCCAGGTCTTGTTCGGCGAGATCGACGAATAGAGCTTGGGGCCGCCGATGCCCTTGCCGGCGAAGTAGCCGCCCGTGTCGCTCAGCCAGGCCACCATGAGCGAGAACACGACGAAGCCGGCGCCGATGCGGCGCGAGCTCATCTCGTCGTGCACGCGCGCGAGCAGCGTGTTGGTCGCGAACCCGACGCCCAGGTACATCGGCGCGAGCGCGAGCGACGCCATGCGCAGCATCGCGGTCTTCTGATCGAGCGGTCGAAACAACGTGTACAAAAGCGCCAGCGGAACGCCCACGCACAGCGCGATCAGCACCCAGCCCAGCGCCCCGCGCGCGCCGAAGTCCGACACCGTGAGCAGCGCGTAGAGCCCGAGCGTAAACCCCGTCCCGACCCAGCGCGCCGCGCGGTCTTCGGGGTGCGTCATCGCGAAGAACTCGAGGCACGCGATGGTGAGCGCCAGCGCGACGAACCCGCCCCACGCGAACCACGGGAGAAAATACAGGAGCCCCAGCAGCAGCGGCGCCGCGACCGCCGCGGTCAACAGCCGCGAGCCGAGGTTGCTCATCGAGCTCCCTGTGCCAACCCCTGCGCTGCGCGCGGCGCGATCGTCGAGTCGTTCTCCGAAGTGTCCGAAGGGCTCGCGCGAAGCATCTTCACTTGCGCGCCCGTGAGCCCGAAGCGCCGCTCGCGAGACTGGTACGCGCCCACCGCGCGATACAGGTCATCTGCGTCGAAATCCGGCCACAATTTCGGGGTAAAATGAAGCTCCGAGTAGGCCGCTCCCCAGAGCAAAAAGTTCGAGATCCGCAGCTCGCCGCCGGTGCGCACGAGCAGGTCCGGCTCGCCGACGGCCACCGACGCGATCCGAGACTGCAAGAGCTCGGGCGTGATCGCCTCGGGGTCGAGCTGCCCTGCGGCCACCGCGCGCGCGAGATCTCTCGCGGCGTCCGCGATCTCTTCGCGGCCGCCGTAGGACAGCGCGAGGGTGAGTGTCATCGCGCCGTTGGTCGCCGAGTCGTTTGCGAGCGGGTCGAGCACGCCGCGCACCTCGGGCGGCAGCCTCGCGAGGTCGCCGATCGCGCGCAGGCGAATGCCGTTGTCCAAGATCTCTCCTCGCTCGCTCACGAGAAACTCGCGCAAGAGGCTCATGAGCAGCTGCACTTCGAGCCGCGGCCGCGCCCAGTTCTGCTCGGAGAACGCGAACAGCGTGAGCGCCTCGACGCCGAGCCGTCGCGCCGCTCTGACGACGCGTCGAACCGCGTCGCTGCCGCGCCTGTGGCCTTCGGTGCGTGGGAGCCCTCGCTGCTCGGCCCAGCGCCCGTTGCCGTCCATGATGATCGCGATGTGGCGGGGGAGGTTCCGCGCTTCGATGACCGTGTCGCTCACGAACCGGGCGGTACACTCGCTCGCTGACAGGCGCAAGCGCCCCCGCGGCAATCGGTCGCAGAACGAGGGTGAACGGCGGGGGCGCTCGGTGACCGACAGCGCACGGGCCATGCATCGAACCCATCGACGCCGAGCCCGCAGGCGCTTAGCTTAGACCGGCCATGGTCGCGTCATCAGACTTCTACGCAGAGCTGGGCGTCGCGCGCGGCGCGAACCCCGACGAGATCAAGAAGGCGTATCGCGCGCTCGCGATGAAATTTCACCCGGATCGCAACCCGGACAACAAGGCCGCCGAGGACAAGTTCAAGCGCATCAACCGCGCGTACGAAGTGCTCAGCGACCCCAAGAAGCGCGCCCTCTACGACGAGTTTGGCGAGGTGGCCCTGCGCGAGGGCTTCGACCCCGATCGCGCGCGGCAGTACATGCGCTGGCAGCAAGGCGGCGGCGGCTCTGGTGGGCCGAGCCTCGAGGATCTGTTTGGCGGCGGCGACCCCAACCAGCCCGTTGATTTCGGCTCGATCTTCGACCGGTTCTTCACGAATATGGGCGGGGCGGCGGGCCCGTTCTCCGGCGTGAGGGGCGGCGTTCCGATGAGGGGACGCGACCTCGAGGGCGAGCTCTCGATCGAGTTCGCGCAGGCGGTTCGGGGCGCCGAGGTCCCGATCAACGTCAACGGCTCTGAAATGACCGTGCGGATCCCGCCTGGCGCGCGGGACGGCGCGCGCATTCGCGTCGCTGGCAAGGGGCTGCCGCCGAGCTCTGGCAACGGTGCGAGCGGAGATCTTCTGCTCAATCTCCGCGTGAAGCCTCACGAGCGCTTCTGGCTCGAAGAGTCGGGAGAGCTCCACGTGCGAATTCCGATCACGCTCGGCGAGGCGTACAAGGGGGCGAAGGTCCGTGTTCCGACGGCCGAAGGGGACGTGATGGTGACTGTTCCCTCGAGGACAAAGGCCGGCGCGCGCCTCCGTGTCCGCGGAAAAGGCCTCCCAGCCGGAAAGAGCCGCCCTGCGACGGACCTCATCGTCCACCTCGAGTTGGTGCTTCCAGAGAGTGACAGTCCTGAGGTGAGCGCCGCGGTAGACGTCATCGAAAGTGGCTACCGCGGTGACGTTAGAAGCGGCGTTGTCTTGTAGACTCTTCGCAGAGTCGGATGGCAATCCCGCGGCGGATTTCGCTGGATTGTTAGGAAATTTGCTGACAGTCAAGCGAAGTCCGATGGGTGCATAACCGCCGCGATCTCGTTGCTGGAGAGTAACCCGAGACAGCGAGCGAGCGTGTCGCCAACCAAAGGGGGAGCGGTCATGTGCGACGCTGGAGACGAGTCGCCGAATGCGCCGCGCGCCCAGGAGGCGGCAAACGGGGCATAGGCGCCGAAAACTAGCCGGAGCTCCCGAGGCAACGGCGTGAGAAAATGCTCGGCGATCGGAGGGAGCTGAACGTGCCATCCAGGGCACAAG
>LNEO01000156.1 GCA_001465015.1 Deltaproteobacteria bacterium Ga0077539 | reverse complement strand
GAGTAGCTGCGGGCGCGAGCCCGCTGCGCTCCGCACCGTAGGTGCGTTGTTGCCCGGCCCCTTGGCTCCGGGCCGAAGCTGCGCTGCTCCTTTCCCTCAGAGCACTGGGGTGACGATGAGGGCTCGACCTCTGGCTGTGAGGCGAGCGAGCGTCCGCGTTGTTCCCTCACGAATACCAGGGCTGTCGCGCCCAAATCCGGTTCCCTGCTCAGCGGTCGCGGTGTCGTGGCCAGAACTCGACTGCGTGTGCATGATCTTGCCGCCCGCCTTCAGTCCGACGCCTTCGATCGCGAGCTGCGCCGCGGCGTCGACGCCGAAGTCCTGATCGTACGTAAACGAAGCGGCAAACGACGACGCTCCATGGTGTAGTCGCGCTTCGGCCATCGCTTGCCACAGCGGTTCGTGAGCAATCCAGTGAAGATTCTTTGGCAGAGTCGGACGGCTCGAGGGGCGTTCGAACGTCGCAGATAGGTCGAAGCTCGCCGCGCTTCGCTTGTGCTTCGCGGCGCCGAGTCCGACGTCTGCGATGTTGGTTCCGTTGACGCCGGCTTGGGCGCCGACGACTCTTCGCTCGTCTTCGGACTGAACGAGGCGAATCGATCGCGCGCCGAGCACCGCGGCGAGCCGGACGAATTCAGCGCGCTTTTCGTCGAGAAGGTGCGAGTGAAATCTCGCGAACGACACGTAGAAGTCCGGAACATACGGGTCCTCGGATCTTGCCTGCGATCGTGAGGTCCGCCACGGCGCGCGCCTTGTCCGCCGCCGTCCGCTCGCCGATCTCGAGCGTGCGCTTCACGAGCTCGTCGATCTCTCCATCGGTCAGAGAAATTCCTGTCGAAGGAAGAACGACGAGCATCCGACGGTGGTCAGTCATCGCGCGGGAGTGTACGCCGATGCGCAGCGCGAGCGCTCGCGTCCCCCCTTTCGCGAGGCGCGATCGGCCCCGCGCCGCGCGCCGCTGCTGCGTTGGCCCCCTTCAGCGTCGACTGTCGAACGCGCACCGGGCGTATCGGGGCGCGAGCTTGCGTACGGCTTCGTCGTACCGCGCAGGGTCCGAGTAGGCATCGATCTCGCTCTTGGTAAAGAGCTTGTACAGTTGCACGCTCATCTCGAGCAGCCGCGAGCGAAACAACAGCAGCGTCCGCCCGCGCGCCGCTCGCCCCTGCGACCAGGTCGTGACGAGCTCGCGCGCCGCGGTATCGACGCTGGAGACCTCGAGCAGGTCCGACGCGCCCCACTCTGTCCCGTTGGGAAAGACCTGCTCGTGCCACGCGAGCACTTCCCGCAGCACGGGTTCGGTGATCTGCCCACGAAAGACCATAAGACAACCGGTCCCACCGACAGCGCACATCCACGCTGCGTTCTTGCCCTCTTCGAAGATAACTCCGTCGCCCGAACTGCGTTTGCGTTCGACCATGCCTGCCACTCCCTCTGCTCAGCTCCTTCCGGGATGATACACGACGTCGGCGTGTCACGAGCCCGTTCGATCGGCAGGTTTCGCTCGAGGCCCGGCGTCCGCTGGTCTTGGACCGCGAAGTTGCCAGATGGCGATGAAGACAAACGCGGACATCGCCACGTTGAACCACAGCCCCGCGCGCGCTGGAACAGCGCAGATCGCGACCAGCCCGAGCGCTGGCGGGAGCGCCATCCAGAGCATTCCTCGGACGACGAGTGCTCCCAGCGCGAGGGCTGTCATGATCGCCACGGACAAATCGCCTGTCATCGACACGGATGCTGGCGAGCGAAGCGACAGTCCGGTGATGCGATGTGCGAGCACAGACAGCAGCATCGCGCCGCACAACGCGACCATTCGGCGATTGACGATCGACGACGAGAGCCGCCTCCAGACGATCGCCGTCAACGCCGCGAACGTGACCGAAACCCCGGCCCATACGCCCAGAAGCGAGACGCTTCGGGCGCGAGGATCGAGCGCGTCCACGGGAGAGATCCGTCGCCACACCATCACGCCGAGCGCGAGAATCAACATGGCTCCCAGCACGAGCGTGCGCTCTCTGGCCGCACGCTCGACGTCCATCGCCTCTTCGGCCTCCCGCGCCTTTCTCGCGAGCTCGGCGCGCCTGGCGAGCTGTTCGTCGAGGGCCGCGAGCTTCGCTTCGAGGGCCGCGTCGTCGCCGAGCTCCGAGAGCAGCGCGCGCGC
Source organism: Deltaproteobacteria bacterium Ga0077539 (assembly GCA_001465015.1). Lineage (GTDB taxonomy): Bacteria > Myxococcota_A > Polyangia > Polyangiales. The sequence goes on along the minus strand of LNEO01000156.1, from coordinate 9,187 downwards.
CCCACGAACGTCTTCGACGGCGATCGCGTGCTCGCACAGCGCGCGGAGCACCGCGCTGAGCCCCTCGCGCGCCGAGGGGTTTGCTGGCCACTCGCGCAGCGCTTGCTGATAGCCGAAGCGACACTCGTTTTGCAGTCGCGAGACGTCTTCGACGCTCGCCTCTGCCCCGCGCAGCGTCGAGAAGAGCTCGCTCGCTCGGCGATCAGCCTCGGCGCAGAGCGCAAACGACGACCGATGCGACAGATGCGTGCGCAGGCTCTGGCGAAACTCCCGAACGCTGGCGGGGCGCTCTTCTCGGGTCCGCGCCATCGCGCGGCGGCAGAGCGCTGCGAGGTCAGGCGCGACCGAAGGCGCGTACTCGTACGGCGCCGACTCGAATGCGTTCGCGAGCGTCGTGCTCAACGTCTGCGCTTCGTGCGGAGGCGCGCCGGTGAGCAGCTCGTGCAGCGTGGCGCCGAGCAGGTAGACGTCTGTACGCGCGTCGGGACGCTCTCCTGTGACCATCTCCGGCGCGACGTACGAAGCGGTTCCACGGAGCTCGATCGGGTCGCCTTCTCGGTGCCACGCTCGGTTGAACGCGACGCCCCAATCGATGAGGTAGACTTCTCCGAAGCGGCCGAGCATCACGTTGGCGGGTTTGACGTCGCGGTGAATGATTCCGTGCGAGTGCGCGAAGTCGAGCGCGTTGCAGACCTGCGAGAGCACTTCGAGGTTCGCCGTCAGCGGGTCGATCCCCGCAAACAGCGGGCTCTGCTCACGCAGCGGGTGATCGGATTCATCGAGGACGCGCGCCCAGCTCACGCCGTCGATGTGCTTCATCACCAGCACCGGGCGGCCGTCTTGATCGCGGCCCAACACGTGAATCGGCGGAATGTTCGGGTGCTCGAGCATCCCCGTGATGACCGCTTCGCGAACGAGCTGCGACTGCTGTGCTCGAGCGTCGGCGCTCCCTCTTGCGATCTTGACCGCTACTTTGCGGGCGAGCGAGCGCTGTCGCGCGAGCCACACAAGGCTCATTCCCCCCTCTCCGAGCAAGCCGAGCGAGCGCAGATCGACGGCGCTGTTCGACGAAGACGCGCCCTCGACGTTCAGCGTCGCGATCGGCAGCTCTTCGATCCGCGGAAGCGCGTCCGTCTCCGGCTCTACGCTGCCCGCGTCGGCCGACAGGGGGCGCGTTGGTTCGTCTACTGAGCGCACTTCACCCAGTATCTTCGCGGGTCAGGCTCGCGCGCAACCTCGATTGTCCGTGGCTCAGCCACGCGGCGAGCGCTGCGTACGCTCTCGAGCTCGACACGCGTCGCGCATTGACGTGTGTCCGAGCTCCGTCGGTGAACTCACGACCGCCAGCGCTCGGTCGGCGCCATGCGGGGCCAGGGCGCAGCCTCCTCGAGGGTGGCGGCGAGCTCGAGCAGAAATCGATCGTCGCCAGGCCTCGCGCCGAAGTGAATGCCGATCGGCAGTCCCTCGACGCTGCGCCCGAGCGGGAGCGTGATCGCTGGAGCTCCTGCAGCGTTCCACAGCCCCGTCACGGGGAGCCACGCGCGGAGGCGCTCGAGGTGTGTGTCGAAATCGATGTCTGGCGCGAGGTAGCCCAGCTTCGGCGGCACGTCCGCGGTCACCATGCTCACGATCACGTCGAATCCCTGCATCGCTTCGGCGTAACGACGACCAAACCCTCGCAGTCGGCGGATCGCCCGAAGCACCGTGAGCTTCTGCTTCGCGAATCGCTCGGACATTCCGCTCGTCCACGGCTCCGCCTTCGAAGTGTCGAACTCGCGCGAGAAGATCAGGGGCGCCGTCCGCAGCTGGATCCACGCGAGAAACGCCCAGTACGCCAGAAAGTCCTCGACATCCTGCGCAGCGAACGGGCACGCGATCTCCTCGACGCGATGCCCTAGCGAGTCGCAGAGCTTCGCCGCCGCGAGGACCGAGGCGCGCACCTCGCGCGTGATCGGCCGCGCGCTGGTCGACGTGGTGAACACGCCGACTCTCAACGGTCCTGTCGCGCGCTTGCCCTTCGATGGCGCGAGCCCGATCGCGTCGTAGAACGCCGCCTGGTCGGACACCGTCCTCGTGACCACTCCGTTCACCCCGATGTTCACCGGGAGCAGGTTCGATCCCTCGATGTCGATGATGCCTCGGGTCGGCTTCAACCCCACGAGCCCGGCGCACGCAGAGGGAATCCGGATCGATCCGCCGCCGTCGCTCGCGTGGGCGATGGGCAAGACACCGGCGGCGACGAGGCACGCCGCCCCGCCCGAAGAGCCTCCCACCGAGCGCGTGGGATCCCACGGGTTGCGACACGCCTCGCCCCTGAGCGGCTCGGTCGTTCCCGTGAGGCCGAACTCGGGGGTCGCGCTCTTGCCGAGACTCACGAATCCGAGCGACTCGAGCTTCACGACGAACGCCTCGCTCTTGTTCGGCACGAAGCCGTTCGCCCCGCGCGAACCCCACGCGGTCGGCACGCCAGCGACGTGCGCGAGGTCTTTGATCGCGAATGGGACCCCCGCGAACGGGAGCGATGTGTCGAGAGAGCTCACGCGCGCGCGCGCTCGGGCTCGCTCGAAGGTCTCTGTGACCAAAGCGTTCAGCGAGCGTGCGGCTTCGGCCCGGGCGATCGCAGCGTCGATCACTTCCAGCGGCGAGAGCTTGCGCGCTCTGATCAGCGCCGTTGTCTCGGCGGCAGAGAGTTCTCGGAGGTCATCGTTGGCGCTCATCGGACTCGATGCGGAGACGATAGGCCATCGAAGGCGTGACGCGCGCCGAAGCGTCGATTTCGTCGAAGACGATCGCCGGTCGTCGCGTCCGCTGCGATCGCGAGAAACGCGACCTCTGCGACGATGCGATGAACCGCGAGCGCCGCTTCGTCATCGAGCGCCGCGGACCGCGACGGAAAGATCTTGGAGAGGGCGCCGAAATCGACGTAGCTCGCAGCGATCGCGCCTGGGAGGAACAACGACAACCACGTGCTGAGGTCTGCTGCCATGCGTCGAGCATCGTAGTCGCTCGCTGGCTCTACAGAACCGCGCCGCTGTGTCGCTCGGGACCCGTGTCAATCGGATCCACCTCGGTGGGCTTCACAGTCGACTGTGACCGAATTGCCACGGGGCGCCGCCGCCTCGCGCGTCGCACGCGTGCGACGGCCGCGGGGCATTGCGCAGGAATCCTCAGGAAAAAACCGCCCAATCACAGCCTCTCTCGAGCGGTGGTTGACGTGGCACACTTCTTGGGTTGTCGTCGCCCACCATGCGTACAGTCCTCGCAGCTCTCGTGACATTGTCCGTCCCCACGATCGTTTCGGCCCAAGCATCGCCCGTCCCTCCACCGCCACCCGGCGGCGGCGGGGCGAGCGTTCAGGGCTCCGTCACGATCGGCTCATCCACGGACGCTCAAGCTGGCGCGCAGAGCGGAGTGCTCGCTCCCGTTCAGGTCCCGGCCGCGGCCTGTCCGCCTTCGGCAGACGCGCTCTACAACGAGGCGATGAACCGCCTTGCGTCCGGTGACGACGCGGGGGCGGGGGTGCTGTTCGGCCGCGTCCTCGAGCTGTGTCCGACTCACCCGACCGCAGCCGACATGCGTCGCAACGCGGAGCAGCACGCGCAGACGCGCGCCGTACAGCCCGCAACGGTCCAAGTGCAGTCGGCGGGAACGGTCACCATGCAGGACGCAAACGGGACGAGCTTTCTCGCGCCGATTCCGCAGTACAACCTCGTGTACGGACCGGACCCGATCTCGGTGGGCGCGCGCGTCCAGCTCGTCACCGGTCAGGCGCTGTTCGGAGGAACGATCGGCACGTTCATCGCGTTGGCGGCGACCGCCGGGCGCCCTGATCCCGCGATCATCGCTGGCGGGTTTCTCCTCGGAACCGGCGTGGGCATCGTTGGATCGATCCTCGGATCGCTCAACGGCGTGACGATGGGGCAGGCGATCGCGGTGAACTACGGCTCCGGTGTGGGCTTGGGAATCGGCGCGAGCATCGCGATCCTCGCTGGAAGCGGCGGTGCGCTCGGCTCGGCGGAGGCGGTCTTCGGGCTGCTCGCCGGAGGAACCGCGCTCGGAACTGGCGCCGGCGCGTTGGTCGCCGCCCTCGCACGGCCGCTCGGCAGCAAGATGTCGTACATCGGGTCCATCACGGGCTGGGCGACCCTTGCCGCGTCGCACGTGTTTCTGGGCGTCGGCGGAGCGCGCCAGCCGATGTCAGCGTCGGGCGCTGGCTACATCATCGGCGGACTGCTCCTGGGCGGGCTCGTCGGCGGAGGAGCCCTCGGCGCGGCGACGGCTCCGTTCGTCAACGTGAGCGCCGATCGTATGGGCTGGATCAACCTCGCGGCCCTCGGCGGATACACCGTCATCGGGTTGTCTGCTGGCCTGTTCGCGACGACGTCGAACGGATTCGACTATGCGTTTGGTTGGGGAGGCATCGTGGGCGCGGGCCTCGGCGCGTTGCTCGGCGCGCTCGTCACGCGCAGCACGGACAACTACTGGCACGAGGCGCGGCAACGCCAGCTGCAGCAACAGCAGCAGCAACCCGAGGGCGCGGGGACCGCTCCCGCGGCACCGGGGACTCCCGCCGCTGCCCCGTCTGCGCGACGCCGGATGCCGACTCAGCGCGCGAGCTACGCGCCGACCGGAGTCATGCTCTCCCCAGGAGCAGGTGGCGGACAGCTGCCGATGGGTCTGACGATCTCTGGCGCGTTCTGAGAGTCGTTGCCGCGAGCGCGGCGGGGTGACGGTGAATGACCGCGCGTGAGGGGATGGTGCGGCCGCGAGACACTTCGCCGGGCCGATGCGAACCGCCCCGCTCACGCTCGCTCTCTTCTTCGCTGCTGGGTCTGCGCACGCTGACGTCCCGCCGAGCGCGGGCTATGTCGACACGTGCACCGTCCAGCGCCAACGGACCGAAGGGATCGAGTGCGGCGAGTGCGACCGTTTGCGCGGTACGGTCGACGCGGAGTGCGCGCAGGCCATGACACGGCGTGGGTGGAGTCAGCGCTGCGAGGGAGGTGGAGCCACCGTCGGACGCGCGGTGTATTGCAGTGCGCCACCTCCGCCTGGTTTCGACCCTTCGCGCCGGGGCTGCGCGTCGTGCGCGATCGGGTCCGGCGGCACCGCAGCGACCCGTGCGACGCTCGCTGCGACGCTCGCTGCTGCGCTCGCGCTCGGCGCCACGCTCGCGCTGCGTCGCCGGGAAGGCCGCCGCTGAACACGAGATCGACCGCGATCAGGCGCTCAGCGTTGATTCGCGATGCTCGACCGCGTGGTGCTTCGATTAAGTGCTGCGAGTGAGCAGTCACCGTCCCCGTCGAAGCGCACCGACGCGACCTCCCAGAAGTCGTTTTGCATCGAGTCGGTCGTGCCCGTCATCGGTCGCGAGAAGCGTCCGCGCAGCGTCTCGCCGCAGTACACGAGCACGGTGGGCGTCGTGCGTTGATTGTGGTTGTGCGACGAGTAGTAGTGCACGCCGATCCGATAGGTCTGCGCGGGATCGGGAGCGTCGATGCGAATGTTCTCGGGGCCGTGCCCGTCGACGTCGTCGGTGTCGAGCCAACGACGGCGCAGCGGGTCGGGCTCTCGCGCGTCTGGTTGGCGCGCCGCGTAGTAGCAATCTTTGTCCGTGAACCAGCGCGGCGACTGCTCGGAGATCATGTGCAGATCGACGTCGGTCCCAGCGGTGTCCCACGAGAGCTCGACGCGCAGTCCGTGGGAGGCCATCGTGAGGGTCGACTCGCACTCGGCGGTGCGACCGAAGCTGTCGACGGCCTGCGCTCGGATGGCGTACTCGCCGACGATCACGCCGGTGAACTGAATCTCGTTTCCCTCTGCGGCTACAGGCTCGATCTCGGAGTTGCGTCGGCCATTGGGTCGCGTCGCAAACGAATACCCGTGTGGAGCTGGCGCTCTCGCGACGCTCCATCGAACGCGAACGTCCTGGCCTGTGGCGGACGCGCGCAGCGTCGTCGTGCTTCCTGCGGCGAAGCGACCTCGGGTCAGGCAAGTCACTGTCGGCGGAGGTGGGCAACCCATTCCAGTGGTCGGCTCGCATCGCGCCGGGGGCGTCACCACGATCACGGGATTCGCGGTGGTCTCTTCGCTCTCGGAGTCATCGTCGGCGAGCACGCCGATCAACACCGCGGGAACGAGCGCTGCCTGCGACACTGGACGGCATCCGACCAGCGAAATGACCGTGAGTCCTACGAGCGCGATTCGCATGATGGGGATCCTCGTTGGGGCGGAGTGGCTGTGTAACGACCTTGAACGATCGCTCGGGCGTCGCCGATCGTAGGCGTCCCGTTTGGAGTGGTACGGACCGAGCGCGCTCATCTTTGCTGTAGCAGTCGATTTCTCGCCGCGCCAAAAGCGACGAGTCTCGCGAGCGTCGCGCGGTCCCACGCTGCTCGTTCGCTCGAAGTACGAAGAGCGTCGGTGTTCGAGGCGGCGCAATCGCAGACGCCGTGGCGGCAACCGCGTCGGGTGCGAACCGATCGCGTCGGGAGCATTGCTCTCGCAGCACCGTCTACGCGATGCGGTACCCTTTGGACGTTCGATGGCCAAACGACGACCCGCAGAGGAGCTCGCACGGCCGATCAACTTGGAGATTCCTGCGTTCGTCGAGCGCGTGTTTGCCCCGACGCGCCGCAACCTCGAGTCCGCGTGGGACGCGGTCGAATCCGTCGATGATCCGGCTTCCGCGTGGGAGTCCCTCGCCACGAGAGGGCTGCTTCCGATGGACTGGCTCGTGGATGCGCGCAGGCAGGTGCTCGACGGCGCGCGTTGCCGACGGTGTGGCGAAGGCGCGCAGATCGTCGGTCACGCGACGGATTGTCCGCTCGCCAGCGAGCCCGCGACGATCGAGGCCGCAGTCACCCTCGCGTGCGACTCCGACGGAGTCGCGACGGTGGAGGCGCTCGCGCTCGAAGCGTTTCATCGCAGCACCGCCGACCCTGCGCCGGCGCGGATCGTGTGGTGTGTGCTGCCGGGCCCCGTTCCTCGCACGATGGTGGACGAGCGTCCTGGTCGCATGCTCCGCAAGCGGGTGCCCGCGCCGATCCAGTCATACACCAAGCACCTGAACTATGCGCTCGCCGACGCGCTCGCGCGGCGCGCAGGCTCTGCGGGTCGCGCGTTGACGAACCGGTACTCGCGATACACGCCGCGAAATTCCGCAGAAGAACGCGCGGTCGCCGTGGCCGACGCCGCCGCCGAGGACGTCGAGCGCGCGCTCGCGTGGGAGCAGTATCCGCGCGAGAAACGTCCCAACCCGTACGCTCCGCTCCGAGAGATCTGGGAGCTCGGCTACAAGCTCGAGGGCTTTTTCGACGACCAGGTGCTGCTCGTCGCCGTCGCCGCGCCGTCTCGAAGCGCGACCGCGTAACGCCCGCGCGCCGCGCGCGGAGAAATCCGTCGACAACTGGAGAGTCACGCTCGGGGCGTGCTCGAGTTCCGATCGGAGGCGACGAACAAGCCAATGGCGCTGGACGAACTCGAACTCACCGCTGCGATTCCCGCGACGCCCGACGCTGTCTTCGGCGCGTGGATGCGCTCGAAGGGGCACGCTGCCTTTACGGGGGCTGCCGCGAGGATCGAGCCGCGGGTCGGCACCCACCATCACGCGTGGGACGGGTACATCCATGGCTGGGTGCTCGCAGTCGAACCCGGAAAGCGCGTGAAGCTGTCGTGGCGCACGACGGACTTCGCTCCGTCGGACTTCGACTCGGTGGTCGAGCTATCCTTCGAGCGAGCCAAAGACGGGTGCCGCTTGAAGCTCGTCCACTCCAACATCCCCGAGGGAGAGGGCGAGCGATACCGCGCCGGATGGAACGAGTTCTACTTCGAGCCGATCGCGAAGCACTTCGCGACGAAGGCGTCGAAGAAGCCCGTCGCGAAAGCAGTCGCGAAGAAGCCCGTCGCGAAGAAGCGGTCCAAGTGACGCGCTGAACGATGACGCTCGCGACGCCGCGGCGAAGCACGGCACCGGCGAGCGCTGGTCGCCGTCGAACGCGCGGCCTCGAGCGTGTCAGTCCACCGGAATCACGCAACGCTCGCGGTGGCCGTCGTTGGGCCGGAGGATGCTGCCCTCGAGCGAGAGCACCAGGCTTCCGCCGGGCGCAGGGGCGGGGAGCAACACTGCAGTGGGGTCTCCCACGTGCAACGGTGCGGCGACGTCGTACGAGCCATGCACCGTGACGTCCGCCCCGTCGCGCGTGACGCGGACGAGCGTCGGCGCGCGACGCGTCGCGGGAAAAGCACAGGCAAATCGCGCAGCCCCCACGATCATCAGCAGCCGGTCCGCGGCGATCGTCGGCCGCGCTCCACGAAACGCGACCCGAGGGTGATCCGCGCGCCGCGTCGCCACGGAGTACAGGCAGTAGCAATACACGCCGGGTTGAACGATGCCGTTTGCGTCCCGACCCATGGAGAACTCGCCCCCTTCGACGTGGGTCATTTCGTTGGCCGCCACAGCGGTCGTTGCGCTGCGCGCGACGTCGCGCTCTCGCGGCGCGACAGGTGTCGCGGTTCGACCTCGCGGATTGCCGCACGCTGCAGCGATGGACGCGAGCAAGAGAATGTTCGCGCAGCTCCTCGTGTGGCGCGCGATCGCTGATGGATGGGGCATCGGCGTCCGACGCTATCGCGCACGACAGAAACAACGAAGCTGCGGGGATCGACTCCTGTGTCCATCGAAGTCGAAGCGCGGAAGAGCAACGAGTAACGCAGACGGAGTTCGCGCTCGCGGACACAACGAGGCCCTTGGCTATGGGCCCGAATGAACGGGACAAATACATCCACAGAACGAACAGTGGAGAGCCGACAGTCGTTCAAGGGCGGGCTGCTGCGCGGGTACGCGAAGTGGCTGCGAGACAACGGGCACCTCGACGGAGTGCTCGCAGAGGACCCGCCGAAGTTCGCGCCGCGCTCCTCGAGCCGCCGCTCGTGAGCGAGGGGTGTCCTCGCCCCGCGCAGAACGCGGCGCTCAGCAGGGAACCGGATTTCGGTTCGAAAATGCACATCCGCAGGAAAATCAGTAGCGGCGTCAACACCCAAGCGGCACTACGCTCGCCTCACGGCCAGAGGTCGAGTCCTCATGGTTACCCCAGTTCTGTGAGGGAAAGGAGCAGCGCAGCTTCGGCCCGGAGCCAAGGGGCCGGGCAACAACGCACCTGCGGTGCGGAGCGCAGCGGGCTCGCGC
>LNEO01000155.1 GCA_001465015.1 Deltaproteobacteria bacterium Ga0077539 | reverse complement strand
GCGACCGGCCGCCGAAGCGATGCGCGTTTCGGGCGATGGGCTTGGTGAGCCTTTCTGCGGCGTCCGGGCGCTCTGGCCCGTGATGCCCCGCCGCGCACGGCGCTCATGCGCATGCACTCGTTGCATGCGTAGGAGTGCGCCGATCGCGTTCTCCACAGCCCCGCACACAGCAGACCACAAATCTGGGTAATGAGAAGTTCGAGGTTGCGGGGAATCGTGATGTCGACTCTCTGCGTGCGGTACTGCGGATGCGAGACCTCGATCGCCACTGTGCCCACACGGCAGAAAGAAAAGTCGCCGATCGCGAACGCGCCTGGAATGATCTCCTGGAAGCCAGCCCCTGGTGGCCGATCGGGAACGACGATCCGAAGGGTCGTGCCGCTGATGCGAGTGTTGTTGTCCGTGACGACCCACACTTCGTGGCAGTAACATGTCACCGGAGCCGAACCGCAATGAACCACCGCGAGTGACAGCACGAGAAGGGAGCTCATTCGGAGTGTTGGTGTGATCATCGCTACGGATTGGGCACGAGGCGCACGACGACGGGCGGCGGCCGCAGTACGGAGCAGGCTCCAGAAGAGCCCACTTCGACGTTGCGGGGAATCGTGATGTCGACTCTCTGCGTGCGGTACTGCGGATGCGAAACCTCGACCGCGACCGCACCTACGCGGCAGAAGGAGAAATCCCCGATCAGAAAGAGGCCTGGAATGATCTGCTGGTATCCGATCCCTGGTGGTCGATCGGGAACGACGATGCGTAACGTTGCTCCACGCAGTAGCGTGCCGTTGTCCGTCACGACGTCGACTTCGTGGCAAGAGCACGTGACCGGCTCGAGTCCGCAATGAACCACCGCGAGTGACAGCGTCAGAAGTAGGATCATCCGAAGCATGTGGATAACTCCAATCTGGAAAGTCGAGTTGAACATGGTCGCTACGGCCTGGGGAAAGTCTGATCCATGACGCGCATCACGAGGCGACCAAACTGGTCGAGTCCCAGCGCGACGCCCAGGAAATCTCTCCACTTCGTGGTCACCGTGCCCGCCCTTCCGATCCCTTCTTTTGTTCTTTTGTTCCAGTGCAAGCGTCCATTACTCGCCCGACGCACATCTCTCTTCCACGGAGAATGAGCACGGTCAAGCGAGACTCATTGAATTTCTTTCTGCCTGCGTTCCGCCACGCTCACCACTGCCTGCTGCGCCTATCCTCGCTCCTTCAACCACTCACCGAACCGCTCACCCAACATGATGGTCGGCAGGTGAATGTTCGCGCTCGGAATCGTCGGAAAAAGACTCGCGTCCGCGACGTATAGCCCTTCGGTTCCGCGCACGCGGCCGCGGCCGTCCGTCGCGCCCTCCGCGCTGCGATCGTCGCTCGACATCGGCACGGTCCCGCACGGGTGATATCCAGACCCGCAGGCGCCCTCGAGGAACGTCTCGAGCCGGTCTCTCTTTGCAAAAGCCCTCGGTCTCGGATGGAGAAACATCAGCGTCTGCTCCTTCATCGGGCCGGTGTTCGCGAGCAGATACAACAGCTCGAGCGCGTCGAGCAGCGCTCCTCGGTCCCACGGATCGTCGAGAAAGTTTCCGTACAGCATCGGTCGATGGTCGACGTCCGCGGACGTGATCTCGATGCGACCCGCGCGTCCCCTGGGCTTTTGCAGGGTAAACATCAGTGACACCAGCGGGACCTCGAACTTCGGTAGCCACAAGAAGCTGCCTGCTTGCACTTGCCCGTCGTCTCGAAATAGCCCTCCGCGCGTCGAGCACCGCATCATGCACTGCATGAGCGGGTACCTCGCGTTGTCCTGCGTCTTGGTCGCGATGAAGATCACAGTGCCCGGGTGATCCAAGAGCCTCGCGGCCACCATCGGGTTGTCCGCGACGAGCGTGACTCCCAGCCGCTCGACGCGCTCTCTCGGCCCGACGCCGGATCGAACCAAGAGCGTCGGCGTCATGATCGCTCCTCCCGAGAGCACCACGCGCTCGGCGTCGATGCGCTCGATCGTCCCTTCGCGCTCGATTTCGACTCCCACCGCGCGGCGGCCCTCGAAGAGCACCCTGCGCACCGTCGTGTTCGCGCGGAGCTGCAAATTAGGCCGCGATCGCACAGCGGGCGTCAGGTACCCGCGCGCGACGCTCTGCCGCACCCCGCCCACTTTGTTCATCGGAACCAGCCCGTACCCGCGCGAGGTCGCTCCGTTGAAATCGTGTGTGCGCTCGAAGCCGAGCTCCTCGCAGCTCCCGAGCAGCGCGCGCTGCCACGGCCCGAGCTCGCTCTCTTGGTGCCGTCGAATCGCGATGGGTCCATCCTGTCCGTGCCACTCGTCCTGCACGTCCATGTCGCGCTCGAGCTTCTTGAACGCGGGCAGACACTGCTCCCACCCCCACTCGCGCAGCCCCAGTGACGCCCACTCGTCGAAGTCCGCCCGCTGCCCGCGCAGCGCGATGCACGTGTTCACGGCGCTCGACCCTCCCACCACGCGCCCTCGAGGAAACTCGAAGAGCACCTGCCCCGGCACCGGCTGCTCTTTCAGCCGCCAATCGTGGGTGAACTTCGCGTTGCGATCACCGTCCAAGAGCTCTCTCGGCGCCCGATCGTTGTCCGGGTAGTCGGGCCCCGCCTCGATGAGCAACACCTCGCGCGCGCTGTCCTCGGTGAGCCTCGCCGCGATGGTCGCCCCTGCCGAGCCCGCGCCGACGATCACCGTCTCGACCTTCTTTGCCGCCATACGTGCGCGCGATGGTAGCGCGCGATGAGGCTTCGATGCGGCGGTTATCGCCGGAACTCTTGCATGTGCGTCGAACGGACGCCGCGCACTTCCGTGACGAGGGTTCCGTCGCTGATATCCTCGGTCTTCGGGGCGAAGTTCAAGGTGCTCTGGGGAGCACGAACGAGAAGATCCGACTGAAGCACGAACGGCGATGAACTCTCGAGATGGTTCTCGATCGAGGTCTCGTAGACGACGACGAATCGGCCGCGTCTGCGCATCGCTTCGAGAAACACGAGCCACTGCGAGACGAGCGCACGATCCAACGGAGCGAGCTGCGCGACGTCACCCAGCACGAGGATGGAGGCGTTGGTCTCTTCGATGAGGTGGATGATCCGGGCGAACTCACGCTCGACGCTGTGCTCGCTGCGCATCACTGAACGCTGATCATCCGTATCCGTCGATCGTCCGGCGAACAATCGAAGATGCAGCCGCTTCGCTCCGCGCTCGGTGACGAGGGACGTCGCGAGTCTGCGTACTTTGGCCGCGTTTGCGCTCTGTCCCGAGACCGCGACGGTTTGCGCACCCTGGCTGCCATGGATCTCCCACCGGTGGCCGCCCGCTCCCTCGAGAAGCCAACCTGTTGCCGCAGGACCCACGGCAGGCGCCCACGGCCTCGTATACGCAGCGGCCCGAGGAAACACCTCGATGCCCCGTTGATTGAAGATCCAGCGATGGGGCCCTGCGTCGCACGGACCGAAGCGGTGCTTCGGGATCGTGAGCACACGCTCTCCGGTATCGTCGATGCCGATGGGGTTGGACAGCTCGATCACCGTGTCGACGCTCCACATCCACGGCGAGGGGCCGCCGAGCGACTCTTCTACGAGAATGAGAACCGCCCCTTTCTCGACAGCGAATTTGCACACCGCGTCGACGAGATCACGAGAGGCCTCGCTGCCTAACGCCGAGCCGCGCAGAAGAGAGTCGATCACGAGCACTGGCGAACCCCTCGGCGCGGAGCGCTCGACGAGTTGATCGAGCTGCTCTGCGAGCGACTCGAGTGTTCTCGCGGCGTCTACCGATTGCGTGACGATCTCCCTCGCAACGCCCGCCGAACGTCGATCCACAAAACGGACAGCGCTCGCCCAGAGCCCCTCGGCCAACGCGCGAAGCTCTGTTGGCAACAGCTCGACACACGCATAGCCCACCGCGACGCCTCGATGCTTCGACGCTTCGAGCGCGAGGCTGAGCGCCATGGCGCTCTTTCCTGCGCCCGGCGAGCCACGAACGAGGACGATCGCGCTCTGTCGATCTTCGAACCGTCGCACTGCGAGCAGACCCTGCTCGCCGAGCGCGAGATCGAAGCCAACATCCCCCGTGCTCAGCGCGGTAACGAGCGAGTTCACGCGGCGTCCCGCTCTTGGTTGGCGTCGCGCAGCTTCGCTCTGAACTCCTTGCTTCGAGTGATGATCGTCGGCTGCTTCGCTGGCTGTGCTGCTTCTACGAGCGTTCGGATCTCGCGCGCCGCGCGAGGATCGATCGGCTGACTCAGCGCTTCGAGCGCCAGTTCGTCGACGAGCGCCTGATCCTGCGCGTGAAATGCAAACGCGACAGCGCTGCTCCAGAGCAATGCCCTGTCTGTGGGATTGCTCGTCTCACGCGCGGCGCGCGCCTCGTGTAGAGCGGCTGCACGCTCGAAAACGTGTGCGGCCCGCGTCTTCCCCTCGCGGCGAGCGAGCTCTGCTTGCGCGAGGAGGTTGTCGGCGGCCAGGTGAGCAGGATGCGCGAATCCTTCGGTCATAGTGAGGACGCCTCCGCGATGCGTCGACTGAGGAGCTTCAACGTTGGTGGTCGAAAGTCTACGACGAACGCGATCGCTTCCCAGCCACTATTGCCATCTCGAAGCTGCTTCAACTTGACCGCGAGACGCTTCGTAGCCGGGTTGGTGGTGTCGTCACCGTCGAGCAGGCCGCTGACCTCGACCAGAACGCGGCGTTCTGGCGGTGTGCCGACGATCTCAGCGATCCAGTCTGCCCCGTCCTTGGCCCGCCTCCGGCCGATGACTCGAACGTCGAGCGTCGCCCTTGCCACGAGAAACGCGGTCGCATACGCGCCGTCCCTCGCGGCGTCTTCGTCGTTGTCGTGCGTTCGCAGCTCATCCTGCGTGGGGCGCTGCCAGTCGATCACCAGTGATGTTTCGTCGTCGTCGTCGCGTACGTGCGTCGCGCTGACTGGAACGAACATGTCCGAGTCGTGGCGCCGCTCGATACACACGCGCGCCGCGACCACGAACGCCGCGATGGTCGTGGGGTCCATGTCGCGATAGCAGTCGCTGATCCGTGAGAAGTCGAGCTGAGTCGGTCCCATTTCAATCGAGCGATAGCACGACCCCCCCGCTCGCTCAGCCTTCGCGCACGATGCTCTTGAACCGCTTCAAGTACTCGACGAAGCGCGGCGAGATCGCCATGGACTCGAGCTCGCTCGCGCTCAAGGGTCCGCGCTCGGGAGCCCATCCGCTCGTGCGCGCGTCCATGGGCCAGTCGGGGTTCAAGATCGCCGAACGTCCGAGGGACACCATGTCCGAGCCGCGCGTGAGCACCGAGCGCGCTTCTGCAGGAGTCCAGATCTTGCCCGCGACGAGGATGCGCACATCGCTCGGCAGCGCGCGGCGAAACAGCGCGATGATGTCCTCGTCCGCGCGCTTCTGACAGGGCTTTGCGTGATCCCACAGAGACAGGTGAACGAAGTCCGCGCCGTCCTCCGCGAACCACTGCGCGAAGGTCACGCTCTCGTCCAGGTCCATCCCCGCGGCGAACCCGAAATCCTCTGGGGACAGCCTTACGCCCACGAGAAACTCGCTCCCGCATCGCGCGCGAATCCCCCGCACGATCTCGCGCACCATCCTGCCGCGCCCCTCGAGCGAAGCGCCCCAGCCGTCCTCGCGCACGTTGTTGCGCGAGAGAAACTGGCACAAGAGATATCCGTGCGCGCCGTGCACCTCGACGCCCGCGAAGCCCGCGCGCTTCGATCGCTCCGCGGCGCGCACGAAGTCCTCGACGGCCTGCTCGATTTCGTGGGTCGTCCCTTCGCGCGCGGCGTCCGGGTGCGTCGCCGGGTCTTGTTTCGACGCGACCGCGCTCCACGGACGCGCTCCGGTGAGCGCGCTCGGTGACCGCTCTCCCCCGTGATAGAGCTGAACGATCGGGACGGTCACCTCGGTCTCGAGCGACCGCGCGAGGGTCGCGAGCCCTTCGTCGTGCGCGTCCGTCGCCACGCCGAGCTGGCCTACGAAGCCCTTCGCTTCGCGGGACACGAACGCAGCGCAGGTCTCGACGAGCCCGAACCCTCCCTGCGCCCTTCGGCACAACCACAAGAGCTCGTCGCGACCCAACGTCCCGTCGTCGTTGGACTGGCCGTTGGTGAGCGGCGCGAGCGCGACGCGGTTTTCGACGGTGACGCCGCAGCGAAAGGTCAGCGGCGCAAAGAGCGTGTCGTCAGAGCGATCCATCGAGGGTGCCTACCGCGTACGCGCTTCCAAAGACAACTCGCGAAAATCATCCAATCCTGGGGTCGTTGGGAGTGTCTTGCGCATCGCACTCGTTGGAGGTCTCGCATGGCACCCGCTCTCCGCTCTCCCGCTTCGGTCGCTTCGCTCTGCCTCGTCTCGCTCGCGTTTGCGCCGCTCGCGCTTCGCGCGCAATCGCAGCCAGACGAGCCCGCGTCCGCGGTGATCGTGCAAGCGCCGCCCGTGGTGTTGCCCACGCAAACCGTGGTCGTGGTGCAGCCAGTCGTCCAGACACAGCAGGTCCCCGCCGCGAACACCCTGCAAATTCGCTGGTCGACATCCTGGTATCCCGCCGTTCGCCTGCGCGCCGTCTGGGGCCCCTACGCGCTCTATCGCTTCGTCGGCTACGGCGCTGAGTGGGACACTGTCGTACACGAGCGAGACGTCCGCGCGGCGGGAGCGCCGACACCGGCATGGCAGGCGGCGACGCCGGGCCTGTCGTTGCCCGCAGAGCACAGAGTCACCCGCGGCGAGTCGCTCATGGGTGAGTGGCACGGGAGCTGGTTCGGCGTTCGTGTCCTCGCCGCGCGCGCCAACGGCGGAGCGCGCATTCGCTACGACGGCTACGGCCGCGAGTGGGACGAGGAGATGACCCGCGAGCGACTTCGCTTGCGCGATCCCGACGTGGATGGACCCGCCCCTTCGATGCCGACCTCCGAGCGACTCAGTGCTGCAGACCCGCAGCAGCCCCCCTCGGTGGGCGAGCGCGTCGTCGTGCGTCACGGCCCCACGCCCAAGGTCGCGCGCATCATCGCGACGGACGGACCGGTGTTCTGGGTCCACTACCTCGGGCACAATCGCTCGTTCGACGAGCCGGTCCTGCTCGATCGCGTCCAGCGCATCCACGATGACGCGCCCGAGCGCGCCGCGACTCGGTGACAATTTCGCGCGGTTGCGATAGTTCCCTCCTGTGTTGACGGGATCGGCTCTGCTCCTCGGCGTCCTCGCGCAAGTCACGACCCTCATGGGAGAGGGTCGAGAGCGCACGAGCAAGGATCAGGCGCCGGTCACTCAATCGCCGATCGACCCCAACGCGCCGACGGCAACCTCGCGTCCGCCGCCGCCCATCGAAGCGCCCGCCTGGCGCACGCGTCGATTTGGCGTGCACCTCGGGCTCAACGGGACGTTCACGTTCGACGCGTCGATCGGTCGCTTCTTGTATGTGGGCGCCACGACGCAGCTCACGGGGCTCGCGGCGCCGTTCGTTCCTGATCGCAATTTCAACCTGTCGCTGCTCGCGTTCGGCGGCGTCGCGCTGCCGCTCGTCGAGCGCGAGAGCCTGCGTCTCACCGCGGACATCGCGCCCTCGTTTGCGTACACCCGCGCGGCGCCGGTCAACCTGCTCTCCGTGGGCCTGTTGGCTGGCGTGCGACTCGTGCACCGCTCGGGCTTCACGTTCGCAGTGAAGCTCCCGCTCGTGGGCTACGCAGGCGCGCCCGACGCGCAGCGCGGCGGATTGATGTTCTATTACATCAACGCGATCGTCGTCGTTCCTGCGATCACGTTTGGGTACTCGTTCTAGCGAGCGCGCCATAGACGCCGAAAACTCAGCGGCTGAAACAGAGCGTTTGGGCTGAGAATCGAGCGACAGAACGACGTTTGCCACAGAGCTGCTTCGCAGCCCCCACCCGCGCTGCCGCGCGCCCCAAGTGAGCAGAACGCGCTGGGCACAGAGCTGCTTCGCAGCCCCCACCCGCGCTGCCGCGCGCGAGCGAGTGAGGAGAACGCGCTGGGCACAGAGCTGCTTCGCAGCCCCCACCCGCGCGCTGCCGCGCGCCCCAAG
>LNEO01000154.1 GCA_001465015.1 Deltaproteobacteria bacterium Ga0077539 | reverse complement strand
GCCGGGCCCCTTGGCTCCCGGCCGTCGCTGTGCGCTGTTGCCAAGCGCGTTCTTCGACGCTCTGCTCCTACCGGTTTCCGCTGCTGTTCCAACACTTTGCCTTTGGGGCGTTGCGCATCTCGTGGGCGGCAGCGCGGGTGGGGGCCGCCCCGCGGCTCTGTGCAAATGTCGTTCTGTCGGTCGATTCACAGCCCAAACTCTACGTTTGCCACAGCGTTTTCGGCGCCTGTGCCCTTGGCTCCGGCGGGAGATCCATTGCATTTCGGTGGCGTCTCTTCGCACGAAGTTGCAACGAGGGTTGCGCGCCGCGCTCCGCACGAACCGCGATCACGCCCAAGCTCTCCATCCCCGCGACGGACGGCCGCTGGCTGGGCGGTAATCGACGCGCGTCGATCACCATGGCCCGTGCGAAGTGAGGCTCGTACAGTCCCGCGCACAGAGCCTTCATGACCGAAGCAATCGAGCACTGGGACGCCGTCGTCGTCGGCGCGGGAACCGCGGGCAGCACCGCCGCGCTCCACCTCGCGCGCGCGAACAAGCGCGTGCTGTTGCTCGAAGCGCGGCCCGTCCGAGACAGCGGCGCGCAATGGGTCAACGCGATCCCCCTGTGGATGTACGACGAGGCCGGCGTCGACAAGCCGACGAGCCGCCCCGAGCTCCGCGCGCGCGTCGCGCGGCACATCATGCTCGACCCCTCGTGGAACCACCGCCTCGTCCTCGAGGGATCGCCGGTCTTGTTCGTCGACATGCGACACATGGTCGAGCGCCTGCAGCGCTCGGCGTGCGAAGCGGGCGCCGTTCTTCGCGAGAGCGAACCCGTCCGCGAGGCGCTCACCGATCATCGCGGCGTGTACGGGGTGCGCACCGCGCGCGCGGTCATCCACTCGAAGCTCGTCGTCGACGCCTCGGGGATGAGCGGAGTCATTCGCAATCGCGTCGCTGCATTCAAAGATCGCTGTCCCCCGCCCAAGCACGGCGACGTGTGCTCTGCCGCACAAGAGGTGCGGCGCGTCCGCGACTCGAGCGCCGCGCGCGCGTGGCTCCAAGCGCGCGGCGCCGTCGGAGACGCGCTCGGGGTCGTCGGGCTCGAAGGCGGATTCTCGACGCGCTTGATTCAAGTCGACCTCGAGCGCGAAGAGGTCGAGATCCTCACCGGCGCGATCGCCGAGCGCCATCGGGCGAGCGGGCAAGCGCTGGTGGACGAGTTCGTGCGCGATCACGCTTGGATCGGCGAGCGATTGTTCGGCGGAGCGGGCGCGATTCCGCTGCGTCGTCCGTACGACACGCTCGGCGTCGAGGGCGCGGCGCTCATTGGCGATGCGGCGTGTCAGGTGTTTCCCGCGCACGGCAGCGGCGTCGGCGCAGGAATGATCGCCGCCCGCATGCTCGCCGAAGAGTTTGCTCGCGAGCCGCTCGGCGCCACGCGCCGATACGAGCGCCGCTTTCATCGAACGCTCGGCGCCCGCCTCGCCGCGTACGACGTGTTTCGAAGGCTCTCGCAGGGCTTCTCGCCGAAAGACATCGCGTCGATGATCGACTCGGGGCTCTTCTCGGCGCACACGTTCGCCGCGGGGATCGCGCAAGAGATGCCCACGCTCGACGCTCGCTTGCTCGCCGGGCTCGGGCGCGCCGCGCTGCGCGCCCCCAGGCTCGCCGCGCGGTTGCTTCCTGCGGCGTTGCGCATGCAGGCCGTCCACCGTTGGTACGAGCAGTTTCCGAGCGCGCGCGCGCTCGCTCGACCGTGGTCCGCCGCGGCAGCGACGCTCGTCGAGCGATGACTCCTCAGCCTCTGCGGGTCTCTTCGCAAAACTGACCGCGGTCATCGACGCTGCGGGTCTGTGTCGCGCACGTCAGCGTCGCAAAAACACCAGTGGTTTCAACATACCGTCGCGCCGTGAAGAAAATCGACGCCCCGTTGTCGATGGCAGTGACCCTCGCTCGACATGGGAGGTCGAGAGGAGCGAAGAACACAAGTCATGCAGTACGTTCTGTTGATCTACGCCGCGGAGTCTCGTTTCGCGACCAGCACCCCGGCCGAGGGCGAGGCCATCATGCAGGCCTACGGCAAGTACACGAAGGACCTGTTCTCGACTGGTCGCGCCGGGGACTGCGCGGCGCTCGCGCCCACGCACACCGCCACGTCGGTCCGCGTTCGCGAGGGAAAACGCGCTGTCAAAGACGGTCCCTTCGCCGAGACCCGCGAGCAGCTCGGCGGCTATTACACCATCGAAGCAGAGACCCCAGACGAGGCGCTCGCTTGGGCCGAGAAGATCCCTGCTGCGACGTTCGGCTCGATCGAAGTGCGCCCCATCATGAAGATGCCGAGCGGAGCGCCCGCGGGCGGCGACACTGAAGCATCGAAGGCCCCCAAACTCTCAGCCGACACGCACAAGCAGTACCTGCTCTTGCTCTACGAAGACGAGAAGGCCTGGGAGACGATGACCGACGAGCAGCGCGGCGCGGTGTTCGGGCGATACATGCAGTTCTCCGAGGACATCGTCGCGTCGGGCAACTTCATCGCTGGCGAGCCGCTCGACCCAGCCACCGCTGCGCGAACGGTGTCCGTCGACGGATCCAAGCGCGTCGTTCGCGATGGTCCCTTCGCCGAGACCCGCGAGCAGCTCGGCGGCTACTACCGCGTGTGGGCGAAGAACCTCGACGAGGCTGTCTCGATCGCGGCCAAGATTCCCGCGGCCGAGAGCGGGACCGTCGAAGTGCGACCGGTGATGGACACCAGCGCCTACGTCTGAGCCTCGGGCGCGGTTGACCCGCGAGCATCTGTCGTAGTGTATCCAAAAGGGAGTGATGCTCCCGAACGCGCAGCGCGAAGCACAGCGAGCGATCGAGGCGTTCGTGCGCGACGATCGCTCGCGGGTGCTCGCCGCGCTCGTGAAGCGCTGCGGCTTCGAGGTCGCTGAAGAGTCCCTCGACGCTGCGATCGAGGCCGCCGTGAGGCAGTGGCCGGGGGAGGGGACGCCGTCGTCGCCGGCGGCGTGGGTGATGGCCGTCGCGCGACGACGCGCGATCGACGCGCTGAGGCATCGCGCGACGCGCTCGCAGGGCCGCGCGACGCTCCGCGCCCTTCGCGACGAGCGTGACGCCGACGCGCTCTCGGCGCTCGAAGACGAGGCGTTCGGCGACGATCGGCTGCGATTGTTCTTCACGTGTTGCCACCCGGCGATCGCCGAAGAGACCAGGGTCGCGCTCGCGCTTCGGTGGCTCTCCGGCCTCTCGACAGACGATGTCGCGCGGGCGTTTTGCGTCGCTCCTGCGACGATGGCGCAGCGGCTCACGCGCGCGAAGGCCAAGATCGAAACCGCCGGGATCCCCTACGAGGTCCCCGAGAAGAGCGAGCTTCGCGAGCGCCTCGCGTCGGTGCTCGAAGTGCTCTACGCGATCTTCAACGAAGGGTACGTCGCCACCGCCGGGACGTCTTTGCAGCGCGTGGACCTCGCGGACGAAGCCCTTCGGTTGGCAGCGATCCTGTGCGCGCTCGTCGACGAGCACCCGGACGCGCTCTCGTTGCGGGCGCTGCTCTTGCTCGTCCACGCGCGGCGCGCGGCGCGCACCGCGAGCGACGGCGAGATGATCGCGCTCGACGAGCAGGACCGCGCGCTGTGGGACCGCGCGATGATCTCCCTCGGAAAATCCCTGCTCGATCGCGCCCTTCGCGCCGGCCCTCCCAGCGCGTACGCCATCGAAGCGGCCATTCAAGCGCTGCACGACGAGTCGCCGAGCTACGTCGCGACGGACTTCGCCCAGATCGCCGAGCTCTATCGGCTGCTGCGCGCGAAGGTAGACGCGCCCATCGTCGCGCTCAACGAAGCGGTCGCGCGCTCGATGGTCGACGGCCCCGAACAGGGGCTGCGGTTGGTCCTCGCGCTCGAGCGCGCCGAAGGGCTCCAAGGGCACCACGCGCTCTTCGCGGCGAAGGCCGACCTGTTGCGTCGACTCGGGCGAAGCGCCGAGGCCATCGCTGCCTACGACGCGGCGATCGAGGCGACGCGCAACGAGCCCGAACGACGGTTTCTCTCGAGGCGAAGGGCCATTGTAATCGCAGGGTGACCCGCGGTCATCGAGGCGAGCTCGTGCGCCACTGCACGAGCGTGCCCGACGAGCCGCTCGGCGGCTCGCCATAGAGCGCTGCGAGCCACGAGCCGTCGCGAGAGCACACGAAATCAATCGGCGCGGTCTTCACGTCGGGCGCCGCCAGTCGCGCGACGATCGCTCCGTCTCGGGTGACGCGGACGAACGTCCCGTCTGCGAGCCGCGCGCACGCTCCGCCGTCGCTGACGCCGCGCACGAGCACGGGGCGCACGTCGACCTTCGCGGACGCCGCCGGGCGCTGCGGGGTGGGAATTCCTTGCTGCGCTCGCAACGCTCGCAGCTCGTAGCCGCCCCGTCGCTCGAGCGTGTAGCCGCACCACAAGAGGTCCGCCGCGGGAGCAAAGTCTGTGCACTCGACGGCGGTCGGCTGATTCGACACAGCGCGCGGGCAGTCCCAGGATACGACCGCTTCGGCGGCGAGGTACGCGACGTCGCTTCGAATCATCCAGGCGGTTCGATCGCGAGGTTCGAGCGCGATCCGTGTGTCGAGATAGGTCCGTTGCAGGACCGGATCGTCGATCGTGTTGGCCAGCGGCGAGCCGTCTCGCGCGAGGGCGATCACGCCGTTCTTGGTCGCGAGAAACACTCGGTCGGTCCCGTCGATGCCCGCCGACGTGACCACGCGATCGGGCAGGGTCCACTCGGCCTGCTCGACGCCGAGGCGGTCGATCGTCACCACGCGCGAGCTTCGCCGACGCGCTTGAAACGAGTCGCGCCCATAGTGCTCGAGCACCATGAGCCGCTCGTCCGACACCGCGTCGATCGCTCGAATTCTCCCGCGCGTCGCGACGCGAGCGACCTCGACGCCCGTTCGATCCACGCAGCTCATCCACGAGCGCTGCCCGAAGTGAACCCACACGAGCTCGCCCTGCATCGCGAGCCCGAGCGGCGCGGCGGTGGACCACTCCGTTCGGACCACGCTCGGTGCGCTGGACATCGTCACCGATCGGCGTCCGTCGTGATGCCCGTGACCTTCGCGATGAGCTCGTCGGCCTGACGGGTGTCCTTGACGTCCCGAAGGTCATCGAGCGCCGCGTCGCGCATCGAGAGCTGCTTGTCGACCTGCTCGCGCCGCAGCCGCTCTTTCTTCTTCTCTTCGCGCCGACGCTTCGCGCGCCGCCACCAACGAGCGAGCAGCGGCCACGCCAGCGCCCCGTCGAGCGGCGCGATCGGAATGAGGTTGAAGAAGATCGACCAGAGATTGACGCTCACCGCGACGTGCAACACCGGCGCGGGCACAGCGACGCGCAGCCACGCGAGCGTCATCGCCGTCACGAGCAGCGCCGACTGCGCGAGGACGCCGCCCCAGGCCACGCGCTCGAGCCCCTCTTGCGAGCGCACTCCCTCGAAGCTGCACTCGCCGCCCAGTCCGTGCACCGCGAGCTCGGTGACCCTGCCGCCCTCGCGACGCACGAGCAGCCCGTGCCCGACCTCGTGCAGCGCCACCATCGCGATCCACGTGACCCACGCCAGCGGAGAGAGCACGTACGGCCGCAGCATGAGCAGCACGAACAACACGCTGATGTGAATGCGCAGCGGCATTCCCGCGATCGAGAACGGAGTGACCGACCAGCGCCAGCGTGGAGAGGGAGGGGGGTGAGCCATCGAGGCGGTCCGTCCGACCGAGTCAGCCTTCGCGACGAGCGACGAGCGTTCTCAACGGTACCACGGCGCGCGTACAATCATCGAATGGACCTTCAACGAATGCTCTCGATGTGCGAGCGCGATCAATGGTCGGTCGAAGACCTCGATTGGTCTGTCAAACCGAGGGAGCTCTCGCGGGAGCACGAGATCGCGATCTGCCAGTATTTCACAGACATGGCTGGCATCGAGAAGCTCGCGGGCGCGCTCTTCGCGGTGCAGCGCGATCAGACCGAAGACCCGACGCTGCGCGCGATCTTTCGCTCGTTCGTCATCGACGAAGAGCGGCACTCGGTCGTCGCGCTGCGCCTTTCGCGCCACTACGACGTCCATCACTACCGCGCGTACCGCGAGAGCGCGGACCTCACCCGGTTCTCGAGGCACTTCGTGAAGGCCGCGCGATCGCTCCCGCCGGACATCGCCAACACGTACATCACCGCCGGCGAGCTCTTGCTCGACATCGCGCTGCTCCGGTCGCTCGACGACTTCGTGGACGACGCGATGAGCAAGCAGGCGATGAAGCTCATCAACCGCGACGAGTCCCGGCACATCGCGATCGATCACCACATGGTCGAGCACTACGCTTCGCCCGCGTATACCCAGTGGCTCGCGACGCAGCCCGCGCGCTCGGCGGCCGATCGCGCCCGCGCCGCGGCTTCGCTTGTCGGCTTCATGTGGCACGCGCGGCCCTTCTTTCGCGACGTGTTCTTCAAGCCGATGGACCTGCTCGACCCGAGCGGCGTGCGCCTTCGAGAGGCCTTCAAGCGCATCCAGATCCTCGGGCTCAAAGAGGGCGTGACCGACAGGCCCTTCTCGAAGTTTACGATGACCCTGCAGCGGCTCGCGGACGACAACGTCGTGGGGCCTCTGTTTCGCCCGCTGGTCGTGCGCGTGCTCGGCGTCGACGAGCGCGTGCTGCGGACGCTCTACACCGAGGTCGAAGCCGACCGCTTTCGCCGCATGAGCTTCGATCAGCTCGCCGACGAGGCGCTCGCGCAGAAATCCGCGAACTGACCGCTCGTCCATCGGTGCTACGAATGCGGCGATGAACGAGCGACGATTCGAGGGCCGCTGGGTTTGGATCACCGGCGCTTCATCGGGCATCGGCGAAGCGACGGCGAAGGCGTTTGCCAAAGAGGGCGCGAAGCTGGTGCTCTCGGCGCGAAGGCGCGAAGAGCTCGAGCGCGTCGCCGCCAGCCTCGGGGGCGCCGAGGTGGTGATCGAGCCGCTCGATCAGGGCGAGCTCGACACGATCGAGCCCGTGGTCGAGCGCGTGCTCGCCAGGACGGCCGGCGTCGACGTGATGGTGCACAACGCCGGGGTCTCGCAGCGAGCTCGCGCGATCGACACCAAGGTGTCCGTCGACGAGCGCATCATGCGCGTGAACTATCTCGGCCCGGTGGCGCTCACCAAGGCGCTGCTTCCGTCGATGGTGCGGAGAAAGCGCGGGCAGTTCGTGGTGGTGTCGTCGCTGGTCGGCGCGATCGGCTCGCCGCTTCGCAGCGGCTACAGCGCTTCGAAGCACGCGCTGCACGGGTTCTTCGAGTCGCTGCGCGCCGAGCATCACGATGACGGATTGCGCGTCACCATCGTGTGTCCTGGCTTCGTTCGCACCGAGGTCTCGCGCAACGCCCTCACCGGCGACGGCTCTCGCCTCGGAACGATGGACGAAGCGACCGATCGCGGCATCTCCGCCGAGCAGTGCGCGAAAGAGCTCGTCGAGGCGACGGCGCGCGAGCGCGAAGAGGTGCTCGTGGGCGGCCGCGAGCGGCTGGGTGTGTACCTGCGAAGGTACGCTCCATCGGTGTTTTCGATGGTGATTCGCAGGGCGAAGGTGACGTGACCGGGGCGAGAGGGAGGGGCGCTGCTACCACTCGAACGACAGCGAGTCTTCCTTGCACCACCGAGCGACGGTCCACCGCGCGAGCCCGGTGAACTCAGACTCGACGCTGCCCAGCGAGCGCACGTCTGCCTCCCGTTGGTCGAGCGCGATGACGTCGTGCTCAGCAGCTACGCCGCCATTGCGGCGCCGGCTTTCGATCACCGACTCGAGCGCGCGCTTGTAGTGCTCGTACGCCTTTCGTAGCTCGGTCATTCGTTTCGATCGGTCATGGACGAGGCCCTCGCGATTGAGGTCGCACACGACGATCGTCCACTCGGCGCGGCTCCGTCGGGCCATCGGCTCCATCGCGCCGCTTATCGTCCACCGAAAGTGCTCGAGCTCTGCGAGCGTATCGTCGTGTGGGTCGAGCAGGTACGGACCCTCGCCGTCGATGCTGGCCGCTTCGCGCATCGCGCAACGCGCCTTCACAGGAAACAGCGAGCTCTTCGCGCCATTGCAGCCCGGGCACACCAACACCAGGTTCGCCCACGTGTACGCGAGCCACCAGTAACCCACACCTTCGCGCTGGATCGCTGGACGAGTCGGGCTCGTACAGTCGGGCGTCGCAGCGAAAGACGACACTGCTTTCTTCGGGCGAAAGTGATCGAGCTGGCACTCTCGCTCGAGGTCGCGATAGCGCTCGCAAAACCCGCATTTTCCCTTGCCCAGTGCGACTTCGAATCGTGCTTTGTGCGCGCTCCACACCGAGCTCGTGAACAGCGACTCGGGCAGTGGCGCTCCCACTTCGAGGGACTCGAGCGCTTTTGTCACTCGCTCCACGAGCTTCGCGTACGCCCGGGGCGCAAAGTTCTTCGGCCCGTCCGGCCGCTTTCGAAACCACATGCTCCCTCCCTTTCCGATCAGCGCCCTTTTTTCCGGGTCGACTTGCCCTTTCCGCCTGGCACCGGTTTCGTCGTCGAGTCCGCGAGCTCCTTCGCCTTCTGCTCGGCCTCGCGCTGTTCGCGTCGCTCTTGCGCCCGTTTCTCGGCGAGCGCTCGCATCTCATCGTTCACGACCACCTCGCTCCCTCCTCGCTGCTCGCTAATCAAGTCGCCGATCGCGCCCAGCCGATCCCTGAGCGCTCGCTCGAGCGCGACACGCTTCTCGTCGTCGTACGCCACGCCGCGCGCGACCATCGCTCTGTGCTCGTCGAGCATCTCGCGCGTGCGCTTGTCGAACGTCTGGTGCACGCCGAACACGTCGAAGAGCACGCGGTCGACGTCGCTGCCGGGACGAATGTCGCGTTGCAAGAAGGTCGGCTCTCCGTGCTCGTTCTTGGTTAGCACGAAGATCTCGCCGGGCTTCGCCCCGTGCAGCGTCAGCGGGTTGTGCGTGGTCGCCACGAAGGTCATCCGCGGAAACAGCGCGCGAAGCTCGTCGATCACCGTGAGCTGCCAGCGCGGATGCAAATGCAGGTCGATCTCGTCGACCAGCGCGACGCCTGTCATGGTGGCGAATATGTTCTCGGGGTACTCGTCGTCGGTCTTCTCGATGCGATCGAGCCAGCGCGCCACCATGTCGCTCACCCAGCCCGCC
Organism: Deltaproteobacteria bacterium Ga0077539; assembly: GCA_001465015.1. Lineage (GTDB taxonomy): Bacteria > Myxococcota_A > Polyangia > Polyangiales. Next base: position 5,019 of record LNEO01000154.1, on the reverse strand, counting down.
ATCGACAGGTACCCGTGGCTCAGCGTCTCGAACGAGACGCGAGGCGCGCCTTCGCGAACGCGAACCCAGACACCATCGTCGACCTCGATCGAGTGCACGCCGAGCAGCCTCTGCATCGCCGCGCGCAGCTCGGTCCACAGGCGGCTCTTGGGTCCGTGGTTGTTGCCGAGCTTTCGTTCTTCGCTGAGGGCGTTGTGGTCGCAACGCGAGAGAAAGCTCTTCGCGTTGGTCAGCGCGTACGGCATGTCGAAGAGCGAGCCGAGCGCTCCCGTTTCGGTGTCGAGCACCTTGCGGTCGGGGTCGCTCGCTGCGCCGCGCTGAACGCCGTACCCCACCACCCACGGCCGCGTGGTGTGCGGCTCGATCTCGTCTGCAAAGGTGAGGGTGCCGTTTTCGTTGCGCCGAAGGCGAACACGCAAGGGCGTCTCTTCGAGCGTGACTCCGACGATTCCGTCGCCGCCGTTGCGGATGAAGGACGGATGCCCCGCGACGAGCTGTGTGCTCGCGGCGGGCGTGGCGAGCGCAAACGCGAGCGCGCGGAGAAAGGTGGTTTTTCCCGAGCCGTTTTCGCCGATGATGACGATCCACTGACCAGCCGAGGGTCCACCCCGGGTCAATGATCGATCGAAGGTCGGCGATTTCGCGAACACGCGAACGTTCTCGATCGCGTCGATCGATCGAAGGATCACCGGTGGCCGCGGGCCGCGCACATGCGGAAAGGGACCAGGGAGTTGATGCGCTGTCCAGCGCTCCGGCGTTCCGAACACCGGATTCGGGCGACGGTTCATCGTCGCACGCGTCGCAGCAGCGAGCGCGTCCTCTTGCGACGGCCGCTTCGTGCGCGGACGGACCTCGGCGAGCAGCTCTTCGTAGCGCGGGGACCAATCGCGCGCCGCACCGAGCATCGCGATCAGCGCGTCGACGACCACTCGGGGTTCGTCGTCGCCGAGCGGGCGCCATCCCGCGAAGACCGCGAGCGCGCGATGATCGAGCGAATTCGGCCCGATCGGAACTGGCAGCGTGGAGAGCCGCTCGTAGGGCAACGGGCAGCCCCTCTTCGCGAGGACGAATAGCGCGTTCCAGAGGCCTTCACGCGACGGGTCGGCGACGAGCGCGGCTGCGAGTGACTGCGCGCGCTGGTCGAGTCGGTTGCCCATGTCGCGCGAGTAGAAGCGACTCCAGTGCTCTCGGCGTCGGCCGAATTGGTCGCAGAAGTCGACGAACAGCGCGTGTTCTTCGGGCGTGGTCGGCACTCGTAGAGCGTCGAGAGCCAACATCACTGCGCTGGTTCGTGCGTGAGGCACGGGCAACTGCGCGATCCATGACAGCGGTATCGAGAACGACCCGAGGTTCGGACCCACGGAAAGGTACTCTGCCGTATCTCGCCTGAGCGGCAGAGTCGACGGCAGCTCATCGGAGATGTCGTACGCCTCGGGATGTCCCGCCAGCGGAATCATCCCGACCTTTGGCGGACCTCGGTCACCCATGTCGACGTCGATTGCGATGGGAGGATCGTTGTCCGCGTCGAGTCTGCGATCGGTCTCGACGAAGTACTGGTCGTCCCCGAGTCGCCCCGATGCGGCGCGCTCAGCCAGGACATCGAAGTCTTCACGTCTGTCCGCCCAACGCACGCATGCGTCGATGGGCCACGGAAGACAATACGGAGTGAGACCCAGCACCGCTGGGCTCGCCTCGGAGGCTTGCCTCATCGCATGCGAAAGCGTCTCGGCTGAAGGCTGCTTCGAAAACGCGATGCAGGCTGCGACGAATGGCGCGAGGTCTCCAGAAAGCGCTGCGGGGTCGATGTCTGCGCATGCCTCGCGAAAGCTCGCGATGGTCGTCACTCTGTATTCGACCTGACATCCGTAGACTGGCTCGCCCGCGATCTGTCGCGATGCTGGTAGCACGCTGAGCGCCAGAAACGCCGGTCGATGCTGAGTCGATCCCCAGGCCTCGGCGACGAGACGATTGATGAACAGTGGCCACCGGTACTGCTTCGTCTGCTCGATCGATCGTCGGACGGCGTCGAGTAGGCGATCGCTCATCCCGTGCTCGACTGCTGTCTCGGCTTCGATGATCGGCACCCAATACCCAGGCTCGAGCTCCAGTCGTCGCACGAGGTTGTCCTCGACGCGTTGCCGCACCGATGCCGATCCGTTCCACAAGACCTCCTCGGTTCGCGACCACAGTTTGTCGATCGACGCCAACCTGTACGCAGTCGCTCGCGACCAGAGGTCTTCTTGGACCCACCGAGCGGCATCTTCTCCCAGTTCTTCGAGAAACTGCCACGCCAGCCACTCGTCCAGCCTCGCTTGCACACCCAGCGCATCCGACGCGTTGGCTCGCTCGCATGCCCCGATGGTCGCTGCGACAGACGTGGGCCGTTCGTTCTTTCGCTCCATGCCTGCCGCGATGCTCGCGACGAAGCACGCGGTGTTGCGCCAGTACGCATGGGGCGCGAGCGCGGCGATGCGCTTCGACACGATGAGCGGGTCTTCGTGCTCGATGAGCGCGTCTGCCGCGAAGTACTCCTGCATCGAGCGAACGGCGAACGAAAACTCGCGGTCCGAGCTGCGCTCCAGCAGCACGAGTCGGTTCGTCGCGAACTCCATCAACCCGTCTGCGCGTGCGTTGGCCCGTTCGTCGGGCTCTCCCTTTTCGCGGAGCATCTCGACGATCGATCGACGCAGCTCCCACGCCGAGATCGACGCGGTCGTTCCGTTGCTCCGCGCCCCACGGACCTGAAGCGCGATGCCTACGCGTCGATGGAGCGCGAGGACATCTCCTTCGTCGTCGTTGCGCAACACGGCGTTCGGCTTCTGCGTCTCGCGACGAAACAGCACCGAGAACAACGAGCGATACAGCGCCGCGCGAAGCCTCGGCAGGTCCCCGCTCGAGCCGATCGTGATCGCCAACAGCAGCGTCTGCAACGGCGAGTTGGCCAGCGCTTTGACGGGTGGCGCCTTCAGCGCGTTCGTAAACGTCTCTGTCCGTTCGCGCTTCTGCTCGGGATCGACCGACCACAACGGAACCAGCGTCCGGCCGAGCTGCTTCGCTCGTTGGTCATCAGGCTGTCGAACTCGCTCGCGTACGCCTGCGGTCGCGTCGTGACCACGAGCGCGTCCTCGTTGCGCACCCATCGCATGGCAGTCGCGATCGTCGCAGCGCGTCCGGCGGTCGCGGGGACTTCGTCGAGCCCGTCGAACAACCACAGCACCCGCGGGCTCTCTTGCACGAATCGCTCGATCGACTTCGCGGACACCTCGCACCGTTGGGCGATTCGCTTGCTCTCGTGCGCGAAGAAATCCCCCATCGTCCCGTCGGGCTGTTCGTGAACGAAGCGCGCGAGCCTCGGGAGCACGACACGCATCGGCACGATGTCGCGCGTTGCCTTCGCGGCCCACTGCGTGGCGCGATCCAACACGGGATCGAGTCGCTCGGCGCGCTGCTTCTCGATCCGGTCCCGAGGGAGGGTCTTTGCCCGCAGCGCAAGGTCGACCATCTGCGTGATCGTGCTCTTGCCCGACCCAGGACCTCCGAGCAGCACCAGCCTCGACGGCAGCTTGGTGCGCTTGCCGATGAGCGCGCCCACGATGCCCGTCACGATCGGCTGCTCGTCGTGGGGCGACGATCGATCGAACTCGTCGAACCGCTGCTCTCCGTCGCTCTCCACCGCGCTCGCGAACGAGCGGCACTTCTTCGCATCCAGGTCTACGAACACGTCTGGCAGCCAGATGCCCCGCTCTCGATCCGCCCCCGCTTCGAGCAGCCGCGCGTGCGCGTCGAGCCAACACTGCTCCGCGAAGAACTGCACCAGGCTCGCGTCCAACTCTCGACCCGCCATCACGCGCGATCGTAGCCGCGACGCACCCTCTGCGTCAGCTCTCTCGCTCGCTCGCGTCCCAGTCGATCTCGCTCAGCGCCGCGGCGAACGCGCTCCCCGCGTGCGCGGGTACGCCCGTGAAAGACATTGTTCCGTCGCGGTAGACGCACTCGACGGCGGCGAGGTCTCGGTGCTTCTTCAGCACGCGCTGCGCCTCGAGCTCGAGCCTGTGCGGCGCGCGCTCTTCGCTCTCGCCCCGCTTCTTGGGCTCGTCCTCGTCGATCTCTCTGGGCGACGCCTCGAGCGCCGTCACTCGCTGCCGAACTCCATCCCGCACGACCGTGATGCGAATGTCCTCGAGCTTCAGCGGAAACCGCCCGGTGATCTTCTTCTTCGCGCGCTTCTCTGCCCACCGCACCAGCGCGTCGAGGCGCGTGACCTTGTAGGTCGTCTCGTCCTGCGGCGAGAAGAACTTCGCCACCCGCATCCATCGACGCACGTTGCGCGCCTCTTCGCCGAGCTCGGCAGCGCAAAACTTCTCGAACGACGAGTGCGCGAACAGATACAGCGGCGGGGTGTGCTCGGCGATCTCTGCGACCGCCTCGTACTGCTGGTCCCAGAGAGACGTCCCCTTCGTGCGCGCCTTGCGGACCGTCGCGAGCAGCGTCTTCCAGCGCTCTTCATACTTCGCTGGAATGTGCAGCAGCTCTGTGTTCGTGTCGTCGCTCGTGCGCGCCCCGGACGTACGCGTCGCCGCTTTGCGCGCGACCTTCTTTGTCGCCATGAGGGACGACTATATCTCGCGATTCTTTGAGATCTAGGGGCTCGGTCAAATTGACCGAGCCTCGGTCAAATTGACCGACCGCGCATTCGCGGCGAATCGTCGAGACCGATCCCGCCGCTCAGCCCGCGTGGCCGAGCAGCTTGGTGCCCTCTTGAAACAGCACGTGGATCTTCGCGCCCTGCACCATCACGATGATGCCTCGGCCGAACTTCGGGTGCTCGATCAGCTCGTCTCGCGCAAACGAGACCGAGAGCGACCAGGGGCGCGCCGGAGCGTCGGGCTTGTCTCCGACCGCCTCCTGCCACGTAGGCAGCGAGGGAAGAGCCTGACCGAAGGGGGTCAGTCCTCCCTCGGAGTTCGAACCGCGACCACCGGGTCCTGTCTTACGGACGCGCTTCATCGACATGGCGCA
>LNEO01000153.1 GCA_001465015.1 Deltaproteobacteria bacterium Ga0077539 | reverse complement strand
GGGGCCGCCGCGCGGCTCGATCTCAAACGTCGTTTCGTCGCTCGGTTTGCAACTCCAAGTCGCTGTTTGTGCCGTGGAGTTTTCGGCGCCTATGGCCGCCAGGGGTGGGACCGACAGATGGCCCGGAACCGGCGAATCACCGACTGGTGTAGCGCGGGCGCGATCCCTCTCGCTCAGCGCGCCGTCAAGAACGTGAGCGTGCTCGCTGGAGAGAACCCCACTCCGCACGGCGCGCCCGTCATTGGCATCACCGTCGAGCGCAGCGCGATCCGCACGCGGCTCCCTGCGGTGAACGTGATGTCCGTCGACGAGCGAAACATCAGCCGCGCCGTGCGGGTGATCGACGTGTTGCTGTCGATCGTAAACGCCCGCGCCGCGGCGGCGCCCACCATCACGTCGAACGTCGCGGATCGCGTCCGGCACTCGGCGCGCGTCGCGAAGTCGTTGGTCGTCAGCCCGATCACGCCTGCGATTCCTTTGATCGCCGTGCCCATGAGCGTCCGCGGTCCGCCGATGAACTGCCCTGCGGTCTCGAGGCGGCCGCTCGCCTGCGCGCCCATCGCAGAGTCCCCGGCCATCGTGAGAGGAACGTCCTCGGGCGTCGTCGTCGGCGCGCTCGTCGGGCACGCACACAAAATCGAGCGAGAGCCCGATGGGGGCACTTCGGTGAGCGGGTTCTCGACGACCGTGAGCGTGAAGGGACCCGCGTTGGCGAGATAGCCGTCCACCGCGATCATGAGCCTGTCGCCCACGGCGAGCCCCGTCGCCACCGCGCGCGCGCCACTGTCGAAGCACTTCGACAGATCCTCGGCGTCGTCGTTGCACGCGATGGGCATGCCAGGAAGATCACAGGAGCCTCGGTGAATCACCGCCACGGTGTCCGAAGCGAGCGGACAGGTGGCGCCCTCGGTGGCGACCTCGGTGCTGGCGACGACCGTTCCGCCGCGTTGGACCTGGTAGTCGAAGTAGATTTCGGGAGCGCCGCGTGACATCGCGTTGCAGCTCGCTGGAGGGTCGGCCAGGTGCGTTCCCATGATGGTCGAGCCCGTGTAGATGAGCGAGCCGCCGATCACCCGCCCCTGCATCGGGTCGAGGAGCGAGACGCACACGCGCCGCGGGCCAGCGTCGACGCCAGTGTCGACGCCAGTGTCCACGGGAGCGACGTCCATCGGCGCCTCTCCGTCTCTCGGCGGCTCGGTGAGCTTCGAGATGTCCCACGCGCATCCGACGTACGCGCCGGACGCGAGCCACACCGCTGCGAGCGCCATCGATTTGCGCATCAGAAGCGCCCTCCGAGCACGATCGAAGCCTCGTTGGGCGTCGCGATCACGGCCCCCGTGAGCGCAGGGTTGGCGCGGCGCGCGCGGGGCTGCGAGCGAGCAGGTGCAGGCGCTTCCGTGTCCGGGCCTTGCGCCACGTCGATTCCAAACGAAACGCCGGACGCGATCGCGAGCCCGATCGCCGAGAACATAAAGACGTTGACCAGCGTCGCTCGGAGCTGAACCTCCGACACGAGCTGGGGCGCACACCACGGGGCGTTGGGCATTCTCTCGTGGAAAATGTCACCGCAAGTCTCGCGGAGCGTCTGGTAGTACGACGAAGAGAACCCCGCGACGCCGCCCGCAGCCCCGCCGGCCGCGAGCGCGAAGGCGCCCAACACGAACCCCACCGTGCGCGCCGTGTGCGCCCGCGGAACGATCACACGCCGCTCGACCACGCGCTCGGACACGATCGTGCGCGTGCTCGTCGCGTCCGTGGAAGAGCCGCGCGTCGCCTCTTCGTGCGCCGCCTCGGCGTCCGCGCGAAGCACGCGCAAGCGCTCTTCGACCTGCGCGCGCTCGGGCGCGTTGGGAAGCTGATGAAGAAACCGCTCGTACGCGTCCACCGCCTGCTGGGGAATCCCCATGCGGTCGTACGTGACGCCGAGGTTGAAGAGGATCCGCGGGCGCGGCGACAGCGTGAAGGCCGCTTCGAAGCGCGCCGCCGCCGTGCTGTAGTCCTCTCGCGCGAAGGCCGAGCTGCCCTCTTCGTAGAGGGCCAGCGCGCGTCGATCTGCCTCCGCAGAGCTCAGCCGCTGTGCCGTCTGCGCGAAAGCCGCGTGCGGTGAGCTCACAGCGAGCGCGCACAAGAGCGATCCGGCCAACAACACGAGACGACAAGAAGACAGCGATGAACGGGTCGGGCGCGAGGCCATGAGCGTTCGGAGAGTATACCGCACACTCGCGATCGCCGCGCAATTTGTGCGCTCTATCGTTGGGTCGCGCGCTCGGCGATGCGCTTCTTCAAGCGCTCGGCGACCAGGGGCGGGACAAACTCGTCGATCTTTCCACCAAACGAGGCGACCTCTTTGACGAGGCTCGAGGAGACAAACGAGTGGTCGTCGCGGGTCATCAAGAAGACCGTCTCGACGTCCGGCGCGAGGCGTCGGTTCATGAGCGTCATCTGAAACTCGTACTCGAAGTCCGCGACCGCTCGCAGCCCCCGCACGACAGCGCGCGCGCCCTTGGCGCGGGCGTAGTCGACGAGCAACCCCTCGATGGTGTCGACCACGACGCGCGCAGGGTCGGTCACGGCGCGGACCATCTCGATGCGCTCTTCCAGTGAAAACAGCGCTTGTTTTCGCTGGTTGTGCGCCACCGCCACCACGAGCTTGTCGAAGAGCTCGACGCTGCGCTCGATGATGTCGAGGTGACCATTGGTGAGCGGGTCGAAAGAGCCTGGGTAGACCGCGACGCGTGTCATGGTGTGGGCTCGGAGCGTACGCCGAACCCGAACCAGAACACGAGGGTCGTGTCGCCGTACTCCTTTTCGTACGGCCCATCGCCATCGCCAAACGCCGCGCGAATCGCCGGCGACCACGCGATCTCGTCGCGCGTCGCTCGCTCGACGACGACGCACGCGCCCTCGCTCAGCCACGCGGGGGCGGCGACGAGCGCCTCGAGCGCGTATTGCTCGTGCCCTCGCGAGTACGGCGGATCCATGAAGACCAGGTCGAACGGCGCTCCGCCGGAGGCAAGAGGTCCCTTGTCGAGAAACCTCCGCACGTCTCGCTGCAGCACCTTGGCGCGCGATTCGAAGCGGCACTCTGCGAGGTTGCGCCCGATGGTCGCGCAGAGCTTGTCGCTCGCCTCGACGAAGACGCACGACGAGGCGCCGCGAGAGAGCGCTTCGATGCCGAGCGCTCCGGTGCCTGCAAAGAGGTCCAGCGCGGCGTACTCCGCGATCGGGCCGAGCACGTTGAAGAGCGCCTCGCGCACTTTGTCCGTGGTCGGCCGCGTCTCGGTCCCCGCTGGCGGGGCGTGCAGCGTGCGCCCCTTCGCGCTGCCCGCGATGACGCGCACCTGTTAGAACCGCAGCGAAAACGTGCCGCCCTGCGTTCCGCCGCCGAACACTGGGGCCACGGTCCACACCGGTCGCGTGTTCTGTCGCGAACGCCAGGCAGCCGCGGTGTTGGCCGTCGCGGCCTGCGCGGGCTGGGTGCGAGGCGGATCGGTGACAACCAGGATCACGCCCGCGACGACGAGCGCGACCCCGACGCCGACGAGCGCGCCCATCGTCACGATCCCGCTCGATCGTTGATTGCAGATGTTTCGCGCGCTGGCGATCGTACCCGACCCCGTCCGAGGCTCGAGGACGCAGTTGGCTCCGTTGGGACAGCGATAGATCGGAGCGCTTTCGTTGGCGATCGCATCACAAACCAGGTCACCGTTGGTGGTGTCCTGCACTCCCATCGCGTTGCCGGGAAAGAGGCTCTGAAACGCCACTGCGTTGGGGGTCATGTTGGCGTTGACCTCCGCCTGCGTCCCGAAGACTCCAACGGCGCCCAAAGCAAGGCCGACGCCGCCGACAACGGCGCCCGCGCCGATCGCGCCGAAGCCGATGTATCGACGGATGGGCGGTCCTGGCTGCGCCGGTCCCTGCGGTCCCTGCGGTCCCGTGTTGCCGGTGTTGCCCGTGTTGCCGGTGTTGCCCGTGTTGCCGGTGTTGCCCGTGTTGCCGGTCGACGACGGCGGTGGGAGCAAGGTTCGAATGAGCTGGTCGGTCGTCTGGTGCCAGCGGTCCTCGTCCACCGCCTGAGCGCGCGGCAGCTCGGCCTGCTGCGGGGCGGGCGCAGTGGCCACGCTCGCGTCGAACACCATCACTTCGACGCGGACTGGAGCGGTCGCGCGACGGGCTCCGGCGCGGCGAACGGAGCCGTACACGAACCGCGGCGAGTGGATGTGATCCGAAATCTGCCGCAAACACTCGACGGGAACGCTGTCGTCACAGCCGAACGCCGCGATGAGCTGCTCGAGCGCAGGCGTGTTGTCCGGCACCGTGAACCCCGCCTGCGTCGCCGACCGACGCAAGCTCGTCGTCGCGACGGTGGCCGCTTCGTCCTCGCCGTCCGGCGCTCGCAGCCCGAGCACAGGCAGCGGACCGCGCTGCGCCTGCGCAGACGCAGCGCTCGCGATCGAGAACGTCGCGAGCGCGCTCAGCGTCACAACCGACAACAGATGCCGCGGGCGTCGCGGTTGTCGTGCTGTGGAATCGATCCTCGTGTTGGTCACGGTTGGCACAAGCGCACTCCTTCGATGGCTCGGTCTCTTGGTCGCTCGGCTCGAAGAGTCTTTTCGAACTCGTTCGCGCTGACGAATCGACGGGGATACTACCGAGATCCAGAGACCCCCGTAAACCGTGTTGCGCAGCCGGTCCGATAATCCGCGGTCGATCCACGATCTCCCAGGCCCACGCCCGCGGCGTTTCGTTGCCCGATCGCCACGCGGGATCGAGGGCGTTGGTGGGCGGGACCGCATTGGCGTATGACGACCCCCAGCTCACCGTGGGTGACAGTAGACCGTTGGCACCCTGCACGAGAGACGAAATGACGACTCAGCCTTGGACGATCGCGCGGGTACAGGAGTGGATCAGCAAGGATTTCGCCGCGAGGGGACTCGCCTCGCCTCGGCTCGAGGCGGACCTGCTCATCGGCCACGCGCTCGGCTTGCGCCGCGTCGATTTGTACGTGCGCTTCGACCAGCCGCTGACGCCCGATGAGCTCGCGAGCGTCCGTGGGCTCGTCGAGCGACGGCGCAAGCACGAGCCGGTCGCGTACATCACCGGGAGCCGTGGATTCTATGGGCGTTTGTTCAAGACCGATCGGCGAGCGCTCGTCCCGAGACCCGAGACCGAGCTGGTCATCGAGCTCGCGCTCGAGGCGCTGGCGCCGCTCGACGCCGAAGCTTCCGTGAGCGATGTCGCGCCAAAGGTGAGCGCGACGCGGCGCGTGCTCGACGTCGGAACAGGGACCGGCATCCTCGCGATCACCCTCGCCGCCGAGCGAGAAGACGTCACGGTCGACGCGATCGACCTGTCCGACGAGGCCCTCGCGCTCGCCCGCGAAAACGCGGCGTCGCTCGGCGTCGCCGCGAGGGTGCGGTTCTTTCAGGGCTCGCTGCTCGAGCCCGTGCAGCGCGAGCTCGACGCCGGCGCGCGCTACGCGTTGATCGTGAGCAACCCGCCCTACATCGCGCGGCGCGAGCTCGAGACGCTCATGCCCGACGTGCGGATGCACGAGCCGCACATGGCGCTCGACGGCGGAGAGAGCGGACTCGAGCTCATCGAGCCGCTCGTCCGCGGGGCGCGCGAGGCGCTCGAAGACGGGGGCTTCTTCGCGATGGAGTTCGGGCACGACCAGGGTCCCGCGGTGCTCTCGCTCGCGCGATCCGCGGGCTTCTCCGAGGCGGCGATCAAGAAGGACCTCGCGGGTCACGATCGCGTGCTTTCCGCGCGACGCTGACGCCCTGCCTCGAACCTGTCGCGGAGGGGGAGCGTCGTGATAAACGCCGTCGGCGTCGATGACAACCGAGTCGGAATTTCGCGCGCTGCTCGAACGATGTCTCCCGGTGAAGTGCTCTCTCGGCGAGCTCTCGCTCGTCGCTGGAGAGCACTCGGTGTACGTGTTCGACAGCGGCCTCACTGCGCGCTTGCAGTGGCAGCGCGCGCGGCCCGAGGGCTACCCGTACGACCTGTCGCCGCACGAGGCGTCGGTCGAGTTTCGTCGTCCCGGAAGAGCGGGCAGCCCTCTCTCTCCCTCGCAGATCGAGGCGCTCTTTCGCGCGATGAGCGCGCTGCTGCCCCTCGTCGCGCGAGACGACCCGAGCTGGTTCGAGAGCCGCTCGCATCCGGGAGATTTCTTTCCGCGCGCGGTGCTCGCGAAGAAATCACTGGAGACGCAGGAGCAATTTCATCGCGCCCTCGCCGACGCGTACGGGGTGGGCTCGCTGCTGTTGTCCTCGGACGAGCGCTCGAAGTGGCTCTCGCTCGAAGACGTCGACGCCATCGTGCGCGAGTGCTTTCCCGTGCGCGGAGGCCGGTTCGAGCTCGCGCTCGGCAACGCGAGCTCGTACTACGGCGACAAGGCAGCAGGCGCCGCGGTCGACCAAAAGGGACACGTCTCGCTGGTGATTCAGATCCTCATCTACGACGGGCCCGACGAAAAGGGCGAGATGATGATCCGCGACATCAAGGAGCAGGAGGTGTACACGCTGCCCGCCGATCGCCGCGCCGATCGCGAGCGCTTCACGGCCTTCGTGCAGGGGCTGACCGACGGCCTCCGCGCGCGCTTCGAAGCGCGCCCCGACGACGAGCGCATGGACTACTCGATGCCCTGCGATCTCTGGGACACGAGCCTCTTCGCGCTCAAGCGCGCGAGGACGCGGGACGACTACTTTCAGGCGTACCGCAAGCGGCAGAAGCTCTGACACACGCCCCGATCGCACGACGTAATCGCGATTAATCGACGAAGACGCGTCGCCGAGCCCACCGAGGGCATCGCTCGGGCGTCACTCGGGACATGAACACACAGCACACAGGCGTCGGCCTGCGATCATGGATCGCGGCGCTCGTCGCCATCGCGCACCTCTACGCGTGCAGCGCGCCGTCGACCGCCGACGGCTCGACGCCGACCGACGCAACCATCGAGGGTGGGACGAGCTTCAGCGCCACCATCGGCCCCGAGGGCGGCGAGCTCACCGCGGGATCGTACGGGATGACCTTGTACATCCCGCCCAACATCGTCGCGCAGCCAACGACGTTCACGGTTCGGGTGGCCGAGCCGTCTCGCTATCCGACGCCCGGTGAATTGTTGGGGCCTGTATTCGAGTTTGGCCCCGACGGCTTCGATTTCGTCCGCGAGGTCCGCCTCTCGGCCACGCCCTCGCGCCGCCCAGGCGACGGCGAAGAAGCGGTGCTCGCGGTGCTCGACACGGCGCAGAACCGATGGGTTCCGCTCGAGCGCTCGTACGAGAGCGGAAACGTCGCGACCGGAGACAACCGTGTGATCGGCCGAACGACGCACTTCAGCGCGTATACGACAATCAAGACGACGAGCTTCGCGCACCCCCAGTGTCGGATGCTGCAGCGCGACCCTGGGATCAACACCGCGAACTCGCTGACCATCACCGGCGCGACGCCGGTGCGACGCACGGCGTTTGGCGGGCTCGAGTGGTCGTCCGAGTGGATCGCCACCGCGCCGATGATCACGATTTCGGGGCGCGCCGTGCTCGACGGCCGCGGACAATGGGCCGCGTGGCGCGCGGGAGGAACGCTCGCGGGAATGCCGCGCCCCTCACCGGTCGGCTTCGCGATCACGGGCAGGCAATGGTCCATCACCGTGGACTGGCGCGCGCTCGCCGCGAGCGGTCACGTCGCGCTCTCGATCGACGAGTTCTGCCAGGGCGACTACGACATCGGGATCGTGTGCGGTCCGGGCTGCTCGGGGGCCGCGACGGACGCAGGCGTGGATGCGACCGCGGACGCTCGCCCGCCGGTACGCTGCGCGGCAGGCTCAGCGGCGCTGACGGCTCCGCCTCCGACCTCCATGGTCGTCGCGGGCAACACGCTGATCGGCGTACACAACGGAACGACGGACGCGCTGCAAACCTTCGACGTGCGCGCGCCGACCACACCTGCGCCGCTCGCCACCCGGCCGCTGCTCACCAACGCCCCTCGTCAGGTCGCAGCGCGAGGATCGACGGTGTTCGTCACGGACGGTCCACGGCTGGTGGCGTTCGACGTGAGCAATCCATCGAGCCCGACCGAGCTCGGAGCGTACAACTTCGACACCGACGCGACGCTGCGCGCGGCCCTCGGAAATCCAGGGACGCGCATCGACGCGATGGGCGTGGCCGTGACAGCGACGCACGTCGTCGCCGCGACTACACACCGAGGGCTCGTCGTCATCGACGCGAGCAATCCCTCGGCGATGACGCGCGTGGGGCACAGCAACGCAGGTACGACGTCGCCTCGAATGGTGGCCGTGCAGGGCTCGCGCGCGTACGTCCTGGCGAACGAAAATCGGATCTGCGCCCCGCCTCCCTGCAATCCTCCAGAGCTGCGCGGCGCGGTCATCTTCGACGTCTCCAACGCTGCGATGCCTCAGCGACTGGGGGTGTATTCAGTCACGAACGTCGTGCCTGTCTCTCTCGCGATCGAGGGCAACTACCTCTACCTCACCGCGACCAACTCGCAGTACTTCGTCGCGGACGTGAGCAACCCTGCGGCGCCGATCCAGCGAGGGAGCGTCGAGACCAACGGCAGCGCCAACAGCATCGCAGTCGCGAGCGGCAAGCTCTTTCTCGCGTCGAACAATAACGACCCACACATTCAAGTATACTCGCTCGCGACTCCGATGGCCCTCCCCGTCCGCTTCGTCGATGACATCCTCGCTCCCACAGGCGGCGGGCTCGCCTTCGCCGCGGGAGCGACGCACGGCTACGTCGCCAGCGCTGGACGACTCTTCGTGATCGATCTCGCCTGCCCGTGAGGCGCTTCGGTCGCCCGAGCCGACGACGGTATGACCACGAGCGACCTCGATGGAGGACGGTTCGGCTGATACCGTCGGACGCGATGAGCTCGGGCCGCCACGCGATCGCTGCCTACTCGACGGCCTTCGTCGGTGCGGCGCCGGCGCTCGACGCGCTCTGCACGCGCAGGGACGCAGGAGAGCGCCTCCTGGCGCTCCACGGCGCGCCAGGGGTCGGAAAGAGCCGGATCGCGACGGAGTGGGCGCGAGCCTACGCAGCGCGCATGGGCTGGCGAGCAGCGCTCGTCGATCTGTCCGCCGCGCAGACGCTGCAAGACAGCGCGATCGCCCTCGCGCGTGCAGTGGGCGTTCGCCTCGACAACGCGCGACCGCGCGACGACAGCGACCTCACCCGGATCGTGTGCGCGCAGCTCTCGGAGCTCGGACCGATCGTGCTGGTGCTCGACGGCGTAGACCACGTCTCCGATCGCGTCTTGGCGCTCGTCGACGCGACGCTCGCCGCAAGCGACGCGACGGTGCTCCTCACGGGTCGAGCGCAGCTCTTGGACAGAGACAAGAGCGTCGAGGTCAAGCCGCTTCGTGTGCCTGCGGCGGACGCCACGACGGAGGCCGTCCTCCGCTCTCCCGCGGTGGCGTTGTTCATCGACCGCGCCCGCTCGATCTGGCGCGACTATCGTCCGACGGGCGTCGAGCTCTCGGGCATCGCGTCGATCGTACGTACGCTCGACGGACTCCCGCTCGCGATCGAGCTCGCCAGCGCGCGGCTGGCCGTGGTCACCGCGGCGCAGCTCGCCCCGCTCGTCGGCCCGTCGATCGACCTGCTCGTCGCGGCCGACGGCAGCCGCGACCTTCGCGCGGTGATCGCACAGTCCTGGGCGACTCTGACGCCCGCGCATCAGCGACTGCTCTCGCGCCTGTCGATCTGCGAAGGAGGCTTCGATTTTCAGCTCGCGTCTGGACTCAGCGCTGACGAGGGCGGCGACCGCACAGCGCAGCACATCGCCTGCGTCGACGCCCTGCACTCGCTCGTGCGGCGGTCGCTCGTCGAGTCGACCGAGGACGACGGCGAAGGGGGAGGGCGTCGATTTCGTGTGCTGACGCCGATTCGAATGTTCGCCGCGGCGCACCTCGACGCGAGCGGAGATCGCGCCCTCGCCGAGCGGGACTTCGTGCGGGCGGTGCTCGCCCTGCCAACGCCGGGGCTCCTCGGGGTCGACTCGCTCGAGGAGCATCGAGTGCTGCTCCGAGACGAGCGCAACTTTCGCCGAGCGCTCGTCCTCGCCGAGGCGCAGCACGACGACACCGCGGTGCTGCAGCTCCTCGTCGCGATGAGCGTGCACTACCGCCTGCACGGCCCGCTGCGATGGTGGCTCGACGCCGACGAGCGCGTCTGCGGGCGATTCGAGCACCTCTCGGGCGAGCTTCGCCAGGACCATGGGATCGCGCGGGCGCAGTGCTTGATCGCCGCCGGTCGCAACGATCAGGCTCGCGACGCGCTTCTCTGGATCGAGTCGAACGCGCGCGCCTCGCGTCGACCCGAAGCGCTCGCCTGGGCGCTGTCCAAGCTCGCGGTCATGGCCGCGGTGCTCGGCGATCACGGACTGTGCTCGCAGTACCATCGTGACGCCAGGGCGCTGCTCGATGAGTGCTCCGAGGCGGTCCGGCTGCGGATCGTGAGAGACGAAGCGTGGACCCTCTCCCGTGCGGGAGACAGCGCGCGCTCCGAGGCGCTCTATCGCGAGGCGCTCGCGCTCGCGCAGAAGCTCGGCGCGACCTATCAGCTACCACCCTTGTTCGGCTTCGTAGCGCACGTCGAGTTCGATCGAGGAGCGCTGAGCGAAGCCGCCGCGCTCTGCGCACAAGCGATCGAGCACGCCGAGCGCATCGACGACCGTCGCGCTCGCTACGCAAACGCCGGAGCGCTCGGGCTCGTGCTCATCGAGCAAGGGAGGCTCGATGACGCCCGAGAGCACCTTCGCGTCGCGCTCGACGGGCACGTTCGGTTCGGCGATCGTTGGCACGAAGCCGAGACGAGGATGTACTTCGGCTTCTTGTCGCTCGAAGCAGGCGCGCACGGCGAAGCAGAGCGATGGTTTCGCGAGGCGTCGTCGATCCACGACGACACGATGGACGGCTCGGCGAAGGCGATGGCTGACGTCGGACGGGCTCTGGCCTGCGACGAGCTCGGCGAAGTCGAGACGGCGCGCGCGCTGAGGCTCGGGCTCGAAGCGCGTGTGAACGAGATCGATCGCGCTGCGGTCAGCGCAGCGATCGCTGTCACGCGGCGAGCGGAAGACGTCGTTCGCGCGAGGCAGCTCGCGGCGGACGCCGCCCACGCAGAAGCCGAGCGGATCGCGAGCGAGCTGCGGGCCTGGCTGCGAGGCGCGCTGGCAGAGCGCCCGGCGGTCGAGCTGCGATTCACCCTGCGCGCGCTGCTCGCGATCGTCGAGCGGCTCGTGTCGCGCTGGCAACAGGGCGTGCGCGGAGCGCGGGTGATCGACGTCGCGTTCGACGGCGCGTGGGTGCGCTTGGACGGCGAGACCATCGAGCTGGCGCGCGCGAGCGAGCGGCGGATCCTGCTGGCGCTGGCTTCCTCCGCAGGGGCGTCGCTGCCCATCGACGCGCTCTTCGACGCGGGGTGGCGCGGCGAACGCGCGAGCTCCGACGCCAAGACCAACAGGGTGCGCGTGGCGCTCACCGGGCTGCGGCGCGCGGGGCTGCGCGCGGTGATCGAGCGCACGACCGAGGGCTACAGGCTGTCGCCGGACTGCGCGATCGCGCTGCGCGGCCCCTGAGCGTCAGTCACCGCCCGTTGCTGGCTCGCAACACAGCCGTTGCGTCACCGAGCGCTGCCGCGGGTACGTCAGCGCGCTACACTGTCGCTCCTGCGATGAATCGTCGTTCAGTCTTGCGCGCCCTCGGCGCGACGCCGCTCGTGACGCTGGCGTCTTCGCTGCCCGGCTGCACGCGCCCGCCCGAGCCGTCGGCCAACGCCAGCGCTCACAGCGGCCTGGCCCCGCGCATCGAGGGGGCGCCGGCCGTGGCGCGCTTCTCGGCGAGCGGCGATCCGGTCCTGTCGGTCGAGCCGCTCTCGACGCTGTGGCGCACGAAGGACCCGTTCTTGTTCTGCGCGCACCACGACGACGCCTACCCCGTGGGCAACGAGGGCATGGGCCCCCGGTCGTCGCTCGACGGAAGGGACATCGGCCAGGATTTTTCCAGACAAAACGGCTGGAGCATGTACCACGGGAGCGCGGTCCCGGGCTTTCCGCAGCACCCCCACAGGGGCTTCGAGACCGTGACGATCACCCGCAAGGGGCTCGTGGATCACTCGGACTCGCTCGGCGCGACCGCGCGCTACGGCGACGGCGACGTGCAGTGGCTCACGGCTGGGGCCGGTATTCAACACGCTGAGATGTTTCCGCTGGTGTCGTCGGAGCACGAAAACCCGCTCGAGCTCTTTCAGCTGTGGCTCAACCTCCCGCGCGCCGACAAGTTCTCGGACCCGCACTTCTCGATGTTGTGGAACGAGCGGATCCCCCGCCACGCCGCGCTCGACCGCGACGGCCGACGCACGGAGGTCACCATCATCGCCGGCGCGCTCGACGCGACGCGGGCGCTCGCGCCGCCGCCGCGCTCGTACGCCTCTCGCGCGCGCTCCGAGCTCGTCATCTGGACGCTGAAGATGGCGCCCAACGCGCGATACACGCTCCCGATCGCCGCGGCCGAGCTCAACCGCATGCTCTACTTCTTTCGCGGCTCGGGCGTTCGCATCAACGATCGCTCGATCGCCGCGAGGCACCTCGCCGAGCTGCGCCCCGAGCGCGACACCACGATCGTCAACGGCGCGGACGAGAGCGAGCTGCTCCTCTTGCAGGGGCGCCCGATCGGCGAGCCCGTCGCGCAGCGCGGCCCCTTCGTCATGAACTCGATGGACGAGATTCAGCAAGCGTACAGCGACTATCAGCGCACGCGCTTCGGGGGCTGGCCGTGGCGATCGCTCGACCCGGTGCACGCGCGGACGCGCGGGCGCTTCGCGGTCCACGCCGACGGCCATCGCGAGAGCGCCTAACGCCCGAACGCACCATCGCGCTACGCTCTTTGCCCTACGATGACAAAAGACTCCGACGGCGGCGGCCTCGCGCAGCGCCTCTTGCGACGAGCCACGGGCGCGATCCGCGACGCGATCGTCGCCGAGACCAAAGAGAAGGGCGCCTCGTATTTTGCCCAACGATTGAGCGAGCACTTCGGGCGCGACGCCACGACGCTGCCCGTCATCGGCGAAGAGGTTCCGCTGCGTGAGCACATCAACGTGCAGTCCGCGATCGACGCGCTGCTCGCGCGCAAGGGGCGCGCGTTCGAGCTCGTCGGCGTGCTCCGAGCGATGTACGGATCGAGCGACTTCTCGTCGCTTTTGCAGCGAGAATCACCGCTGTTCGGAGGCAACTCGCCGTCGCTTGGACCTGTGCAGTACGCGCGCTTCGAGCTGCCCGACGGCGTCGCGGTGCGCTCTGTCGAGAACGGGCTCTTCCTCGTGCGCTCGACCGAGCACGCGCCGTTCGCCGTCGTCGTCGCGACGCCGAGCGAGAATCAGCGATATCTGAACACGTTTACGATGCAGGTGATGGCAGAGGACCCGTCGCACGCCGAGCAGGTCCTCTCGGAGCTGCGCGGCTTCATGAGAGAGCGCAGCCTCTACCGCGGCCGAGTGCTCTCGCTCACCGTAGAGAACCACAGCCACATCGCCGTGCGATTTCACACGTTGCCCAAGGTCGAGCGCGCGCAGATCATCCTGCCCGAAGGTCTCCTCGATCGGATCGAGCGTCAGACCGTGCGCTTCTCGCAGCACGCGGACAAGCTCCGTGCGATGGGCAGACACATCAAGCGCGGCGTCCTTCTGCACGGCCCTCCCGGCACAGGAAAGACCTTCACCGCGATGCACCTCGCCTCGTGCATGCCCGACCGCACGACGGTGCTCGTCACCGGTCGCACGCAGGGGCTCTTGCAGCAGAGCTGCCAGCTCGCGCGCATGCTGCAGCCCGCGACGGTGATCATCGAGGACGTCGATCTCATCGCCGAAGAGCGCACGAGCGCGGCGGCGTGCAACGTTCCGCTCTTGTTCGAGCTGCTCAACGAGATGGACGGGCTCGCGGGCGACGCGGACGTGCTCTTCGTGCTCACCACCAATCGCCCAGAGATCCTGGAGCCCGCGCTCGCGGCGCGGCCAGGGCGCATCGATCAAGCGATCGAAGTCGCGCTGCCCGACGAAGCGTGCCGCCGGAGGCTCATCGCGCTCTACTCCGACGGGATGCCCGTGCGCCTCGAGAGCGTCGAAGAGATCGTCGCGCGCACCGAAGGGGCGAGCGGCGCGTTCATCAAAGAGCTGCTCCGCAAGGCGGCGCTGGTGTCCGTCGATCGCGGCGCCGACGAGGTGACAGACGACGACGTGCGCGCGTCGATGCACGAGCTGCTCGTCGACGGAGGACCGCTCACCAAAGCGCTGCTCGGCGCGAAGAGCAGCGCGAGCACGAGCTGAGAGCGAGCATCGTCCGCGCACCAAATCGTCCTCGTCGCTCGCCTCGGGGGCCTGCGCGTGCGATACTGTGCGCCGCTCACAAGATCCGATGCGCTGCGGCGCTGCTTGCCCCACGCGATCGGACTCGTCTTCCTCGCCCCACGTCTCAACCGTAGAGCCGCGCCGCGCGGCTTTCGAGGCCCGTGAGAGTCACGAAGGAGCGAGAGAATTGCATGGGCTGGTCGCGTTGGTTCGACCTCACCACTTCGATCGTCGCTAACGAAGCGCCGACCACGTGCGGCGTCTATTGCATCGCGCGCGCACAAACGACCATCGATTACCCGGCCGGAACGAGCGCGACGGTGCTGCTCGGCGTCGCGTCGGACCGCCAGCGCGGCCTGCGCGCGATCCTCGCCGAGATCGCCAAAGGGACGCGCTCGGACCTCAGCGCGCAGGGAAAGCTCCACGGTCTTCGCTTCTGCTTCCAAGGCAACCTCGGCGACGCCGCGCGGGGCATCCACCAACAGTTGATCGACGACTTCACCCGAACCTACGGAGCCCCTCCATGCTGCAACGAGAGAAGCCAGTGAGCGGAGACAAGCCAGTCACCGCAGGCAAGCCTGCCCCCAAGCGTCGCGCCCCGCGCGCTTCCAAGAGCGCGGCCAGCGCGATCGTCGCGCCGAGCGCGCGGTTCGTCCGTCATCCGCTGCGGCCCGACTGGGGCGTCGGTCGCGTGCTCGACGAGAGCGGAGGCCAGACGCGCGTGCTCTTCAGCGACGGCCGCACCCGCAAGTTCGCCGAGTTGCTCAGCTTCGAGCCGGTCAGCGCCGAGGACGCGCAGGCGCTCTCGTGGAGCACGCCGCAGCAAGAGGTCCCCAACGCGCCGCTCCCTCGACGACGGGTGATCCGCTCCCTCGCCGACGGGTGATTCGCGCCGAGCGCTCGTCGGCGCGCGACGTTCGCTTCGGATCGTCAGCGACGGCCTGGTTCGGCGCAGTGGATCCGCGCCGTGCGAAAATGCGGCCACCGCGGCTCGCGCTCTCCCTGACGTCCGCACGACGGGCAACACAACGTCGGCGCGTCCGCGGCGCCGTCCCACGCGCGAGCGACGACGTTCTCCCACGAGTAATCGTTGAGGTAGATGTACTCGCCGACATAGACGCGGTCATGGCGTTGACCGAGGCTCTTCGCCAGCTTCGAGCAACGATCACACTGCGTATCGAAAGGCACATCGGTGCCGCGCACGATGATCGTCGCTCCCGGCGTGTCCAACTCTCGCTCCACTTCCGCGGCAGTCACGATCGTGTCTTCCGACGGTCCTCCGCCGATTCCGCTTCCGTCGTCGGCGAGAGGCATGCTTCTTCGTCGGTACATTCCTGAGTGCTCTCGAGCAAAGCTGCTCTCCTGCACCCAGACCGGATCCGTTTTGTACGAGACCACCACCCGAAGGCCTCGATCGAGCATCGAGCGATACGCTGAACCGAGGCGAGCGATCCCGCCCTCGATCGGCGACGCAGGCGAGAGCACCGAGGGAGTTACGGGCTTCGCGCGCCGCAACAACTCCAGGCGATCCCCGACCAACCGAACGACGGTCGCGACGGCACCAAAGCCGTCGTGGTACGGCAACACCTCGACAGTCTGCGTCGGAGCAGAACGGCGAAACGCCACCATCTTGTGCCGTCCGCCGCCCGCCTCCTGCGACTCGACGCGAAGCAGATCTTCGAAAGGAACCAACAGGTTCGGCGCTGGCGCCCCCTTCATCGCCAGATGCAGCCCGACCTCATCGAGCGTCACCGTCGCGGCTCGTCGCGCGCGCACGATGCCGCCCCACATCCAATAGAGCGCTGGAATCCCCACGAAAAGACTCGCGACCACGCTGACGGGAAACAATGGGACGCTGACCAACAGAACGATGAGCAGCGCGATGGTGACAGAGCCTCTCTGCTGCTTGGTGTTGTAATGCACTGAGATTTCGATGCGGTCGTTCGTTTCGTGAATGTGCCCCCACGCCCACGCGTACGATTCGTTCATTCGCAGCGCGAGTGTACCGCGCCCTCGCGCGAAGAGATGCGGGTAGCGAACCACCTGCGCGATGCTCTGCACGCCGTGCACCCAGATGCACCGTTTGCGTCGCGCAACCGGGGCGTCGCTTGATTTCCGCGCCGCCTTCCGTTGGCGAAACGCAACCCAAGGATCTCTGGATATTTCCCAGGAGATCGCTCGGGGCGTTTCTTCTTTCCAACGGGGCGTCGCGATAGCACGCCCGCGAATCGCGCTGGCATTCGTGTTGCTCATGCGCGCGTCAGTCCATGGCAACCGCTTCTCTTGCGCTGGGTCCGTCGCGTCGCGCGCCGACGGTGGCGAGCTCACTCCAGACCGACGCGCGCTGCGCTCACTGCGGGGGGCTGATCGACGACCCTGCGCTCGCTCCGTACTGCTGCGAGGGCTGCGGCGCGGTCGCGGCGCTGCTCAGAGACGAGGGGCTCGAGCGCTACTACGACCTGCGCGGCGACGGCTCGATCGCCCCAGCGCGAAGCGCCGAGGCGCCGCGAGACCTCGCGTGGATCGAGCCCCTCGAGGCGCGCATCCGTAGCGCGTCCGGAACGATCCGCGTCGACCTGGACCTCCAGGGCATCCAGTGCACCGCTTGCGTGTGGCTCCTCGACGAGCTGTTTCGCCGCGCAGACGGCGGGCTTCGCTGCGAGGTCAACTCGGGCCTCGGCCACGTCAGCATGCTCGTGACGAGGGCGTTCGACCTGCGGGCGTACATCATCACCGCAGGAAGGCTCGGCTATCGCTTCGGCCCTCCCGCGAAACAGAGCGAGCAGGGGGTCCCTCGGCGCTCGGGGCTCGTCGCGCGGCTGGGCGTCTGCGCGGCGCTCGCGATGAACGCGATGATCTTCGCGATCCCGCTGTACATCGGACTCAATGAAGGTCCGACGTATCACGCGTTTCGTTGGCTCTCGTTCGCGCTCGCGACGCTGAGCGTGATCGTCGGAGGCTCGGTCTTCTTTCGCTCGGCCTTCCTCGCGCTGCGACAGAAGATCCTGCACCTCGACGTCCCGATCGCCCTCGGGATCATCGCCGCCTGGTCCGGCTCTGCGCTGCACCACCTCAAGGGAAAGGACGGCGCCGCCTACTTCGACACCGTCGCGGTCTTCATCGCCCTGATGCTCTTCGGTCGCTGGATGCAAGAGCGCGCGATCGAGCGCAACCGACGGATGCTCTTGTCCGACGACGGCGTCGAGAAGCTGCCGGCCCGCAGGGTGCGCGGCGAGCGGGTCGAGATCGTTCGGTGTGCAGAAATCAAAACGGGTGATCAAATGCTGGTCGCCCCCGGCGAGCCCGTGCTGGTCGACGGCCTCTTGCGAGACCTCCAGGCGTCGATCTCGCTCGACTGGATCCAAGGCGAGAGCGCTCCGCGGCCGGTGCAAAAGAGCGAGCTCGTCCCGGCGGGAGCGTTCAACGCCGGGAGCCGCGCGATCACCGTCGAGGCCAGCACGGACTTCGCGGCCTCTCCGCTGCGCGCGCTGCTCGGCAGCGCCCCGCGCGAGGATCAAGCGCGGGCCACTGTATGGTGGCAGACCCTCGCCCGCTACTACGTCCTCGCGGTGCTCTCTGTCGCCACCGCGGGCTTGTTGGGCTGGTGGTACTTCGTCGGGCTCTCTCGCGCGCTCGAGGTCGTCACGGCGGTGCTGGTCGTCACGTGCCCTTGCGCGTTCGGCCTCGCCGCGCCGCTCGGCTACGAGATCGCGCAGTCGGGCCTGCGCCGCGTGGGGCTCTTCGTGCGCACGGCGGGCTTTCTCGATCGCGCCACCAAGGTGCGCCGCGTCGTGTTCGACAAGACCGGGACCGTCACCACCGGCGCGCTGTGCGTGAAGGACCTCGCGCCGCTGCGAGCGCTCAGCGTCGAGCGGCGCGCGACGCTCTTCAACCTCGTGGCGCGCTCGAGCCACCCGCGGGCGACGGCGGTGCGCAAGGCGCTCGAGCAGCTCGCCGCCATAGAGGCGAGCGAGGGCGACGAAACAGAAGCACCGCAATTCAAGACACCCTCGTCGCAGCCCGGGTACGTGTTCGACTCGTCGCTCGACGTCGTCGAGCTCGCGGGCAAGGGCCTCGAGATCGCGCTCGAAGACGCGACGTATCGCCTGGGATCTGCGCGCTGGACGCTCGGCGATACGGGCGAAGGCCGCGCGCTCGACGAGGGCGCCCTGGTGTTCACTCGATCCCTCGAGGGTCGCGAGGGGTCGATCGAAACGCTCGCGGTCATCGAGACCGACGAAGTCCTTCGCCCCGACGCGCGGCGCGAGGTCGCGGCGCTCGAGGCCGAGGGCTACGAGGTGTGGCTCTTGAGCGGCGACGCTCCTTTGCGCGTCTCGCGCACGGCTTGCACCTTGGGCATCCCCGAGGAGCGCGCGATCGGCGGCTGCAGCCCCGACGACAAACGTGCGTGGGTGCTCGCGCACGACCGCGGAGACACCCTCGTCGTGGGCGACGGAGTCAACGACGCGCCCGCGGTCTCGCTGGCCTTCTGTGCGGGAACGCCCGCGATCGACCGCCCGTTTCTCCCCGCTCGAACCGACTTCTACTTCACCACGGCGGGGCTGCATCCAGTGCGCGCAGCGCTCAAAACTGCGCGAATTCTTGAGAGAACCAACGCGCGCAATTTGGCCGCAGCGCTGGCCTACAACGTGCTGGTGGTCGCGCTGGCGCTAGCAGGCGGCGTGTCCCCTCTGCTGTGCGCCGTGATCATGCCCGCAAGCACGTTGGTCTTCCTCTTGGCGACCTGGGTGCAATTGGGCGGGAGCAACGCGCCATGGAAGTGATCGTTCTTCAAGCCTTCGTAAGCCTGATGCTGGTGTTCTGCATGCTGCTTCTGTTCGGGCACATGCTCCGAAAGCGCACGCCAGAGCACGCGGATCGGCTCGCGCTCATGCCGCTCGAAGACGACGAGTCCACGCAGAGCAAGTGAGCGCGGCTCAATGATTTTTCTTTTGCAACAAGAGACACACGAAAGGAGTGCTGCTCATGGAAGCCGGCGGTTCCTCGGCTGAATCCGAGGTCGTCGAGACGGAGCGCGTCGAGTACAACGACGCGGTCGTCCGAAACTTCATCTGGGCGTCGGTCGCCTTTGGCATCGTCGGGATGCTCGTGGGGGTGATCATCGCCCTCCAGCTCGCCTGGTGGCCTGCCAACGCCGCGTCCTTCCTGACCTTCGGGCGCCTACGACCGTTGCACACAAACGCGGTCATCTTCGCGTTCGTGGGCAACATGATGTTCGCGGGCGTCTATTACTCGACGCAGCGCCTGTGCAAAGCGCGCATGGCGAGCGACCTGCTCTCCAACATCCACTTCTGGGGATGGCAGGCGATCATCGTGTCCGCCGTGGCGACGCTCCCGTTCGGGATCACGTCGAGCAAGGAGTACGCGGAGCTCGAGTGGCCGATCGACATCGCGATCGCGCTCGTGTGGGTCGTGTTCGCGGTGAACTTCTTCTGGACGCTGGCCGTTCGGCGAGAGAAGCACCTGTACGTCGCGCTGTGGTTCTACATCTCGACCGTCATCACGATCGCGATGCTCCACATCGTCAACTCGCTGGCGATCCCCGTGAGCCTCTTCAAGAGCTACTCGGTGTTCGGCGGCGCGCAGGACGCCCTCGTGCAGTGGTGGTACGGGCACAACGCGGTCGCGTTCTTCCTCACCACGCCGATCCTCGGGATCATGTACTACTTCATCCCGAAGGCCTCGGGGCGGCCGGTCTACTCGTACCGACTGTCCATCGTGCACTTCTGGGCGCTGGTGTTCATGTACATCTGGGCGGGCCCGCACCACCTGTTGTTCACCGCGCTTCCTGACTGGGCGCAGACGCTGGGAATGGTCTTCTCGCTCATGCTCTGGGCTCCCTCGTGGGGCGGCATGATCAACGGCCTGCTCACGCTCCGCGGGGCGTGGGACAAGCTGCGCATCGACCCGGTGCTCAAGTTCTTCGCGGCGGGCGTGACCTTCTACGGCATGGCCACCTTCGAAGGACCTTTGCTCTCGATCAAGAGCGTCTCGGGCCTCGCGCACTACACCGACTGGATCGTCGGTCACGCGCACTCGGGCGCCCTCGGGTGGAACGGCTTCGTCGCCGCGGGAATGTTCTATTGGATGATCCCGAAGCTCTACAACACCCGGCTGTACTCCACGAAGGCCGCGGACGCGCACTTCTACCTGGGCACCTTCGGCATCCTCATCTACGTCATCTCGATGTGGGTCAGCGGCATCACGCAGGGGCTCATGTGGCGCGCGCTCACGTCGAACGGCGCGCTGCAGTACCCGAACTTCGTCGAGACCACGATCGCCATCAAGAGCATGTACTGGTGGCGCATGGTCGGCGGGCTGCTCTACCTCGTCGGCATGTGCGTCATGGCGTGGAACCTCGTCATGACCGCCCGCGCTGGCCGCTTCGCGCAGACCTCGGTCAGCGTCACGTCCGCCAAAGAGGCGCCCTCCTCGGTGCGCTGGACGCAGGTGGTCTTCGGCATGCCGGTGATCCTCACCGCGGTCGTCATGGCCCTGCTCGGAACGTTGGCCTTCGTCGACGGAATGGCCGGCGTATTCACGGTCGGAATGGCCTTCGGCATCTCCGTCGTCGGCGCGATTCTCATGCAGGTCTCGCGCGGCGCAGGCGGCGCGAGCTGGCACCGGCTGCTCGAGGGCAAGCCGCTCGCGTTCACCGCGTTCACCACGATCGGCGTGCTCATCGGCGGAATCGTCGAGCTCGTCCCGATCATCGTGCGCAAGCCCGCGGATCCGACGGTGACGCAGGCGCCCGCGCCGCTGCGCTCCCTCGAGATCGCAGGCCGAGACGTCTACGTCAGCGAGGGTTGCTACGTCTGCCACTCGCAGATGATCCGCCCCTTCCGCTGGGAGACGCAGCGGTACGGCGAGCGCTCGACGATCCTGGACTCGATGTACGACCACCCGTTTCAGTGGGGGTCCAAGCGCACCGGTCCCGACCTCGCGCGCCAGGGCGGCAAGTATCCCAACCTCTGGCACTGGCGCCACATGATCAACCCGCGCGCCATCTCCGAGGGCTCGATCATGCCGAGCTATCCGCACCTGCAGTCGAACACCGTCGACTTCGCGCGAATCTCCGCGTCGATGTCCGCGCTTCGCACCGTGGGCGTTCCCTACACGCAGGAGCAGATCAACAACGCTCCCACCGAAGCGCGCACGATGGCGCAGGCCATCGTCCGTGATCTGCGCGAGCAAGGCGTGGCCAACCCGCAAGAGAACAGCGAGCTCGTCGCGCTCATCGCTTACCTGCAACGCCTCGGCGTCGCCAACCCGCCGGCCGTCGCGCAGCAGACCCCGGCACCCACCCCTGGCAGCGCTCCGAGCGCCGTCGCGAGCCGTTGAGGAGGATCGACGATGTTCGCTCAGTACGCTCAAACCCTGCGCGAGAGCCCGCTCTTGCTCTTGCCGATCGCGGCGATGCTCTGGTTTCTCGCGATCTTTCTCGGCGTCCTCGTCCGCTACGCGCGCACGAGCGCCAAGTCGCTCGAGTTCGTGGCGGCGCTTCCGCTCTCGGACGACGACGTCAGCTCATCTGTGATCGATTCGAAGACTCCGGCGAAGGAGGAACGCCATGGCCGCTGATAACGCAGCGCACTCGAAGCACGCCCACATCGCGACGGGCGTCGGCGTAGACACGCCGGCAGACACGGTCGTCCATGCGGTCGACGACATCGAGGAGTACGACAACCGACTCCCCAACTGGTGGTTGCTCACGTTTTACGCGACGATCATCTTCTCGGTCGGCTACTTCTTTCACTATCAAATGCTCGGCGGAGAGAACACGATCTCTGCGTACGAGCGCGAGATGCAGCCCGTCTGGGCCGCCGAGGCCGCTCGACTGCGCGCGGCCGGAGCGGTCACTCCGCAGATGCTCCTGGCGCTCGCCCGCGATCAGAGCATCGTGTCGCAAGGTCGCACGCTCTTCGCGACCAACTGCGTCTCGTGCCACGCCGCCAACGGCGGTGGCGGCATCGGCCCCAACCTGACGGACAACGCGTGGATCCACGGCGGCGCGCCGGACCGGATCTACCGAACGATCAGCAACGGCGTGACCAACAAGGGCATGGTCGCGTGGGGCCCGCAGCTCGGCGCAGAGCGAGTTCAGGCCATCACCGCGTTCGTGCTCACGATGAGAAACACCAACGTCGCCGGCGGTCGAGCACCACAAGGCACGCCCGAGTGAATCGCGCGGAGCCCGCGCCGGCTCCAATGGGGATGCAAGGAGTTCTCTGAACCATGGCTCGCAAGCTTCCAGTGTTGGAGACGAGCGGGGCGCTGCGCCACGACGGCTCGCGGCGGGTGATCCACCCGGCAGACGTGCACGGACGGTTCAACACCGCGCGCAAGTCGCTCTTCTACGCGCTCGTGGCGTTCATGCTCTCTCTGCCGTGGATCAGGATCAACGGCAACCCCGCGGTGCTTCTCGACATCCCAGCGCGACGCTTCTTCTTGTTGGGAGGGACGTTCAACGCGCAAGACGGAGCGATGCTCTTCTTCGTGTTCATCACCATCGCGTGGTCGCTGGTGATGGTCACGACGGTCGCCGGTCGCGTGTGGTGCGGATGGACTTGCCCGCAGACGGTGTTTCTCGAAGGGCTCTTTCGCCCGATCGAGCGCCTCGTCCTGGGCAACGCAAACAAGCGCATCGCGCAGGACGCCGCCCCCGCGACCGCGGGGCTGGTGGTGAAGAGAGTCATCGTGCACGCCTTGTGGTTCGCCGCCGCCGCATTCATCGCGCACGCGGTGGTGAGCTTCTTCGTGCCGCCGCAGAAGCTCGCGCAGTTCATCGCGCACGGACCGAGCGCCAGCCCGACGACCTTCCTCTGGGCGGCGGCGTTCACCGGCGTAATCTACATGAATTTCGCCTGGTTTCGCGAGCAGACGTGCCTCATCGTCTGCCCGTACGGCCGGCTCCAGTCGGCGCTCGTCGACAAGGACTCGCTCACGGTCGGCTACGACAAGAAGCGCGGCGAGCCTCGCGGAAAGGCCGCGGACAAAGAGAAAGATCCCACCAACGTCGGCGACTGCGTCGACTGCAAGCGCTGCGTGGTCGTGTGCCCCACGGGCATCGATATTCGCAACGGTCCCCAGCTCGATTGCATCGGCTGCACCGCGTGCATCGACGCGTGCGACGAGGTGATGGACAAGCTCGACCGGCCGCGCGGGCTCGTTCGGTACGACTCGCTGCACGGGCTCGACAACGAGCCGAAGCGGATCATTCGTCCGCGCGTGGTGGTCTACGCGCTCGCGGGATTGGTGTTGCTCGGCGTCGGGACGGTGACGTTTCGCGCGCGAAAGGACTTCGTCGCGAACGTCCTGCGCGTGCAGGGGGCGCCGTACACGCTCGAAGGCGACACGGTGCGCAACGCGTTCGAGCTGCACGTGGTCAACAAGCGCAACGACACGAGCGTGTACCTGATCGAGCCGATCGAGCAGGGGACGGTGCGGTTCGTCGTTCCGCTCACCAGGATCTCGCTCGGCGCGTTCTCTGACGCGCGCGCCCCGGTGTTCGTCGTCTCGCAGCGGGGAAGGCCCGCGGGAGACTTCGTCGCTCAACTGCGCGTTCGCCGCGAGGGCGCGCCTGCGAGCGAGACGCTCACCGTCAACGCGTCGTGCCTCGCGCCAGCACGGTAACGGTCGAAAACCATGGAGCCGATCGCCGTCGCCACAGCCTTCGCCGCCGGGCTCGCAGCCTCGGGGCACTGCGTCGCGATGTGCGGATCGGTCACGTGCACGATCGACGCGTCGTGCGCCCCGGGATCGCGAGCGCGCACGCACGGGCTGTTTCTTCTCGGGCGCGTCGGCGGCTATGCGCTGGCGGGTCTCGCCGCGGGCTCGCTCGGAGGGGCGCTTCGCGCGATCGCGCCGTCGAGCGCGCAGTGGGGCGTGCGCGCCGCCGTGGCGCTGCTCGGCGTGCTCGTGGGGCTGCAGACCGCGGGCGTGCTGCGGGCGTTCTCTGCGTTCGAGCCGGCGTTCAAGGGCCTGTTCGAGAGGCTCTCGCCGAGCGTCAAGCGCAGGCTGCGCGCTCCATCGCCGAGCGCGTCGCTCACCCTCGGATTGCTCTGGTCCCTCGTGCCGTGCGGAATGGTCTACGCGGCCCTCGCCCTCGCCGCCACCTCGGGCGGCGCGCTCTCGGGCGGGCTCTCGATGCTCGCGTTTGGCCTCGGAACCGCGCCCGCGCTGCTCGCGCTCGCGTGGCTCTCGGGCCGCGTTCGCGGCACCGACGCCGCGCAGAACAAGTGGTTCACCCGCGCGCGCATCGCGCTCGGGCTCACCGTGGCGCTGCTCTCGCTCGCCGAAGGCTGGCGCTCGATCGAGCGCGCTGGCTGGTTCGGCGACGCCGCGCGCGTCGTGTGGGATCGCCCGGATCACTGCGCGCCCCCCGCTCGCTGAAAGCGCGCGCTGCGTATAGTCTTCGCCGCGTTGGAGACGATGAGCGAGAGCGTTCAACCCGCAGACGTCGAAGAGCGACTGCGCGCGACGGTCGCGCAGCTCAGCGCGCGGTCTCCCGACGAGACGATCCGCGCTCCAGCCGAGCAGCGCGCGTCGCTGCCGCCATCGCTGCCGCGACTCGCGATCGAGCGCGTCGATCGAGACGCGCCCGAGTCGCCAACGGTGCGCCGCGAGGTCGTGCGACGCGGAGACCTCCTCGGCGTCGGCGGCATGGGCGAGGTGTACACCGGCGTTCAGCGATCGCTCGGCCGCAGCGTGGCGCTCAAGTTCGTCACCGAAGAAGAAGACTCGATCGACCACGAGGCGCGCGAGGCGCTGTTGCGCGAAGCTCGGATCACGGGGCGATTGGAGCACCCGAACATCGTTCCGGTGCACGTCCTGGGGGTGGACGAGGGGGGCGTTCCGGTGATGGTGATGAAGCGGAT
>LNEO01000152.1 GCA_001465015.1 Deltaproteobacteria bacterium Ga0077539 | reverse complement strand
CGGGGACGGTCCTCAATAACTCAACTATTGTGTGACTCAATAGTTGAGTTATTGAGGACCGTCCCCTCCCAGTTTATCTCGCTGGATGCAGCGCCCGCTCGGTCCACACGCCACATTGAAATCGCCGGTGCTCGCTACGGCACGACTTCTGCGCTGAGGATTCGATCTCTCGGAAGAATCCCGTCGACGACCTCGATGCCTCGCGTCACGCGGCCGATGTGCGGATAGCTCGCGTCGAGTCCTCTCGCGTCTGCGGTCACGACGAAGAACTGCATCCCGCCGGTGTCCAGGCCCGCGAGCGCGATGCCGACCGCTCCTCGATCGAACGGCGCGAGCGACGACTCGGTCACGATGGGTGTCTCGGTTCCGCCGAAGCCGTCACCGCGAGGATCGCCGCCTTGGGCGACGAAGCCCGGCACGATGCGATGAAACCTCAAGCCATCGTAGCGTCGCTGTCGAACGAGCGAGCGCATCGCATCGACCGCGCGGGGAGCCGTGTCCGGCGTGAGCTCGATCTCGAACGTTCCCGCGTCGGTGACGAATCGAACGCGTGGGCGCTCGGTCGCCAAATCGGGCGGCGCTTCGGGTGTCGGAAGCAATCCTCCATCGGGTGCCAGCGCGCGGTGCACTGCACGCACGCGCGACTCGCTGGCGGCTCGGAGCAGCTCTTCGCGACCGAGCATCCTCGCGAGCGCGATCGCCTGCACGCGCGCCTCGAGCATGGGTCCCTCGGGCGCTTCGAATGGGGCTCGAATCAGCGCGTCCCGCGCCGGCGCTTCGAGCGCTCGCGCGAGCTCCGGGTGTCCCACGAGCCCTTCGAGCAACGTGGCGAGGACTCCGGGATCACGCTCGCGCGCGAGCGCTCGGATGAGGGGCATCGCATGGACCCTCGGGAGTCCACAGGCAGTGTTGGCGACTTCGGTGATGACCTGCGCTCGGTTCTGCGCGTCTCGACGAATGTTGCCGAGCGCTCGCGCGCGTTCGGCGTCTGCTCCTTCGAGTCGTCCCAACAGCTGCGCTTCGAGCACGAGCGCGATCCATCGGTCGCTCCCGGTCGCACAGCGACCCGTTCGCTCGTTGCGGCCAGCCCATCGGTCTAGCGCAGCGGCGTCTTCGCACTCGAACCACGTTCGGGTCTCCCCTTCGAGTCCACGGACTCTGGGCAACACGTCGATCGCCATCGCCCACTGCGTCGCATTGGCCGCCCACAGCGGTTTGGGAACTCCGTCTCTCAACGCTCTCCAAGCGTTGCCCCAGATTCTCGGCGCGAGCCTCGCCCTCATCGCCATCGTCCGCATCCACTCGGCCCACGGAACGTTGGCCGACGACGGACCGTCCGCGAGGCTGCGCACGAGCGCGGGCACCACCATTGGACTCGTCGCTGCGAGCTCGTCCGGAGTGGGCGTCCAGCGCACCATGCGAAGCCACTTTGCGGTCGCGAGTTGCCCATCGAGCTCGGCGCGACCCAACCCTGCGCTCGCCCGTGCGGCATCGTCGTCGTGCTCTGTCTGTCTCTGTTGAAACCGAGCGACGAGCGTCGCGGCGTCGAGGTCCCGTTGCGGATCGAGGTTCCACGAGGTCGGCAGCGTTGTCGCGTCGGTCGCTTTGCGTCCTGCCACCGCCCGCGCCACGAGGCCTCGCTCCTCGGGCCGCACGATGTCCCAGAACGCGGCGAGGTTCGCCGAGGGTAGTCGCCGCGCCAGAACGAACATCCTCGCCCGTCGTCTTGCGACTCCCTCCTGCGCCGGAACAGTCGCGAGGCACCGCTGCGCACGGTCCGCGGTGAGCACTCCGGACTCTGCCACCAGGTCCAGCAAGTCCGCTCCCGACTCTCTTCGTGGCTGCTGCGAGCACGGGTCGACGTCTCCTGCAATTGCGTCGGGCTCCGGCGCCGGGATGCGTGTGCTCGCCGGTCGCGCGTCCTGCGCTCGCGCGTCGCTCGCGTGTTGCGCACCCGACTCCTGCTTGCAGCTCAGCGTGGCGACTGCCAACAAGCAGGCCTTCATCACGGTCTTCACGTTCGTCACGCTCGGTGCTCGAAGCCTACTCTCTGATGTTCCACGTGGAACATCATTGAGCAGACACCGCTTGGAAACAGAGCCCAGCCATGGCACGTCATCCGTTGTGTCGTCGGGGACGCGACGAGCCCCAGAGATCACGACGCCGCTACCGGAATGACTACGCACTGGTTCGAATCGGACCTCGAAGAACAACGGCAGCTCGACCGACTGCGGACCCCGCGAACGCTGCGCTATCGAGACTCCACCCACGCGACCCTCGATGGTCGCGAGGTCACGGTGTTCTGCAGCAACGACTATCTCGACTTGCGGTCGGACCCACGCCTTCGAGCAGCGGCCGATCGCGCCGTGGCAGAAGAGTCGTTCGGGAGCGGCGCGTCTCGACTCGTGAGCGGGGATCTTCCGATCTTCGTGAGCGCCGAAGCCGACTTCGCGGCGTGGGTGGGCGCCGAGGCGAGCCTGTTCTTCTCGAGTGGGTTCGCGGCGAACGTCGGCGTCGTTCCGACCTTGGGCGGAGCTGACGACGTGTTGTTCAGTGACGCGCTGAACCACGCGAGCCTGGTGGACGGCTGTCGACTGTCCCGCGCGCGCACTGTCGTGTTCGAGCACGGATCGATCGCGGCGCTCGAGCGCGCGGTCGCGAGCGCGCGTCCCTTTCGTCGTGGCTGGGTTCTCACCGAGTCGGTGTTCAGCATGGACGGTGACATGGCACCATTGGTCGAGCTTCGAGCGTTGTGTGATCGCGAGATGCTCGGACTGTACGTCGACGAAGCGCACGGCATCGGCGTGCTCGATGACACGGGCCGCGGTGCATGTGTGGCTGTGGGGATGCGCCCAGACGTGTTGATCGGCACGGCGGGCAAGTCTCTCGGCACCGCTGGGGCGTTCGTCGCGGGTTCGCGCGCCCTTCGCTCGTGGCTGTGGAACCGGTCGCGGTCCTTCGTCTTCTCGACAGGCCCGTCTGTGGCCAACGCTGCGGCTGTTCGTGAAGCGATCTCGATCGTCCGCCGCGAGCCTCAACACATCGCTGCGCTTCGTCGCAACACCACCGCACTTCGGTCGGCGTTGTCGCGATCGGGAGTTCGAGTGCTCGGGCACCAGCAGTCACCCATCCTTCCCATCGTGCTCGGGGACGAGCGAAGCGCGGTTTCGGCCAGCGATCGGCTCCTCGAACAGGGGTTCTTCGTGTCTGCGATCCGGCCCCCAACTGTTCCACGTGGAACATCGCGATTGAGGATCACGGTGTCCGCTCGACACAGCCTCGATGAGATCACCGCGCTCGCAAAGGCACTGGAGCCCTTCGGACAATGACGACCGGCAGACTGGTGATCGTGACCGGAACGGACACTGGGATCGGCAAGACGACAGTGACTCGAGGCCTGGCTCGGGCTCTCGCGAACCGCGGAGAAGACGTGCTGCCGCTGAAGTGGATCGAGACCGGCTGTCGCGAAGACGACGATGGAAGGCTCATCGGCGAGGACGCATCGGCGTTGGCGCGCGCCGCCAGACGCGAGGCAGACGTCGAACGCATCGGTCCCGTGCGCTTCAGACTGCCCGCGGCCCCGCCGGTCGCGGCGCGCAACGAGGGGGTGGTTCTCGACCGGGATGCCCTGCGACGGGCGCGAGACGAGGCGTTGGCGTCCGCTCGGTGGGTGCTGCTCGAGGGAGCAGGAGGCGCGCTCGTTCCAGTGACGGACGACGATCTGTTCGTGGACCTGAGCGTAAAGGAAGTCGAGAATGCGGCGTTCGTGCTCGTCACGCGCGATGGACTCGGGACGGTGCACCAGACGCTCGCGACGCACGAAGCGCTCGCGCGGCGCGGTTGCCGCGTGCTCGCGGTCATGGTCAACCAACGTTCGATCGCCGAGGCCAATGATCGAAGCGAGTCGATCGCGACTCTGAAGCGCTGGCTCGGAGCAGAGCTGGTGCTGGGACCGATCGCGCCTTCGCCAAACGCAACGGACGACGACCTCGCCGCCAGCGTCGAAGCGACCGGGCTGATCGAGCGCATCCTGGCGCTGTAGCGGTCTCCCCTTCCGCTGTTGTGTGAGCTCGCCGCTGAAGCGGAGGGAGAGCTCAGCGAGACTCGGGCATCGGCGCGTCGTACGCGGGGATGCCCGTCACTGCGTGGCCGAGGACCAGCGAGTGGATGTCGTGCGTGCCCTCGTAGGTGAACACCGTCTCGAGGTTGAGCATGTGACGACCGATCGGATACTCGTAGGTGATCCCGTTGCCGCCGAGGATGTCTCGGCACGTGCGCGCGGTCTCGAGCGCCATCGACACGTTGTTGCGCTTGGCCAAAGACACCTGTTGCGGCGTCATCTTCTTGCCCTGCTTGAGCTGCCCGAGGCGATAGGTCACGAGCTGCGCCTTGGTGATCTCCGTGAGGATGTGCGCGAACTTCGCTTGCACGAGCTGGTAGCCCGCGATCGGTCGCGAGAACTGAACGCGGTCCTTCGCGTAGTCCACCGCGCACTCGAAGCACGCTTCGGCGGCGCCGATGACGCCCCAGGCGATTCCGTAGCGCGCTTGCGTGAGGCATCCGAGGGGACCCTTGAGACCCTCGACGTTGGGCAGAAGCGCGTCCTCGCCGACGTGAACGTCTTCGAGGATGAGCTCGCTCGTGACCGAAGCGCGGAGCGAGAACTTTCGCTCGATCTTCTGCGCCGTGAAGCCAGGCGCGTTGGTCGGAACGATGAAACCGCGGATTCGCCCGTCGAGCTTGGCCCAGATGATCGCGATGTGCGCGAGGTTGCCGTTGGTGATCCAACGCTTGGTGCCGGTGATCTTGAAGCCCGAGCTCGTGCGCTCGGCGCGTGTGAGCATTCCAGCAGGGTTGGAGCCGAAGTCCGGCTCGGTCAGACCGAAGCAGCCGATGATCTCCCCTTTGGCCATTCCGGGCAGGTACTTGCGGCGCTGCTCTTCGGTTCCGTACGCGTAGATCGGGTACATGCAGAGGGCGCCCTGCACCGAGCAGAACGAACGGATGCCCGAGTCGCCGCGCTCGAGCTCTTGCATCGCGAGCCCGTAGGCGATGTCGTTCATCCCTGCGCACTCGTACTCTTCGGGGAGGTTGGCGCCGAGCACGCCAGCGCGTCCGAACTCGGCGATCAGCTCCGTGGGAAAGGTCCCCTCTTCGAAGTGCTTTCCAATTGAGGGCAGGATCTTGCTGCTGACAAGCGAGCGCACGTTGTCGCGCACCAGTCGCTCGTCGTCCGTGAGCAGGTCATTGAGATCGTAGAAGTCCGTCGCCATGGTGGATCACTCCCTAGAGTGCGCCAGCGTGTGTGTGTGGTGAGTGTCGCCAGCGCTGCGAAAAAGGCGGCGGACAGTAGCACCACTCTCGCACACTCTTCAGCGCCGTCCGCGCCGCTGAATCGGTGCAGATCCGCTCGACGACGATGGCGCCGACGTGCGCGTCGTCCCCTCGAACGCCGCGCGCGCCGCGGCGAGCACGACGTTGCCTGCGCGTCCCTCGCACTCCGCGGTGTGAGCGACGACGAGCCGCTCGATCGCTCCGACGGAGAAGCCCACGAACCAGGCTTCGTTCTCGTCCATCGCGACCACGCCACGAAGGGAGCCTGGTTCGCCGAAGCGGGGGACGAGCGCTTCGTTCCACAAGTTGGGCTCGGGTCCCGGTCGAGCGCGAAGCGCGCGCGCGAGCGAGAGGGCGTCGTCGAGCGAGAGCGTCCAACCGTCGCCGTGCGCTGCGAGGCGGGCTCGCGCCTCTGGGTCCTCGGGGACCGCCGGGCTGCTCACGCCCAACAACGAGAACGCCGACGCGAGCATCGGCGCCCCGAGCCGAGGCGCGAGCTCGTCGAAGTAGCCGCGGCACCCCAAGGACAACGCGTCGGCGGGCCGAATGAGACCGTGAGGGCGCTCACAGCGCGAGCCGTCGCAGCGATATGTGTCCTCGATGCGGACGAGCTCGGCGCGCGTCGCCGCGATGAGCGCGACCACGTGCGAGAGCGAGCGTGCGTTGATGGTCGCGTCCACCGTGCGCTCGCGAGACCAGAAGGTGATCGGCGTCGCGCTGGTGCCCTGACCGTCGACAGGACTCACGACGGCGAACGCGCGACGCGCAGACTGAAGTTCGTCCCATCGAAGCGCGCGCCATCCAGGGCGGAGGGCGATCGCAGCGTCTGTGACAGAATATGACCTTCGCGAGCAGCTGACCGCCACGAGCGCCGCGAGCGACAGCAACGCGCGACGACCGAAGGCGATCTGCTCGCGCGGAGCGACGCGCTGATCAGGCAAAATCCGAGGCTGCGTGAAAATCAACGACACGGCGAAATCCGACGCTTGACTCTCCCACACAATCGATGCAGTTTCCGCCTCCCCGTCGGGGCTGTAGCTCAGCTGGGAGAGCGCCAGAATCGCACTCTGGAGGCCGTGGGTTCGATCCCCATCAGCTCCACAAAAGGACACCGAACGGCGGAGACGAGGCACCTTGGAGTAACACCCTGGGTGCCTCGTCGCGTTTCTCCGGCCAACGGTGCTACACCGCGCGACCACGACGCGACGCCAACGCCAACGCGAACAGGCGACGCGCTGAGTCGAGGCCCCCGCCCAACGCATCGGAGAGACAACCGTGTCCAAGACGCTCAAGGATCAATTGCTCGCTGCGGAGAAGCGACCGCAGCTCCTCGAAGACTGCTCGAAGCTCATCGACGAGGAGGTCTCGGCGAAGTCGGGGCTCACCGGCATCGCCGTGAAGGGCGCGTACGGCGTGGTCAAGGCGCTCAAGCCTGGGATCATCCGCGAGAGCGTCGACGCGCTGATCGACGAGTTCGTCGAGAAGATGGAGCCGTTCTATGTCGCGCAGCAGAGCAGCGGCAATAGCGTCGAGGCGTACTTCTCTGCGCGACCGGGCGAGGTCGCCGACGCGCTGCTCGGAGTCACCGACGCGCGCGCGGCGCGCTCGAAGAACGGGACGATCAAGAAGGCCTACGAGGGTCTGCGCCCGAAGGGAAAGCAGCACGTCGAAGCGGCGATCCCTCGCCTCTCGAGGCTCGTGGGCAAGTACGTGGGGGCGTGACGAGCATGAAGTCCGCGATCCATCTCGACGGCAAGGTCGCGATCATCACCGGCGCTTCACGCGGGATCGGCGAGTCGATCGCGCGATGCTTCGCGGCGCACGGCGCTGCGGTGGTGTTGTCTTCGCGCAAGCTCGAGGCGTGCGAACAAGTCGCACACACAATCAACCGTGATGGCGGCAGGGCGATCGCGATCGCGGCGCACTCGGGCAAGCCCGAGGACGTGCACAAGCTCGTCGCTCAGTCCGCGGCGCACTTCGGCAAGGTCGACGTCCTCGTCAACAACGCCGCGACCAACCCGCACTTCGGCCCGATGGTGAGCGTCGATGGCGGGGCGTGGGACAAGACGTTCGAGGTCAACACGCGAGGCTATTTCGAGGCGATTCGCGCGTTCGTCGAGCACGTGACCGGGCGCGACGCCAAGGGCTCGGTCGTCAACGTCGCGAGCATCCAGGGGCTGGGCGCGGCGATCACCCAGGGCGTCTACGGGATGACCAAGGCCGCGGTGCTCTCGATGACCAAGACGCTCGCGGTCGAGCTCGGACCCTCGGGCATTCGCGTCAACGCGGTGGCTCCGGGCCTCGTGAAGACGCGCTTTGCGTCGGCGATCGTGGAGAACGAAGACCTGGTCAAGCGCGTGGTCGAGCGGACGCCTCTCGGGCGCTACGCCGAGCCCGACGAGATCGCGCCTGCGGCGCTCTACCTCGCGTCCGACGCCGCGTCCTACGTCACCGGTCACACGCTGGTGATCGACGGCGGAATGACGCTCGGCTGAGCAAGCACGACGACAGCGCGCGCCGGGGCGTCGCGAGAGGTCTCCTCCGC
Source organism: Deltaproteobacteria bacterium Ga0077539 (assembly GCA_001465015.1). Classification (GTDB taxonomy): domain Bacteria; phylum Myxococcota_A; class Polyangia; order Polyangiales. The sequence continues at coordinate 18,450 of LNEO01000152.1, read as the reverse complement.
GGGGGCCTGCACGCGCAGGACACCGCCGGGCTCGAGCGCGAGCGCGCGGCCTCCAACGGTCCACTCGCGCGTCGAGGACGACAGGTTGACGAACTCGAGCATGTGCGCGCCGGTCGCGTCGCTGGTCAGTCGGTCTCGGGCGATGGTGGCTTCGGCCTGCGTCGCGCGGTCGCCGAGCGTGATGATCGCGCGTTGCGTCCAGCGGCTGGTGCGCCACGAGACCTCGAGCGCGGCGCCGTCGCGCACGGAGAGCTCTCGGACTTCACAGGCGCTGGTGGAGTTGGAGTCGTCCTGGTCGGTCTGTGGCGTGTCGAAGACCACGGCGCGCGACGTTCCATTGGCGAGGGTGTAGCGGAGGTCGCAGCGCTCGGAGGGACGGATCATGAGCTGGGTGTGAGCGTTGCTGAGGCTCCATCGGGCGCCGTCGCGCTGCACCGAAGCCCGCGAGCCGCTCGGGCTCGAGGCGGGAGGGACGTACGCCGACGAGGTCGGGCCGCAGGCGAAGGGCCCGCAGTCGTTCATCGCTTCGAGCATCGACGGGTCCAAGCCGGGCTGTTGCTGCAGCGCGTCCATCATCGCGGCGCGCACTGCGGACATCCTCCGCATCGCCGGAGCGATGTGCGCCCATTGTCTGCGGGCCCACAACGCTCGGTAGTACGCTTGGTAGCGATCGACCCACGCTCGCCAGGCGGCCTCGTCCCACGAGTATTCGAAGTCCGAGAGCGAGAACGAAGCAGTACTCGCCTGGCGGTTGATCGTGATCGGCGCGAGATTGGCGGGCGACGCGACGGTCGCGACGCGCGAGGCGTTGGTGACGGGCGCCGTGGCGCGCGGCGGAGTCGCGCGCTGCGCGGGGCGGACGACGGCGGGCGCGCTGCGGACCGACGGCACCTGCGCGAACGTGGGCTGCTCGATCGAGGGACGAAATCCGTCGCGATACACCTCGTCGCTCGAGCGACGAGTCGGCACGAGCGCGATCGCGATCGCTGCGATCGCACAGGGCGTCGCGAAGAGGGCGATCAGCGCCGCGGGATCGACGGAGCGGCTCGGCTTCGAGGCAACAGGTGTTGGACAGCGCGCCGAGAGGCCGCCGAGACGATCGAACATGACGAGTCCTCCTCGGAGCTCTGCGCGCTACGGGTGAGCGCGCGAGCCGCGAACGGGATGCGCGAGGTGCAGTGCAGACGCGCGAGGAGGACGAAAAGTTCCCGAGAAATCGCCGGCCCGCAGAACGCGCTGAAAATTCAGCGAGCTGTCGCGGTCGACTCTCAGAGCATGAAGGGGTACTGCACCCGAAACGAAGGCTGAGAGAACTCGGGCACCGTGGCGCTGCGCACCGCGCGCGCCATGCAAGAGCCCATGGGGGTTCCTGCGAAGGGCGGCTCGACGACGGCGGTGGTGACTCGCCCGCTCGACGCGAAGGTGATGCTGATCATCGCGGTCCCAGTCTGGCCCGCGCTGCACGCGCGCACCGCGCTCTGCACGCTGCGCATCGCGCTCGCGACGTCCGTTCGCTGCGGCGTCGAGGGGACGCTTCCGCCGCTCGAGGGCGCGGGGGACGATCCGCTTGGGCCCGAGGGGCGTACAGAGCCGCACTGGAGCAGGCAAGCGATGTCGCCGCGGCAACGCAGCGCGCACGTGGTTTGGGCAGAGTTGTTCGACGGGGCCGGGCTCGAGGTTCCTGCGGGGGGCGGGGTGTTCGCGCCCGTCGGGGCAGGGGTATTGGCCGAGGTTCCCGAAGGATTGCGTGGCGTGCGCGAAGGACGCTCGCCGCGTCCAGTGCTCGGCGCGGTCCCCGCAGGGCCCGTCGACGGCGCGCCCGTGCCCGTCGGAGGAGCGCCTGTGCCCGTGGGAGGCGCGCCCGTGCCCGCGGGTTGCCCGCCCGCGGTCCCGTTGTTCGTGCCGCCGGCAACACCGGCGTTGTTCGCGCCGCCCTGGTTGTTGTTGCCCTGGTTGTTGTTGCCCTGGCTGTTGCCCTGGTTGTTGTTCTCGCTGCCGATCTGCGTCTGTTGCTGACCGGACTTCAGCAAGAACGCCGCGCCGAGGATGCCACCACCGATGATCATCGACGCGCCGAGGACGCTCGCGATCACCGTCGTGTTGCCGCCCTTCGGCTTGCTGCTCTCTGGTGAGGGCAGCTGCGTGGGCGCAGGAACCGGAGCGAGCACGGGAGCAGCGAGCGGCGAAGCGAGCCCGCCTCCGCCAGCCACGCTGAGGATCTCGTCGACGGCGCTGGCGCCGGTCGCGAGCGACTTGATGTCGATCACGCCCGCGTCGGACTTGGGCTTGGGCGCGGACTTGGGCTTCTCTTCGGGCTCGCCCGACAGCGACGCGAGCGAAAAGAGCGCGGAGTTTTCGTTGCGTGCGCCCGTGGGAGCGTCGCCCGAGGCGTTGCCCGAGGCCGGCGGCGGAACGGTGCCCATCGCCTTCGCAAAGAAATCGTTCTTCGCCGCGGGGGCAGCAGCGGGCTCGGTCGTCGTGTTGGAGGTCGAGGGAACCGGGCTCTTCGCCGCGTTCTCGAGCACATCGACGGTCGAGCCGAACAACGGCATGTTCGTCTCGGGGTTTTTGCTCATGACAGAAGACTCTGATGCGAGGAAGCGTTCGAACCTGTTGCGAGCATCGGCTTTTGCGCTCGCGGGCGGCGCGTCTTGGTTTGCCGATGACACGAGGTCCCGCGCGAACGCTGAGCTCGCGCTGGACGGATCGTTGATGCGCTTGGGGGCGTCGTTGCTCATCGAGCCCCTCCCGTAGCGTGCTGTGCGAGCCGCGCGCGGATGCGCGCGACGGACTTGTCGAAGGCGACGCGGGCGGCTTTGAGCCGGGAGTACACCGTGCCAACAGGAATATTGATGCGCGCCGCGATCTCTTCCGCCGAGAGCTCGTCGATCTCGTACTGAACGAACACCACGCGCTTCTCGAGGTCCATCCCGTCGAGGGCCTCTTCGAGCAGCGCGCGAGCCTCTGCGCTGTGCGCGCGCTGCTCGGGGTCGAGCGCGACGTCTGCGGTCGTCGAGCTCTCGATGGGCTCGTCCGTGGGCTGCTCTCGTCGCACGTGCGCGCGCCGGTGGTAGTCGCTCGCGACGCGGAAGCAGATCCCGTAGAGCCAGGTGCTCAAGCGCGACCTTCCCTGAAATTCGTCGCGCTTGCGGTGGACGACCACGAAGACCTCCTGCACGGCGTCGTCCACGTCGGACTCCCGGACGCCGAGGCGGCGCAAGGAACGCCACACGAATTCAAAGTGAGCGTCGAACACCGCGCGCACATCGAGCGGGCCGGCGACGGGGGGGTCTTGGATTTCCACCGCGGGCGCCGAGTTCACCACAGCAGGACCCGTCGCAGCGCCGGACATCGGCGCCGTGACACCCTTGAGTGGGAGAGCGGCCTTGGGATCTCGCACCGAATCGACACTCCACGAAACATTCGACACCGACAGAACGGCCCGTGAGCCCCAACAGACGGACCCCTCGTGTGCGTCGAGGAAGGAGCCCCCGTGAAGGCGAGACGGGCCGGCGACAGAATCCGAACTCTACATCGGAAACACGTCGCGGCTCTCTCCTCGTCGTCCTTCGGCCATTCCGGCCGCCGAGCTCGAGCCGCCGACCCCGGGAGGCCCGAGGCGAAAGTTCACTGTGTCAATCGTGGGGCGTCCAGCGCCTTCGACCCACACGCCCACGCTGGGTCCGCCACCGCCGCCGCCGCCAGGGCCGCCTGCGCCGCCGCGACGTCCGTCCCCGCCGCGGCCGCCAGTGCCAATCTCGACGGGCGACGCGTTGCCGCCGGTGCCGCCCATTCCCGCCGCGCCGCCGTTGCCGCCGCCGCCCGTCGACACCGTGCAATCGCGCAGGGTGAGCGCGCTTCGCAGCGCCAAAACGCCGATGGAAGCGCCGCCGCCAGTCCCGCCGCGACCGCCCGTTCCGCCGCAGCCACCTGCGCCGCCGCCGCCGCCGCCGTTACCCGCGCCGTCGATGCACGCGAGGCTGGTCTGCCCAGAGCTTCCGCCGCCACCGCCGCCGCCCGCCCCGTGCGCGCCGTCGCGCCCAGCGGTGCCCACGGCGCCCGTGTACTCGCCGGTGTCCGAGGCGACCATGCCCGAGGCCGCGCCGCCCATCCCTGGGGCGCCCGGCGTTCCGTCCGCTGCGCCGCTCCCGCCCATGTCGCCGCCGCGCGGAGAGCAGCTCGTCGTCGCGTAGCCCGCGCCGCCCATGGAGCCCGATGCGCTCGCGACGCCAGGGTTTCCCGTGAAAGAAGGCGCTCGGCCGCCGCGGCCGCCCTCGCCGCCGCTGGCCATCGGGCACGTGGTGTTCATTCCGCCCGAGCCGCCGTTGCCCGGGAGGGTTTCGTTGTCGTTGTTGCCCATGCCTCCGGTGCCGCCCGGCGCGCCGTCCGTCCCGGCTGTGCCGGCCATTCCGAGCGCGCCAGGAGCGCCGCGCCCAGCGGAAATAATCGCGCCGTCGAACACTTCGATCGCTGGCGAGTCGATGGCGCGCAGGCCGATCGACGTCTGGCCGGGCATCGTCGCGTCGGCAGCGCGAAACTCGATGCGGCCGATGCGAAGCGGGTTGCGAGCGCCCCGAGCCTCGAGGGCGACAGGGGCGCCGACGGCCACGATGGACTGGAATGCGCCGCGCGACCACATCGCGCGACGGTCGTATCCGCCGTACACTCCGATGCCGCCGACGAGGGTGATCGTCGCGGTTTCGTTATACATTCCGCGAGAAACCAGGATCTGCGTCTTGCTCGACGCCATCGCGCGCATGATGGCCGCGGCGATCGAGCGCATGGGCTGCTCGCGGGTGCCGGGCTGCGCGTCGATTCCGTCGTCCGCGACGAAAATGGCTCTCGAGAGGTCGCCGTCGATCCCGTCGCAGTTGGCGTCGAAGCCGTTGGGGTCGGGGTCGTCGGGCGCGCCCATCATGCAGGGTCCTGTAGGACCGCTGTCCCTTCGGGGGCCGTCCGATGAGGCGTCCGACCGACTCGCGTCAGTCGGGGTGTTCTCGGTGACGGCGCAGGCGGATGCGCAAATTGCCAGGAAAATAAGGGGAAACCGAGCGCGCACGCCCCTGAAGGTACCACAGCGTCTCGGCCTCGCAGCGTCTCGTTGTTGACGAATCGCTAGCGGCTTCAATACGGTGTGTTTCAAGTACATGGCAGACCGGGTCGCGATCGATACGAAGCTGGAGACGCTTCAAGAGATGCTCGCAACCATGGAGGAACAGGCGCTCGCCGAGTTTCAGGAGCGTCTGGACATGTCGTGGATTTATCACGACTGCGCGCTCGAGGGGATGGTGCTGAGCTACCACGAGCTGAAGAGCGCGATCGACAAGGACGTGGTCAGCGACGTCTCGTTGATCCCGACCTATGACGAAATCCGCGCTCACAAAGCGGCGATCGACTGGGTGCGCGAGCAGGCTGCGAAGGGCAAGAAGCAGCCGATTACGCTCGATCTTCTGCTGAAGCTCCGTGATGTGCTCAACCCCGAGCCGACGCCGCCGCCGGCGCCGATCGCGAGCGTTCCTCCGCCGCCTCCGTTGCCGGCAATCCTGCTCGAGCCGAAGCTGTCGCCCACGCCGGTGCTGCTCGAGCCCAAGCCGGCGGTGCTCAAGGAGCCCAAGCCGGCGCCGCCCGCGGAGGTGACGCCGTATCGCAGGGACACTCCTGTGCATCGGCTGTACTTTCACGACATTCCCGCGGCGGACAAGATCGCGGGCGAGATGAAGAAGCTCGGCGAGTGGCTTCAGGAGCCGGAGACGAAGAAGCTCCCCGCGCTGCGCCTCGCGTCGAAGCTGCACTTCAAGCTGATGCAGATCTATCCCTTTCCCAAGCACAGCGGAAAGCACGCGCGCCTCGCGATGAACCTGGTTCTCTTGCGCGCCGGGTATCCGCCGTCGATCGTTCACTCGACCGAGCGTCAGCGATACTACGAGTCGCTTCGAGGCCCCGCGACGACGCTGCACAACATCATGCTCGAGAGCCTCGAGAACGCGATCGAGAGCGCGATCAAGCTGTTCACCGAGGCCAAGAGCGGACGCCGCGCGCTGGCCTGAGCGGCGGCGTGTCTGAGCGCGCTCAGCCCATCTTCTGCACGAGCTGCCGAGGGATCTCGCGGCCTTCGAGGCCGAGGCGCTTTCCGCTGCTCGGAGCCTCGAGGTAGATCGCCACGCGGTCGTGCGCGCGAAACATCGCGAAGCGACCGAGGGACTCCCAGCCGAGCGTGCCTTCGCCGGACGGCTCGATGGCGACACTGCCGTGTTCGGTGCGGCGAAGCACGCGCCCTCCCAGCGGCACTTCGACCCCGGGAAAGCCCATCGCTTCGAGCTCGCGCGAGACCTCGAGGACCCACATGGACTGGCCGTCGCGCGTGAGCGCGATCCAGCGATCGATGCCCTTTTCGGGAGCGACGAACAAGCGGAGCGCGATCGATCCCTGGCGCTTGAGCGTGAGCTCACCGGAGAGCCAATAGCTCTCGCTCATGTGCGTGAGGACGTCACCGACGCGGATCGAATCGCGCGAGATCGCTGCAGAACCCGAGGGTGGGAGCTGACGCGGAGGGGGCTCTTGCGCGCGCGCGCGCCGGCCGCGGATGAAGCGCGTTACGGCCGCAGCTGCGGGAGCGCCGACGAGCACGATGACGCCGAGAGTGAAGGGATCCATTGCGCGCATCTTGCTGCGCTGCCGGGCGGAGTGGGCACATGCAGCTCGGTGTTCTCTGGAAACTTCCAGAGAAATCACTGGGAGGTGTGCACGCCTTCCGACCCGGCGGCGCGAGGGACAGACCGCGAGTGTAGCGCGCTCAGCCCGGATGGGTAGAGGCAAGCGTGTGATGGAGCGCGCGCGTGTGCGCGACGAGCGCGTCGTGATCGTGGGCGTGCGCGGCGAGGGCGCTGATGACCGCGGCGGCCGAGGCTCCGTGGTCGCGAACGGCTCGGGCGTTGTCGAGCGTGATGCCGCCGATGGCGACGAGCGGAACGCCTCGGGCCCGTGCGAGCGCTGCGGCGCGCGCGAGCGATTCGAGGCCGACCGTAGGGTCCGGGCGCTCTTTGGAGCGCGTGTCGAACACAGGGCCGAACGCGACGTAGTGTGGCAGCGGCTCGGAGGACAGCGCTCGCTCGAGCTGCGCGAAATCGTGCGTCGAGACGCCTACGGCGAGGCCGGGCGCTGCGCGGCGCACGTCGGCGATCGACAGGTCGTCTTGCCCGACGTGCACGGCGTTGGCGCCGGACAACAGGGCCACGTCGGGGCGATCGTTGACGACGAAGGGGACGCCGACCCGCGCGCACCGCGCGGCGAGCGCGGACGCCAGCGCGAGCGTGCGGCGGGCGGGCCAGTGCTTTGCGCGGAGCTGCAGGGCGAACAGGGGCGCGGCGCTCGAGAGCGCGTCGGCGAAGGCGAGCGGGTCGATGCGCTCGCGCGACGGCAGCGCGCTGTCGATCGCGTCCAGCGCGTCGAGCGTGGAGGTGTCGATGATCGCGTACAGGCCCGAGCGCGAGGAGAAAAGCACGGGGGGGGATAGTCCCACGGGCGCTCGATCGAAGGGAAGCGAGCGCGACCGGCTCGACGCGCAGGCTGTGGGAGCGAGGGGCGCGGCCGTGGTAGACGGGGCGCTGTGCGGCGCACCGACGAGCAACGGGCCGAGGACGCCTTTCCGTGGGTGCGCGTGTCGAACGCCGCGCTCGTGGTCGCCGTGGCGAGCGCTGCGATGGCGTTGGCGCGGTTTCGAACGTTTCACAACGACACGTTCGATCTGGCGTTCTACGCGCGAATCGTCTGGGGAATCTCTCGGGGAGACCTCTATCACCCGCTGACCAACTCGCACGTGCTCGGGCTCCACGCCTCGTGGGTGCTCGCGCCGCTGGCGATGCTCGGGCGATGGGTCCCTGTCGTTCCGATGCTGTTGGTGGTGCAGGCGGCGGCGCTCGCGGCCACGGGGATTCCGCTCGCGCGCATGGCGGCGCGGCGCCTTCGGACGCCGTTCGCCGCGGACGTCACGGTCGCAGCGTTTCTGCTCTATCCCACGGTGCTCACCGCGGCGACGTACGAGTTTCACCCGAGCTCGCTGGCGCTCTTTCCTCTCGCGTACGCGCTGGACGCGTGGGACGAGGGGCGTCTTCGCGCGGGGGCCATCGCGCTCTTTCTGGCGGCGCTGTGTCGCGAGGACGTCGCGCTCGTCACGGCGCTGTGCGGCGTTGTGCTCGCCCTGGACCGCGACCGGTCGCGGCGCGCGTGGGGCCTCGGGGTCGCCGCGGCCTCTGCCCTGTATTTCGCGCTGTATTTGTTCGTGATCGCGCCGCGATTTCTGCCGCAGCGGGGCTCGCTCGCGCTTCACTTCGGCGCGCTCGGCGCGAGCCCCGCGGCCATCGCCAAGAGCGTGTTGCTGCATCCGATCGCGACGCTCATGGCCGTCTCGACGCCGGCGAAGTGGCTGTACGCCCCGAGGCTCCTGGCGCCGGTCGCGTTCTTGTCGGTGCTCTCGCCGCGATGGCTCTTGCCCGTGTTGGCTCCGGTCGCGATCAATTTTCTCTCGGCGTGGCCGACGGCGACGCAGGTGCGCTCGCACTACGCGCTGTTCGCCGTGCCGTTTGTGTTCGCTGCGGCGATCCACGGCGCGGCGAGGGTGGTCGACGCCAAGCACGCGCTCGGGGCTCCGTCCGATCGTCCCACGGGTCGCAAGATGCTCGCGCTCTGCGCGGTGATGGTGCTCGGCGCGGCGCTCGTCGCGCAGCGACGCGCGGGAGCGACGCCGATTTCACGGTTGTTTCGCAGCGCAGACTTCCAGCGCGACGCCAGGGCGCGCGACCTCGACACCATCGTGCGCGCCGTGCGCCCGACGGCGATCGTTGTTGCGCCGGACCGCGCGCTGGCTCACGTCGCGACGCGCCCGCTGTTTCAACGGTACGACGCGTGGACGGGCGCCGCAGACGACGTGGTCGTTTCGGTCGAGCACAGGCTGCGCTTCGACGGCGCCCAGACGCTCTGGCGCTCGACCGAGGAGGTTCGCGTGCGCAACGAGCTCGCTCGCGGGGTCTACGGGCTCGTCCGCGCCGAACGCACGCACTTGCTGTTGCGACGAGGGGTCTCGCCGAGGGCGTTCGCCGAGGGGCGCTATGTCGCATTCTCGTCGGACCCCGCGTGGACCGTCGCGAGGCACGTCGACGTCGACCGCTCGCTCGCGATCGCCTCGTGGAGGGTCGATGCGCACACACAATCAAGCTCGTCCGTGACCCTCTGGCTCGTCGCGCGCGCGCGTTGGCCCCGGGATCTGGGGCTCGAGCTCGGCTGGGGACCGCTCGCGCGGGCGCCGGGCGCCGAGCGCGACGACCCCGCGAGGATCCACTCGTTCTTGCCGTTCGAGGGGCTCTTCAATCCGGTCCACGTTCGTCCGGGCGAAGTGACGCGGATGACAGTGGTCGTGGCCGCCGATCGCGCGACGCTCGAGCGAGACGGGCTCTACTTCGGCTCGCGACGGCTCGACGGCTCGCGCCTGCACGCAGACGCGCCGCACTGGGTGCGGATCGATCGACGGTGACCGGATGATTCAGCCAGGGTTCGAGCGCGCGGGCTTCTTCTGCCCGAGGTACTCGGTCCACACGGTCGCGACGACGCCCGCGACGATTCCGTCGGCGACGCGGAGGCGGCGCGACAGCTCGCGGGCGACGTTCATGACCACCATCGCGTACGACGCGACGTCGCGTCGGTAGAGCTTGTCGAGGTCCGACGCCGTCACGACCAGCAAGAGCGATGGCGCCAGGGCGCGCACCGACGCCGAGCGTGGCATCACGTCGATGATGGACATCTCGCCGACCCAGTCGCCTGGGCCCAGCATCGCGAAGCGGGCCTCGCTGCCGTTGGGGGTCTTCTTGACCACCTCGAGCTCGCCGCCGATGACGACGAACATCTCTCTGGCGGTCTCTCCCTCGCGCATCACGAACTCGCCAGCTTCGATGGTCACGACCGAAAGGTCTTCGAGTAGCCCGTCGAGGGCTTGATCGGACAGGCCACCAAACAAGCCGATGTCTCGCAGGGGGTCGCGGCGGAGCAAGTCCGAGGCAGAGCGTCGTTCTTTCATCGCAGAGCCCCGGAGTGTACGCAACAACGCGGCGGCGTGGTGGTCTCCTGTGGGCCCGCAGCGCCAAGAGCGCAGAAAACGGGCGCGTGCTGGGGCATCCGCGGTACAGTCCCTCGATCGTGGCCGCAGGTTCATCGCACGAGCTGCCTCGCGCCTTCGGGCCGTACGAGCTCGTGCGTCAGCTGGGCGTCGGCGGCATGGCAGAGGTGTACGTCGCGCGCGCGCGGTCGGTGGCGGGCTTCGAGAAGGTCGTCGCGCTCAAGACGATTCACAGCAGGCTGTCGTCGGACCCAGAATTTACGCAGCTCCTCGTCGACGAAGCGAACATCACCGCGCAGCTCTCGCACCGAAACATCGTGCAGGTGATCGACCTCGGTCAGATCGACGGAACGCACTACATCGCGATGGAGTACGTCGATGGGCTCGACCTCGGTCGGCTGCTCACCGCCGCAAAAGAGCGCAAAATGCTGCTCTCTCCGAGGGTGGCTGCGTACGTCTGCCGCGAGGTCGCTGACGGCCTCGAGCACGCGCACAAAAAGTCCGGCGCCGACGGCAAGCCGCTGCGCATCGTGCATCGAGACATCTCTCCGCCCAACGTGCTCGTGAGCACCGCGGGCGAGGTGAAGATCACGGATTTTGGCATCGCGAAGGCGTCGCTTCGCGCGTCGAAGACCGCCGCCGGCGTGGTGAAGGGCAAGTACGCGTATATGTCGCCCGAGCAGGCCAAGGCGCTCTCGGTCGACCACCGGGCGGACATCTTCTCGCTCGGTTGCGTGCTCTACGAGCTCGCGACAGGCAAGGCCGTGTACCCGGACATGACGCTGCCCGTGCTGCTCGACCGAGTGGCGCGCGCGGTGTTCGAAGCGCCCGAGCGGCTGCGGCCGGCGCTGCCGCCGAAGCTGGTCGAGGTGATCAAGAAGTGCCTCGCGGCCAAGCCCGAAGACCGCTTTCAATCTGCGAGGCAGGTGGCCGACGCGCTCACGGACGTGCTCTTCTCGATGCCGCCCAACCCCGACGCCGAGCTCGCCGCGGTCTTGGCTGAGCTGAGTGGAAATCCGTCGACTCCGAGCATTCCGCCGGTCGCCGGAGGCCTGTCGATCCTCGACGATGACTTCGACGACTCGACGCAAATCGAGAGCATGAGCGTCATGCGCTCGCGCATGGTCGCTCCGTCGGCGCCGTCCACAGAGAAACCAACGTTTCGCGACGAAGCGACGCGGGCGTTCAAGCGCGTCCCGACGCCGCAACATGGACAGCCAGCGGTCGCAGAGGATGGGGACGACGCGACCTCGGCGATGGGCAGTCCGTTTGGCGGGCAAGATCACCGCGCGATGCCGACGGTGCCGCCGCCCGGCAAGAGCGCGGGCGCCGCGAAGGTGAGGAGCCCAGGCGCAGCGGCAAAGACTGCTCCTCCTGCTCCGCCGCCTCCGAAGCCGAGCGCGCTGTCTCCGCAGCCACCCGCGCAAAGCCCGGTGTCGCGCGACGTCGCGACGATGGCGCCGGCAAAGGTGAAGACCGCGAGCGGCAATCAGTCCTCGCCCGGCGCGCCCTTCATCGCGAAGGTCGAGCCGATCGCGACGAAGCCTGCTGCCCCACCCGCGCCGCTCCCGGGGTTGTGGAGCGACCCGCCAACGATGGCCACGGGCGGCTCTCCGCCGCAGATGCCGCAGATTCCACCGGCGCCGACGCTGCCGAGGGTGGATGCGCCGACGAGCAGCGCTCCGTCGCCGCCGCCCATGATGAACGCCGCGCCTCCATCGCCGTCGTTTGGCGGGGCGGCTCCGCACACGATGCCTGCGCACCCGGTCGCGATGCCGACTTTGACGCCGACGCCCGCGCCTGCGATGCACGGTCAACAACCGTTTGCGCCTGCGTTTTCGGCGCATTCATCGACGGCGCCGAGCGGTGCGCTCGACCCGTTTGCGCAGCCCTCGGCGGCCATCGACCTCGCCCCCGAGCAGCCTCGAAGCAACGTCGGCGTGTTCGTCGCTGCTGGGTTCGCGGCGCTCGGACTCGTGGCGCTCATCGTGGTGTTCGTGGTGACGCGGTGAGCGAGCCGCAGCCGTCGCGGTGGCCGTTTCTTCTGCGAAGAGCGCACTCTTTGTGCGGGGTCGTGCCGCTCGGAGTGTTTCTGATCGAGCACCTCGTGACCAACGCGAGCGCGCTCTATGGGCGTCGGAGCTACGGGATGGCCGTCGAGCGCATCCAGCGGCTGCCGGGGCTCGTCTGGCTCGAAGTGCTGGGGATCTTCGCGCCGCTGGTGTTTCACGGGATGTACGGGATCGCGATCGCCAGGCGCGCGAAGCTGGACGTCGCGCGCTACCCGTATTCGTCGCACTGGTTGTTCGTGCTGCAGCGGGCGACGGGCGTGTTGGCGTTCGCGTTTGTGCTCGTGCACTTGTGGCAGTTTCGCGTGGCCAAGGCGCGCGGGAGCCTGGACGCGTCGCAGTTCTATGGGGCGATCGAGCGGACGTTGGCTGAGCCGCTGTGGTTTGCGGTGTACCTCGCGGGCCTGACGGCGACGGTGTTTCACTTCGCCAACGGGCTTCGAACGGCGAGCGACACCTGGGGCGTCGCCACGAGCGCGCGCGGTCGCACGTCGGTCGCGGTCGCGAGCGCGATCGCGGGAGTCGCGTTGTGGGCGCTCGGCGTCGACACGATGTATCACTTCGCGCTGCGCTGCGGAGGCGTGGTGCCGTTGCCTGGCTTCGACCGCGCCGCGCTGTGCGGCCTCTGAAAGGCGAGTGAAGGGCTTTGTCCTCGGTGCAAAAACGCTCGTCGATTGTGCTCGTTCTCTCGGCGCTCGTACTGGCGCTCGCGCCCGCCGCGGTGCGCGCGGGGGCCAACGAGCGTCGCGCCAAGCCCACGGACGGAAACCTCTGGGGGGTGGGCCGCTTTCGCGGAGGCGGGCTCATTCGCGGCCCGTGCGCGGCGCGGCCGTGCATCGCGCTCACGTTCGACGACGGGCCCGAGCACAGCACGACTCCGCGCGTGCTCGACGAGCTCGATCGACACGGGGTTCGCGCGACGTTCTTCGTGGTCGGACGGCGGTTCGACGGCGACGGCCCCGTGGCCGAGCGCAACCGCGAGGTGCTGCGCGAGACGTGGCGACGCGGACACTTGATCGGCAATCACACGTACACGCACGCGCTCATGGACGCGCTCGACGAGCGCGCGCTCGATCGCGAGATCGACCGCAACTCCGCGGCGATCGAGGAGACGATCGGGCAGCGAACGTTCTTGTTTCGCGCGCCGTTCGGCGCGATGCAGACGTCGCGCGCGTCGCGCGCTGTGTACTCGCGAGGGCTGACGCCGGTGTTCTGGGCGATCGACACGCGGGACTGGGCGTCGGGCTCACCCGAAGAGGTCGTTCAGAACTTTCGCGCGGGGCTCGACGCTTCTCCGCGCGGCGGCGTGGTGCTGTTTCACGACACGCTCGAGCGCACGGCGCGCGCGCTGCCCGCGGTGTTCGCGGAGATCGCCGCGCGCAACGAGGCGCGCAGGGCGGCTGGGCAGCAGCCGTTTGAATTCGTGGGTCTCGACGCCGCGGCCGCCGTCGCTGAGCGAGCCGAGCCGCGTCGCGCGTTATCCGCGGACGAGGGAGAGCACTTCGTCTTCGCGCAGGACGTGGTCGCTCAGCTTGGCGGTCGCGATGATCTTCTGCACGAGCTCTTGGTTGGGCTCGATGTTTCGCGAGCGGAGCCAGAAGTTCACGTTGGACGCGCCCGACATGGGACCGATCTCGATCTCTTGCGTGCGTCCGAACATCCCCGCCGGAACGCCGGAGTAGATCCGATCCGCGAGCCACTGATCGCCCTTGTTTTGCGCCTTGATGATGGCCGCGGCGTGCACCCCGGTGCTCGTTCGAAACGCGTCCGAGCCCACCAGCGGATAGTTGATCGGGACAGGAAAATCCGTCGCTTTCGACACGGTCTGGCAGTACTCGAGCAGCTTCGAGAGGTCTTGTCCTTCGAGCGCGCCGGCGAGCTTGAGGTTGAGCAGCATGAGCTCCATGGGCGTGTTGCCGACGCGCTCGCCGATGCCGAGGCCGGTGCCGTGAACGCGGTCGGCGCCATACTCGATGGCGAAGAGCGCGTTGACGAGGCCGAGGCCGCGGTCGTTGTGCCCGTGCCAGTCGATCTTCACGTCGCCGGCGCCCATGCCATTGATGATCGAGCGCGTGAAATTGATGAGGTTGCGGACGCCGTCGGGCGTCGCGTGCCCGACGGTGTCGCAGAGGCACAGGCGCGTGGCGCCGTGATCGATGGCGTTCTTGAACAGCGGCGCGAGGACCTCGGGCCGCGAGCGGATCGTGTCCTCGGTGACGTAGCAGACCTCGAGTCCGTTCTTGACGCCCGCGTCGATGGCCTCGGCCGAGCGCTCGAGGAGGATCGAGAGGTTCCAGTCTTCGGCGAGCACGCGGATCGGCGAGCTTCCGATGAACGTGTACACCTCGACGGGGATCCCAGCCTTCTGGCTGATCTCGACCATCGGCAAGACGTCTGCCGCGACGGTGCGGCCCGCGCAGGCGATCTTGACCGAGAGCTTCTGATCGACGACCTCGCGACACATGCGAAGCACGTCGTCGAACGCGCGCTTGTTCGACCCTGGGAGCCCGATGTCCGCGGCGTGAATGCCGAGGTCGTTCATCAAGTGAAGGATCTTCAGCTTGTCTTCGATGGACGGGTCGCGAACGGACGGGTTCTGGATGCCGTCGCGAAGCGTCTCGTCGAAGAACTCGACTTTGCCGAAGGGGGGATAACGGCGGCCGACCTGGTTCCAATCGTAGATGAGCTCGTCGCTGTCGGGCGCAGGGAGGTTCGACATGCGCGGGAGTGTAGCGCTCCTGAGCGCAGGTTGAAGCCGCAGGTTGAAGGCGTTTGTACGGTCAGCCGCCGCTGATGCGCGCGTCGGTCGTCGCCGCGTCCGGGGCCGCACCGCCGTCGGTGCCAGCGTCCGCACCAGTGCCCACACCCGCGTCTGCGCCGAAGCTCGTCAGCGGACACATTCCCCCGACAGGCCTCGTCGGACCGGCATCTGGCGGTCCTGTGCGCGGGATCATCATCAATTGATCCGGGCTCACGGCGCGCGCGACGCACGATCCCTCGTTGCCACAGGTGAGCCCGCGCGCGAGGCAAGACTCCGAGAGGGTGCAGCTCGCGGCGCTCCCGGCGCATGGGTGCGCTGCGGACGCAGGGGACGGTGCGAGGCAGCCGCTGTGCACGCGGACCGAGAGGATGCGCACGTCTTCGGGGACCGGCGTGACCCGCATGATGTTGCGGTAGCGGTTGTTGGCTCCGCTCACGACGAAGGTGTACGGCTGCAGCTCGCGGCCAGGAGCGATGCTGATCCCGAAAGACGCGGGCAAGCAGACCAACGCGCTGACGGGGCCTGCGCCGGGTCCTCGGGTGACGACGATTTCGCAGCCGCCCGCGACGGCCAGATCGTCCACTCCGTCCCAGTCGTAGCCGCACTGAACGGTGAGCTCTTGCAGCGAGCCCATCGGGACGTCCGTGTCGATCTGCACGACGATGTGCGTGAGCGGCTTCTTGCAACCCCCAGCAGAGAGCGCGAACGAAGCAGCGAGTGACCCGACGGCGAGCAGCGAGCGAGAGCGTCCCATGGTCACTGAGGCATGATGCACTGGTCGAGCGTGCCGCAGTATGGCTTCTCTTCGCCGGACAGACGCCAGATCAGGATGCCGGTGAGCACGCCAGCGGCGACCACACCGGAGACGATCCCCACCACGACGCCCGCGGAGACGCCGCCCGAGCGCTCGAGTCGAGCGTCGTGTCGCTGCGATTCGCTATCGCGAAAGGTCAGCGTGCGCGCGTAGCGAGCGTAGCCCTGCGCGGTGACCTCGACGACGTGGTTGCCTGGGTCGACGGTGACGTCAGTGTTGGAGTCGACGGGGTTTCCATCGATGGTGACGCGCGCTCCCTCGACGCTCGGAACGACGGTGAGGTGCGCGAGTCGGCCGCGCATCTGATCGAGCGCGGTAGAGACCTGCGTGCGCTCTTCTGGGCTCGGCGTGCCTTCTTGCAGAAAGCGTTGGAGCTCGTCGATCGCGCGGGTGTACTGCCCGAGCGCGCGGTGCGCGAGACCCAGGTTGAACAGCGTATTCGGCCTGGGAAAGAGCTGATAGCTCTCTTCGAACGCGCGCGCGGCTTGCGCCCACTGGAGCTCTTCGGCGAGGCGCGTTCCCTCTTCGAAGCGCGCACGGGCGCGCCCCTGAGCGTCTGCTCCCTGCGCGAGCACCGCGTTCGCTCGTCGCGGGCGGGCGTTGAGCGCAGCGGGAAGTCTGTTGTCCGCGAGCACTCGTCGCGGGGCGGCGCCTGGCTGTTCTGCGAGAGCGTCGGCCGTGGAAGCCAACGACGGCGCAAACAGCGACTGGCGCGAAAGCGATTGAGCGCTGCCAACGGACGAGGCAGCCACCATTGCGAGCGTCAGCGCGAACGAAGTCGTCTTCAACATCCTCGAACCAAACCTCGGCGACAAGCTACCAGAGGTTGTGACTGCGAAGAACGCAGAACGACATGCGCGCTCACCAGCCGGTGAGCTGAAGCCCTGGTCGACGGTTTGTGGGGGTCGTCGGCGGCGTCGCGGGCGGCGTCGCGGGCGGCGTCGGCGGGCGAGCGACCGTGGGTTCGACTCGCGTTTGTGGCGCTGGATCGCGGACCGGCGGGTCGCGTTGCAGCTGCGTTGCGCCCGAGCTCGGCGGATCCACGGCGGGCGTGGTTGTCGTCGGCGGACGCAGCATCGCGTTGGCGGTTTGCTCAGGCGTCGGCCCGCTGGGTCGCGCGTTGTTGCGCGGGCGGCCGCTGCCGTTGCGTTGCGCCGCGGTGTTGGACGGGTTGACCGCAGGGGTGGCCGTGTTCGGATTGGTCGGTTGCGCCACGGTCGTCGGAGCGACGTTGATCGCGGGCTGTTGCGGCGACGTCGCCGTCGATTGCGTCGCTGGCTGATCGCTGCGCGCTGTGGACACGGTGGTCGTCGAAGGGGTCTGTGCGCGAGCGATCACCAGTGCCGCTCCGCCGAGCGAGACGAGGGCGACCGCGATGGCGCCGACGACGATCAAGTTGGTCTTGCGCGGACTCGGGCTCTCGACTGGCGCGAGAGCGCCGGTCGCGTTGGCCGCGGGGAAGATCACCTGCGAGCTGGGGACCGCGAATGCCTGGCTGTTCGAAGCGCTCGACGTGCTCGTCGCCGCCGAGAGCACCGGGCGGGGCTGCATCGTCGCGATGCCGGACTGCGCGTCGGTTCCGCTGAAGCTGCCGCTGCCGGGGCCGGCGGAGGTCGGCTCGATGTGCCAGTCTTCGCCGGCGAACAAGCGGTCGAGCGATGCGCAGCGATCGGGGAGCGCCTGGCGAAAGAACGCTGCGAGCGCCTTTTCGTTGGTGGTGAAGCCCTCTTCGCGAAACACGGCCCACAGGTAGTCGGCGAACTCCGCGCACGATCCAAGGCGATCGTCGCGGTTCTTCGCGAACACCGCGGAGAGCAGCTGATCGACCGCCTCGGGGACCTCGGTGCGCACGGTGCGCACCGACGCGGGGGTGTCCTCGGTGACCATGCGGAGGATCTCGAGCTCGCTCTCGCTCTTGAAGAGCCTGCGACCCGCGAGGCACTCCCACAGCACCACGCCGAGCGACCAGAGGTCCGAGCGTCGGTCGAGGTTCTTCACGCCTCGCGCTTGCTCGGGGGACATGTACCCGAACTTGCCCTTGAGGGTGTTGGTGGTCGTGTTGTTCTGCAGTCGCTCTCTGGCCTTGGCGACGCCGAAGTCGATGAGCTTCACCTGCCCGTCGCGCGAGATGAGGACGTTGGACGGCGTGACGTCGCGGTGGACGAGGTGTCGCAGCTCGCCGCGCTCGTTGCGGAGCTCGTGCGCTGCGTGCAGCGCCTCGGCGGTCTTGCCGACGATGAAGAGCACCATGTCGATGGGCATCTGCTGGCCGCGGCTTCGGACCGTCACCAGCGACGAACTCGAGGGCGATGTAGCGCCCCTCGCGGTCGGTGCCCCAATCGTAAGTGTCGACGATGTTCGGGTGCTTGAGGCCCGCGGTGATCCAAGCCTCGTCGAAGAAGCCCGTCGCGAACTGCGGGTTGCGCTCGAGGTGCGGGTGCATGCGCTTGAGCGCGACGAGCTTGCCCTGGTGGGGCCCGCGGATCGACCGCGCGAGAAACACCGAACCCATGCCACCTGCAGCGAGCTCTTGCAGCGTCTGATACTCGCCAGTGGAGGGACCCGTTGTCGTCGATGAGTGAGCGCTGTCGGCTACCATCATTCCTCAGGGGATCGAGCGTCACGCGGAGAACACACCACGCGTTAACGAGCGAGTGTACGCGGCGTACGTACCGCGGACAAGCAACGACCTTGGAAAACC
>LNEO01000151.1 GCA_001465015.1 Deltaproteobacteria bacterium Ga0077539 | reverse complement strand
GCGGGTGGGGGCTTCAGCACTGCGCCAAACGTCGTTTCGTCGCTCGATGTACTACTCTGACTCTCTGTTTCTGCCGTGAAGTTTTCGGCGCCTATGGGACCGCCCCCTGGGGTCGTGCGACTGATGCAAGGTGGATCGACGAACGGGCCGAGCGCGTCGAGTACGCGCGTAAAGTGCTCGCGCCCCTGCTCGGCGCTGTCGAGCGCGAAGACGATGTCCACCTCGCGAACAGCTTCGTAGCGAACGCTGAAGCTGACTTCGAAATGGCGCTGGGGCCCGACCGTGGTCGGCGCGGGAGTCCCGCACGCGGCGAGCACGAGCACAGCAGCAGCCGAGACGCATCGCATCGAGTCGGGGTTGCGAAGATGCACGGCGTGCACCAGGGGACGTGCGTGGGTTTGTACGGCTCGATGGTGATTGTGGCTGGCAACGACGGTGGCATCGTCGGCACTACCGTTGGTTGCGATGTGGTAGCGATCGAGCGGCGAGCTTTCGCTCGACGCGGAGCTGCGACACCCCGACAACGCCTCTGGATGGTTTGACGCGCATGACGACGGATCCCCGAGCCATCATCGACCCCGACACCCTGTCTCGCGCGCAGCGCGGAGAGCCCGACGCCATCGAGCGGCTGCTCGCGGGGCTCGCTCCGACGCTGCATCGGTTTGCGCGAAGGCTCTGCGGAGACGGCCCAGACGTCGACGACGCGGTGCAAGACTCGCTGCTGTTGATCGCGCGCAAGGTCGGCGAGTTCGAAGGGCGATCGTCGCTCACGTCGTGGTCGTACGCCGTCGCTCGCTCGGCGTGTTCGCATCGCCGAAGGGGGCTGAAGAACAGGCCACCCGTCGAGGACGAGCACGCAGAGCAGCGCCCGTCCGAAGACAAGAGCCCCGAGTCGATGGCCTCGGATGCCGAGCTCTCGCGGGCTGTTCGCGAGGTGCTCGAGAGGCTGCCCGAGGACTATCGCGAGGTGCTGGTGCTGCGGGACATCGAGGGGCTCACTGCGCCGGAGGCAGCGGAGGCAGTGGGGCTCTCTGTGGACGCGCTGAAGAGCCGCTTGCATCGGGCGCGGGGCGCGCTTCGCAAGGCGTTGGCTCCGTGGCTCGAGTCAGAGAGCGGCGCACAGAAGGGTGAAGGGACAACGGGCGTTCTGTGCCCCGACGCGGCGGACATGTTGTCGCGCAAGATCGAGGGCGAGCTCACGACGGCGGACTGCGCCGCGATGGAGAAGCACGTCGAGCAGTGTTCGCGGTGCAAGGGCGCGTGCAACGCGCTCACGCGGGCGCTGGGGTCGTGCGCGCGGATCGGATCGGACGGATCGGACACCCCGGTGCCCGCGACGCTGCAAGAGGACGTGCGACGGGCGTTCAAGCGATGGCTCGCGGCCGCACCGGCGTGACGAGCGCGAAGTCCCGCGGCGATCTGCGAGGGACATCACTTCGCGCACAGAGCGGCGAACCCATTGCGCCGTCCACTGGCTCGTATCGACCATGATCACCGAAGGAACCAAGGCGAACTTTCAGTCCATCGTCCGGGCCCAGGGGCTGGTCCTCATCGATTTCTGGGCGCCCTGGTGCGGTCCGTGCCGGGCGTTTTCACCGATCTTCGAGGCGGCGTCGAAGAAGCACCCGTCGGTCAAATTCGTGAAGGTCGACACCGATCAGGAGCAAGAGATCGCCTCGGCGCTTCGCATCCGCTCGATCCCGACGCTGATGGCCATCAAGGACGGCGAGCTCGTCTTCTCGCAGGCAGGGATGCTCCCGGCTGGGGCGCTGGACCTGCTCATCGAGCGGCTCCAGAAGCTCCCCTCCAAGACGCCGAGCGCCTCGCCGAACACCTGATGACTCGCGGTCAGTGAATTCACTGCGCGAGCGCGGATCACTTGCGCGACGCGATGCGGGCGAAGTCGATGCCCGAGAGGATTCCCCAGACGCGGCGGTCTCGAACAGCGACGACGCGACGAGCGCGGGTCTCGACCGCGTGGCGCGCGGCGCGGTGCAGCGGCGTGTCGAGGTCGAGGCACAACAGGGCGTAGTTCATGACGTCTTCGACGGGCGTCGAGGACGGGAGCTCGCGCGATTGCAGCGCTTCGAGCTGGGTAAAGAGCCCGACTGGCCACTCGCGCTCGTCGAGCACGAGCAGGCCGGCGACCCTGGCGTCTTCGAGTCGATCGGTGGCGCGGCCCACGGTGTCCAGCGAAGAGACCGACAGCACGGGCGTCGACATGAAGTCGCTCAAGGGGGACTTCTCTTTGTGCGTCGCGATCGCGTCCATGAGGTCGCGCGTCGAGAGCACGCCGACGAGCTTGGCTTCTTCCAGCACGTACACGCGGTGAACGTGCTGCGAGACCATGAGCCCGGCGGCTTCGGCGAGGGGCGCGTCGGGCGCGACCGAGACGAACCCGCGCGTCATCGCGGAGGCCACCGTGCTCGACGGCAGCTCGAGCAGCGGCGCGCGGCGACCGAAGGCGCTCTTGGCGCGGCCCACGCGAAGCAGGTCGGTGCGCGAAATCACGCCCAACGGGTGGCCGCCGGCGTCGAGCACCGCGAGGCTCGAGAGCGTGTGCTCGCGCAAGATGTGGTCTGCGTCTGCGAGCGACGCGCCTTCGGTGATCGTTCGCACCG
Source organism: Deltaproteobacteria bacterium Ga0077539 (assembly GCA_001465015.1). Taxonomy (GTDB): domain Bacteria; phylum Myxococcota_A; class Polyangia; order Polyangiales. The sequence continues at coordinate 17,992 of LNEO01000151.1, read as the reverse complement.
GCGAGCGCATCCAGCGCTGTACGGGTTCGTCGTAGTGGCTCATCGTCGGTTTTGATTGAATGTGCGTTGTTTCAAGATACCGCTGCCGCCGAGGACTCGACGACCTACCACTCGAACGGGATCGGCTGCGCTTCTTTGTGCTCGAGCAAGAGAAGCAAGAGGTCGGTGGTCGTGACCATACCGACGATGCGTCCGTTGTCCGAGAGGACCGGGGCCGCGTCGATCTTTCGCTCGGTGAACAATCGCACGATCGTGCCGACGGAGGTGTCCGAGCTGATCGTGAACGGGGCCGGGCTCATCGCCGCGCCGACTGGCGTTTGCGGAACGAAGATCACTCCGTCCCCTCCGACGCTCGAGTGCAAAAGCACGTCGCGATCGGACAGCATCCCCAGGAGCTGCCCAGAGCGCGTCACCGGCAGGTGCCGAATGCGGTGCGTCTGCATCAGTCCCCAAGCGAGGTCGAGCGTCACTTCGGGCGGGATTACGATTACTGTTCGCGTCATCGTTGCTGAGGCTCTCATAAACGCAAGCGCTCCTTCACGCGTAGACGGCCTGATCGATGGTGGAGGGAAGACCGAACCCTTGCCTTTGGCGCTGCATGGATGAGGCCAGTGAGCGATTTCGCACTCCAGCGGCTCCGCCTTCGGTTGGCGACGCGCGCGGTGCAGTTGCTTCGCGCAGGATGCAGTGGTTGCGTGGCAGACTCACGGGCAATCACCATGGCGATCAGCGTCTTCGACCTGTTCAAGATCGGCATCGGCCCGTCGAGCTCGCACACGGTCGGACCGATGCGGGCCGCCAAGATGTTCGTCGACGGCCTGGCGCGCGAGGGGCTGATCGCGCGCGTTGCCTCGGTGCACACCGAGCTGTACGGGAGCCTCGGCGCGACCGGTCGCGGGCACGGCAGCGACAAAGCCGTCATCCTCGGACTCATGGGCGAGAGCCCCGAGGGCGTCGACGTAGACTCGGTCGAGCGTCGGATCGCTGACGTGCGCGCGGCCCAACGTCTGGTGCTTCGCGGCGACGAGGGCGAGGCGAAGATCGAGCGCGAGGTGGTCTTCGTCGAGCACAAGCACCTTCACTTTTTGCGGACATCACTGGCCTATCACCCGAACGGAATGAAGATCGTCGCCCGCGACGCGAGCGGCGGCGAGCTCTACGCGCGCAGTTACTACTCGGTCGGCGGCGGCTTCGTGGTCGACGAGCGCGAGGCGACGTCGCGAGCGGGGGGCGCAGTGGTGGACGAGGCGGGGGGCGTTCCGCTCGTGTTTCGTTCGGCCGATGAGTTGTTGGTCCGCTGCGAAGAGACTGGCCTGCCGATCAGCGGGGTGATGCTCGCCAACGAGCGGTCGCTGCGCGACGAGCGCGCGGTGCGCGAGGGACTCTTGCGCATCTGGGGAGTGATGCAGCAGTGCGTGCGGCGCGGGTGCTCGACGGACGGCGTTCTTCCTGGCGGACTCAAGGTCAAGCGCCGCGCGGCGGACCTGTATCGACAGCTCCTGGCGTCGCCCGAAGCGGGCCTGCGCGATCCCCTCACCGCGATGGACTGGGTGACGCTGTACGCGCTGGCGGTCAACGAAGAGAACGCCGCCGGAGGCAGGGTCGTCACCGCTCCGACCAACGGCGCCGCGGGGATCATTCCGGCGGTTTTGCACTATTACGCGCGGTTTGTTCCGGGCGCCAACGACGATGGGATCGTGCGCTTTCTTCTGACGGCCGCGGCCATCGGCGTTCTCTACAAGGTCAACGCGTCGATCTCGGGCGCCGAGGTGGGCTGTCAGGGAGAGGTCGGCTCGGCGTGCTCGATGGCCGCTGGAGCGCTCTGCGAAGTGATGGGCGGGACGCCCGAGCAGGCCGAAAACGCCGCAGAAATCGCGATGGAGCACAACCTCGGGCTCACGTGTGACCCCATCGGCGGCCTCGTTCAAGTGCCGTGCATCGAGCGCAACGCGATGGCCTCGATCAAGGCGATCCACGCAGCGCGCATGTCGCTGCGCGGCGACGGCGTGCACTTCGTGTCGCTCGACAAGGTGATCCGCACCATGCGCGAGACCGGCCGAGACATGCGAGACAAGTACAAAGAGACCGCGCGCGGAGGGCTCGCTCTGCACGTCATCGAGCAGGAGCTCGACGAGGGTGCGAGCGACCTGTCCGTGGGTATTCCTGAGTGCTGAGAGGAGCGCTCGCCGTTCAGGGCACGCCGTAGAGCCGCTCGTCCTCTTCGGTCCACTCGGGGTCCAGGCCCTCGACGAAGCCTTTGACGCGAGGGTCGGTGTGGTTCTGAATCGACTCGGGCGTGCCGCTTCCGACGACCAGGCCCTCGTTGATCACGATGACGCGATCGGCCGCTTCGAACGCGAGCTTCATGTCGTGCGTCACCATCACGGACGTGATGTCCATCTCTCGCGCCAACCCTCGGACGAGGTGACCGATGCGCGTCGTGTTGATGGGGTCCAAGCCCATCGTCGGCTCGTCGTAGAGCACCAGCTCGGGGCGACACGCGATGGTGCGCGCGACGCCTGCGCGCTTCTTCATTCCGCCCGAGAGCGAGGACGGCAAGAGGTCCTCGGTGCCCGCGAGGCCGACGACGGCGAGCGCGCCGCGGACGCGATCCTCTTTCTCTGCCTCGCTGAGCTTCTTGGCGTAGTGCTCGCGGAGCCCGTACATCACGTTGTCGCGCACCGACATCGAGTCGAAGAGCGCGCCGTACTGAAACACCATCCCGACGCGGCGACGCAGCTCGGTCTTCTCGGGAAGCGACATGTCCGTGACCCGCTTTCCCTCGAAGTAGACCTCTCCCGCGTCGGGCTCGATCAGGCCGATCATCATCTTGAGCAAGATGGATTTGCCGCAGCCAGAAGGGCCGAGGACCGCGAGGATCTCTTGCGGATACACCTCGAAGCTCACGTCCTTCAGCACGTGGCTGTCTCCGAAGGACTTCTTCACGTTGCGGATCGAGAAGATCGCGGGTCGGTCAGCGGCCATCGACGACCCTGTGTAGCGCATGATCGCGCGCCGCACTCGCCAGAGGACGGAGAAAACAGCGCGCGTCAGACCGACGCGCGTGGCGGTCAGGCGCGGGTCGCGCGAAGCGCGCGGTCGACCGCCGCGAGCACCGAGGGGACCTCGTCGACGCTGTTGGGCCAGTGCGGCGAGAAGCGCAGGTGACCGTCGGGCATCGCGCAGGCGATTCGCTCGCGGACGAGCGCGCGGTGCAGCGGCTCGAGCGCGTGCCCCTCGGGAGGGAGCGCGCAGAGAGAGCCCGAGCGCCCCTCGACAAACGCGCTGCGAACGCTGCGAAACCCGCGCTCGGCGAGGGCGGGCTCGAGCGCGTCGAGGTAGCGCTGCACGTGCGAATAGACCGCGTCCACGCCGAGCTCTTCGATGAGCGCGAGCGACGCGTCGAGCGCGGCGAAGGCTGTGGTGGGGACGTTTCCTCCCTCGATGAAGTCTGCTCGCGGACGGATGGGCCGGTCGTAGCGGAGGTGCCCTGCTCCCTCGAGCAGAAAGCGCACGGGCTCTTCGTGCGAGAGCCACCCTGCCAACCTCGGCACGAGCGCGCCGACTCGGGCGCGATCGACGAAGAGAAAACCTGCCCCTTCGATGCCCATCAGCCATTTGTGCGAGCCGCACGCGAGGTAGTCCACTCGACCTTCGCTCACGTCGAGGGGGACCGCTCCGCACGCTTGCACCGCGTCGACGAAGAGCTCGGCGCCGTGTCTGTGCGCGGCGTTGGCCATCGCTCGAATCGGCATGCGTAGGCCGGTTTGAAACTGTACCGCGCTGACTGCGACGAGGCGCACACCGCCTTCGTCGAGGGCGCGGCTGTAGACGCTCAGCCCTTCGTCGTGGCTCCGCGTGAAGGCGTCGAGGTCGACCCACCGAACGTCGAGGCCGAAGGTCTTGGCGGCCTGCAGCCATGGCGTGACGTTCGAGGGAAATTCCCCGCGAAACAACAGCACTGCGTCGCCCGGCTTCCACGCGAGCGACATCGCGATCTGGGTCACGCCGCTCGTCGTGTTGGTGGTGAAGCCGACGTCTTCTGCGGACGCGCCGATGAGCTTCGCGATGCGCTGACGGAGCCTCGTGCGGCGGTCGTTGTGTGTGGGCCACGCGGCGAATCCGCGCGCGGCGTAGTCTTCGACCACCTCGCGGACGGCGGCGAGCACCGCGGTCGATGGCGCGGAGATCCCGGCGTGGTTGAGGTATGCGTCGTACGCGAGCGTCGGAAAGAGCGAGCGGCTCGCGAGCTGGGCGCCCGATGCGCCGAGGTTGCCTTCGGTCACTGCGACCGAGCGTACCGCATCGGCGATCAAACCGGGCGGAGTCTGCGCAGCGGCGTGACCTTGGCGCCTCGCGTTTCGGGGTCCCGTGGAGGCAGAGAGAGCACGAGTCGCTCGATGTGCGGGAGCATCTTCAAGAGCGCGGCTTCGACGTGGAGCGCCGATGGTTGCGCGTCGAAGAGCAAGACGAGCCGGTAGATGTTGGCGAACGGGCGGACCATCATCCACAGGTCCTCGGGGGGCGGCGCGCCGTGCTCCATCGCGCGGGCGGCGGCGATCGCGCGGGCTGCTCGGAGGCGAATGGACTCGCTCGAGCGAGCGCCGAGCGAGCGGGCCCAAGAGACCGCGCGGGCGTGGGTGTGCTCGGCGAGGCGATCGACGCCGCGAGCTTCGAGCCGCGCGCGCACGGCGTTGTCGTCGAGCGCGACGAGGTCGGACAGCGATTCACCGAGCGCGGCGAGGCCGGCGGACGTGCGCGAGAGCGCGATGGCGTCGTCGACGGTGAGCGCGTCGCGAGGGACCTCGGAGCTGCCCCAGAGCTCGGGCGAGGCGTGGTCGAGGACGACGGCCTCTTCGGCGCGGGCCCTTCGCGCGAGCAGCCCGAGGGACTCATCGAGGGCCATCGCGGTGGACGTCGAGGACACGAGGCGCAGCGCGGGCGTCTCGTCCTTTGGAACGCTGGGCGCGAACGACTCGATGAGCGCGAGGAGCCGCTCTCGGGCGTGCGCGCGCTCGTCGACGGCGAGGGGCATCTCCCAGGTGACCATGACCCTTTGGTCTTCAGCGATGGGGGCTGCGACGCACGAGGGGTCGGCGGGATCTGGCTCGCGACCGCCGATTTCGACGCGGGTGTCGTCGGCGCGGAGCTCGCGTCGAACGAGGTCGAGAAATCGCAGCAGGTTGTTCATAGGCTCGGTGGGCGGGCGGGGATCGGGCAGCTTCGGGTGTGTGTGTCGCGGTCAGCGCGCGGGTCGCGGAAGGATGGCGTTGGGGTCGGGCGCCTGCCACCCTACCGCGCAAAAGTGATACTCGCAGCTCACCGTGGGCGGGCGGTCTCGAGCGAGCGCTGCCCGCGTATTCGGGAGTATTTGCAGCGCGCGCGCGAGCGACCCCCGGTTGACCGCGGTGAACGTCGGGCTCGCCTCTGCGTTGGCGACGAGGACGACGCACTCTTGCGTCCGGTCGCAGCTTCGCCACTGGGGCTGCGCGAGGGCGTGGGCGACGCACAGACCGCGATCGCACCGCGGCTGCGAGGGAGTGACGTTGCTCTGCCCGCACGGTCGATCGACGAGCGCGCGCGCGTTGATCGCGCCTCGCGTCGCGGCGTGCACGACGTGAAGCGGCGCGGGGCCGGTGCAGGTTCCGGTGGTGAGTCGACAGTCCTGGTCGCGCTCGCAGCGTCGGGCGGGGTCCGAGAGCGCGGATGGAGCGCGCCGGACGACGCGGTACTCCGCGGTGAATTCTGTGGTGGCACGGAGCCCGCGCGAGCCGAGCGACAGTGCGGAGGCCGAGCTCTGGACGCACGTCTCGACGGAGTTTGCTTCGCGCGTGCGGGCGCCGCTGGTCACGGTGGCTGACGAGCGCGCGATGGTGTTGCCTTCGAAAGATAGCGTCGCGCGAAACGTCGCTCCGTCGGCGAGCGACTCGGCGCATGTTCGCGCCCATGAAATCAACTCGCGCGCCGCGCGCAGGGCTTCGTTGCGTCGCGCCGCGGGCTGAACGCTGAGCTCGCCGACGAGCTCGAGGTCCGCCACGTCCGTAGGCACCGCTGGCGGCTCGGTCGGCGAAGCGTCGCCTGCCGCGGCGGCCGTCGCGTCCTCGGCGGGGGCGAGCGCTGCGCTGTCAGCGCGGGCGCGGACAGAAGGCTCGGGAGGGCGCTCGCAGCCGAAGATCGCCGCAGCGGCAAGCGCGAGGGCGCCGGGTGAACCGCGGAGTACGATCATCGAGGGGTTGCTCCGTCCCTCGTTCAAAAGCCGTCGACGTCCCGCGGCGGCTGCGGCGGGGCGAGCATGCGCAGGACGTCCATCGACGTGACGACGCCGTGGAGCTTCTCGTCGTTGATCACGATGAGCCGGTGCACGCCGTGGTGGGACATGCGCTCGATGGCCTGGCGGAGCGTGGTGTCGCTGGAGATGCCGATGGGCTCTTTGGTCATCAGGTCCGCGACGACGCCGTGTGAGGGCGCATCGACGCCGAGCACGTGGTCTTCGAGCGTCGGCTCGCCGTGCAACACCAGGACGTAGCGGGAGGTGCCGATACGGTCACTCCTCTGGTCCTTGCGCACGAGCAGATCGGTCTGCGACAAGACGCCGACGCAGCGGCAGTTGGCGTCGACCACGGGCGCGCCGGTGATGCGCTGCTCGTGAAAGAGCTTCGCGGCGGCGTCGAGGCTCGTCTCGGGGGTCAGCGCGGTGACGGCGTTGATCATGAACGTGCGGACCTGCCGCTCGAGCACTGCGTTTGCGTCGATCATGGGCGGCGCGATCATCGCTCGGAGCTCGACGAATTTCTACGCGCAATCGTCGCGCGACGGCGGTCTCGCGACGGAGTAGCTTTGGGTGCAGATGGCAGACAGTCCGATCGAGCGGGCGCGGGCGAAGGTGCTGCGCGTCGCGCCGCTGGACGAAGCGGACAGCGTCGAGACGGTGAGCGTCGAGGAGCCGCTCGAGATCCGCGTTCACAGCGCGCAAGCGCTCGAACCCTCGCGCGTCGCCGTCACGATGCGGACCCCTGGCCACGAGGACGAGCTGGCCGTGGGCTTCTTGTTTACCGAGGGGCTCATCCGCGGGCGCGACGAGCTCGCGCGGCCGGCGGTGCGCGAGCTGTCGATCGCCGACGGCGTGAACAACGTCGTGACGGTGCGGCTCGAGCGCGCGTTCGACCCGACCCTGCTGCAGCGCAACTTCTTCGCGACCTCGTCTTGCGGCGTCTGCGGAAAGGCCTCGATCGATCAGGTCGAGCGCGCCGTCGAGAGGCTCAACGCGAGCTGGTCTCTTCCACGCTCGCTGGTCGTCGAGCTTCCGTCGCGGCTGCGCGCGGCGCAGGCGCAGTTCGAGGCGACGGGCGGGCTGCACGCGTGCGGGCTCTTCTCGCAGAGCGGCGAGCTCGAAGTTCTTCGTGAAGACGTCGGGCGGCACAACGCGATGGACAAGCTCATCGGGCGGATGGTGCTCGCGGGGAGGGTTCCGCTCAGCGAGTCGTTGATGATGGTCTCGGGCCGGCTCAGCTTCGAGCTCGTGCAGAAGGCCGCGATGGCGGGCGTCGCTCTGCTCTGCGCGGTGTCCGCGCCCTCGTCGCTGGCGATTCGCGCGGCCGAGCGCTTCGGCCAGACGCTCGTCGGCTTCGTGCGCGATGGCCGCTGCACGGTCTACACGCACCCGTCGCGGGTTCGCTGAAACACACAGCGGACTCTGTAGGTTTTTGAGTGTTTTCGCGTTCGATCTGCGTATCCTTCGCGACCGACATGGACTGTTGCCGAGTTGGCACCGGATCGTGTCGTGGTTGTCGCTTTGCGCGAGGTCGTCGATGCAGTCGAGTCCGCGTCTGTTTGCCGCGCTGGTGGTGGTGCTCTCCGGGCGTGGAGTTGGAGCGCAATCCGCGCCGCTCGACGCTCCACCCACGGTGGTCGCTGGAGCGGCGCCCGCGCAGAGCCCCGCGACGACAGACTCTTCATCGGCTCGTGGTCCGCTCGCGGTCAACGCTCGCAGCGGCGCAGGCCTCGAGCTCTCGGGCGCGGTCGGCCGCGGCTACACGATCCGAACGGCAGACGAGCGCTTCTCGCTCACCATGCGGGCGCGTATTCAAGTGCGCGGGACGCTCGACCTGTCGATGGCGAGGCTCGCGACCCCGGCTTCGACGCCCGATCCCCTGACCGATCCCCTGCGCGCCGAGTTCAACCTGAGGCGCGCGCGTATCGTCTTTCAGGGCAACGCGTTCACGAGAGCGCTGCAGTACTACATCCAGCTCGGACTCTCGCCGCTCGACATGGAGAGCGACCTGCTCGTCCCGCTGCGCGACGCGTACCTCACGTGGACGCCGCACCGGTACTTCGCGATTCGCGCGGGGCAGATGAAGGTCCCGTTCTCGAGGCAGCGCGTGATTTCGTCGGGCTCGCTTCAGTTCGTCGATCGCTCGGGCACCAACGCTGAGCTCAACCTCGATCGCGACATCGGCGTGCAGTTTCGCTCGGACGAGCTCTTCGGCCATCGCCTCGGCTACATGATCGGAGTCTTCGGCGGCGACGGGCGCAACCGCCCCACGCTCGACTCGGCGCTGCTCTATGTCGCCCGCGTGCAGATTCAACCGCTCGGCCGCTTCGAAGACATGGACGTCGAGGGCGACTTCAAGCGCACCGGGCCGCGGCTCTCGATCGGCCTGGCCGGGGCGTACAACGTGCGGTCGCGCCGATCGCAGAGCACGCTGGGCGCGACGTACACGCTGGGGCGCTTCGACTACGCGAGCGCGACGGCGGACGTGATGTTCAAGTGGGCGGGCTTTTCGCTGCAATCCGAGGCGATCCTACGGATCGCCGATCGCCCGTGGTCGACCGCGGTGGTCAACGGCATGCCGCGCACCGAGTTCTCTCGCTCGGCCTTCGGGATCTCGACGCAGGCGGCGTATCAGCTCCCGTCGCGCCTGGAGTTCGGACTGCGCTACTCGCAAGTGACGCCCATCGGCCTCGACCGCGCGGCGTTTGGCGCAGAGCCGCTGCCGACGCCGGTCCTCGGGGCGATGGTCGACGTTCGCGATCCTGCCTTTCGCGAGACGCACGAGCTCGGCGGGGTCGTCAGCTACTACTGGCTCGAGCACTCGGTGAAGCTGCAGCTCGACTACTTCTATCTCTTTCGCGATCAGGCCTTCTACGCGGGGCGATCGCGCTTCGACGAGGGCAACCATCAGCTGCGATTGCAGGCGCAAATCCAGCTGTGACCCGCGGTCATCGATTGGCGAGGGCGAGCAGCCTGGCCTTCAGATCGTTGAAGTACGTGTCGTCGCTCAGCGGTCGCGTCGTGAGGTTGTAGACGACCCTGCGGGTGCCTTCGTCGTCGACGACGACGACGTCGCGGATCGCCGCCATCCAGCTGCTCTGCACGTTGGAGGCGCGGTTGTCTTGCAGCACCGGCAGCGAGTTGCCCACGGTGAACGCCGAGGTCGCCCCGTCGCTGTCGAGGTCCGCGATCACGAAGAGCTTGACCGCTCTGCGCGGGGCCGCTGCGTCGAGCTCGGTTTGCAGCCGTTGGAGCTGCGCGACTTGCGAGACGCAAAACTGGCAAGCGCTCGTCGCGAAGTACCATGCGCTGATTCGTCCGCGCTGCGCGCTGAGCGAGATGTTCATTCCGCTCGACGCGGACGCGCGGTTCTGGTCCTGCAGCGCGAAGTCGGGCAGGGGCGTCTCGGCGACGTCGGGCACCGGAACGACGATGTCGCTCATCGGGCGAACGACGTCGCGAGCTTCGCCGTCGGTGACGTCGGCGAGGACCTCTGCGTCGGGCTGGTTCGGTGCGGCGGGCGTGCACGCCTGGAGCGCGCCGAGGAGGGCGCCCAACAAGGCTCGTCGTAGCGAAGAGATCACTCGCTGGTTGTGACCGCGCGCCGAACGCGCTGTCAAGTGACCGGCGTCACGCGAACTCGACGGGATAGCGCTTCTTGCAGTACCCGCAGACGACTTCCATCTGGCCTCGGACCGGGGCGGCGATGGTGGCGCCGCAGTGATCGCACTCGTTGGGCCATCGCACTGGAGTCTTCGCGGTGTCCGCGATCGGAGCGTTGGCTTGCTGGCGCTTGGGCACCATCCACGCGACGAGCTGCCCCGAGCGAGCGCGCTCGATGATGTCGTCGAGCCCCTTGGAGTCCGCGGACTTCATCACCATCGTCGCGCGCTGCGGAGCGCCGCTCGATGGATGAAAGCTCAGCGCGAGCACCTCGTCCTTGAAGACCCATCCGCGCTCGGAGTCCTCGCTCGAGCCGATGTGCCCGATGGCGCGCTCGAGCACGACGGAGCGTTGGCCTTGCGTGCGCTCGAAGCGCAGCACGAGGTCGGTGATGAAGAGGATCCCGTCGCAGGCGCCTTGAGGGCAGTCTTCCCAGTGAGCGGCGGCGACGGTGAGCGGGTTCTCTTCGGCTCGGGGTCGGAAGCTGCCCTGATCGAACTGGTCCATCGTCCAGTGCGAGCCCGTGACGCCTTGGGCGACGGTGTCGACCAGCTTGGTGAAGGGCTCGGTGAGCGCGCCGATCCGCTGCTCGACGGCGTCGAGCTGAGCCTCGACGCGGTCGCGCTCGGCCGCGAGGTTGTCCACTTGATTATCTGTGAGGCGTCCGCGCGCCGCCATGCCCGAGGCGTTGCGGGCGAGCTGCTCGATCGGGGCTCGCAGTTGCTGCGCAGCTCGTTGCGCCTCGTTGCGCGAGTCGGTCATCGCGCGGGACGCGAGCTGCTTTGCTTGCTGCAGCTGCTGCTCGAGGTTCGGCCAGAAGACGAAGTTGCGAGAGCGCAGCCGGCGCAGCTCGTCCTCGATTTGCTGGAGCCTGGCGTGTCGCTCATTGAGCGCGTCGAGCGCGGTCGAAAACGACAGCCGTTGCAGCAGCTCCGACGACTGGTCGCGGATCGCCGCGACGTCGTTGGCGAGGTCGGCGGGGTCCGTTTGAGCGCCGTCGTGTGAGGAGTTGGGCGAGTGTCCGCGGTTCTTGGAGTGCTTGCTCATGGGTCGAACGCCAGTGGTTGCGAGCGTACCACCGGAGCGTTCTCTGACTGACGCTCACTGACTTGGCGTAGCGACGGGCTGCGGCGTCGACTGCGAAGTCGAGAGCGTCACGGGATGGGCGACGGGCGTGGAGTGGGCGTCGCCGTGCCAACCAGGGTTCCATGCGCCCTGTCCTTCGAGGTAGCTGGGGTCGACCTGCGCGTTGCGCGTGTGCCAGTAGCCGCGACGCCATCGACCATTGTGGAAGGCTGGCTGCTGCCAGGTCCATCCCGTCTGTGGCGGCGTGGCCCAGTGACCGGCGATCCACGTGTAGTGCTGATCGACCCACTCGTAGTGCCCTTCGACCCACACTTGCCCAGCGGTTCCGACGCCGATCGGGCCGCTGTCGAGCTGCTCTGCTGCGGGCGGCGTCTGCGCGACGACGGGTTCACCAGGGTCGAGCCATCCGTTGCGCCACGGATCAGGCCACGTAGGCTGCCACCGTTGCCGAACGGTGGCGCACGCGGTCGAGAGCGTGAGGATCGCGACGATCGCGAAGATCGGTCGCGAGGCGCGCGGGGTCGGGATCATCTCGGTTCCTCCAGCAATCCATGGACCGCGAAGCGGCCTGGAAAGGGTGTAAGGCCCGTCGCCGCGATTCGAAGGCTGCTTCGAGAATATCCGACGTTTGCTTCGCAGAAAACCACGGCCGCGCTGCGCCTCGTCGCTTTTTCGATCCGCGGCGTGCCGGCTCGCGCGGTGCGCGATGTGGCGCAACGACTCGCGATGGTGCGCGCACGTGCAAGTTTTGCCTGCCCGTGCACGACGATCACTTCGTCTCGGAGGGGGTGCTGTCGGTCGTGTTCGCGTTTGCGGTCGGCGCGTCCGTCGCCGGTGTCGGCGGGAGCGGCGCGCGAACATGATCGACGCGAACCCAAGTCGCCGCGCGGCCGTCTTGCCACTGCGCGAGCAGCACCGCGCCGCGCGTTTCGACGACCATCGCGGGTTGCCATCGCTGATCGTGGCCGCGTACTTCGACGTCGTCGCCAGGCGCAAACGAAGGCACAGGCGGCGTTGTGGCGACGGGCGTCGTTGGCTCGACCGGCGCTGCGGGCGCTGCGGGCGTTGCTGTTGCGGGAGCAGGCGGCTGCGCGAACGGCACGGGGGGCAGCGGCGCGCCCATCGGGACGGGGCCATACGACCCTCCCATGGGCGCGGGAAACGGCGCGCCGATGGGGCCGATTGGCGCGGGCGGCGCAGGCGCCATCGGTGCGGGCGAAGGCGCGAACGGGACGCTGGTGGTCGCGCCGACGATCGTGAGCGGCAGGTGCTGCGCCGGGTCGATCGTCTGGCCGGTCACCGGCGCGACGGCCCACAGCGCGTAGTCGATCTGCCCGGGAACCGACGGGTAGACGCCGTGCGGAATCGTGATGGTCGTCGTGAAGTCCTGCACGGCCCCTGCGGCGACGACGAACTTCTCGCTGAGCATGATGGGCGGAAGCACGTCGCGTGTCTGCGGCTGAATGACCGGTCCTGCAGCGCTCTGCGTCCACTGGTGCACGGTCATGTGCAGATGCAACCGCAGAAAGGCTACTTCGCGCGGGAGCTCGAGGGCCTCGAAGCGAATCTGCACGGGGATCGTCGAGCCGGGCTGAACGACGAGCGAGGGGGTGTAGAGCAAGACGGCTCCGCGCGAGCCGAACACAGCGCGAACGATAGAGTCGAACATCAGCTTGTGGCTGGAGCGTACCGCGGCCTTTCGCTCTGACGCTCTCGATCCGAGCCTGGAATTCGCGCGACGCTCGATCGACCGCGCAGCGCGATAGAAATGGCGGTACATTGCGGGGACGTTGGTCCGCCACGCTCTTGTCGCAGCGATCGCCGTTGTCGCGCTCGAAGCAACCCCGAAACTGGCATACGCGCAGCGCGCCGCGCGGTTCGGCGAGGGACTGGACGCGCTTCCGAGCGCGGTGCGGGTTCCTTTGCCGGTCGCGCCGGCCACCCTGATCGGGGTGTCGGTGGGCGGTGGCTACGCGTACACCGAGGCGGTGTTGCGGCAGAACGACCAGCACCACCGCGCGTTTGGATCGTTGGCGGTGTCCGTTCGCCCCCTCTCGTGGCTCGCGGTCGCGCTTCGGTTCGACGGTCGATACGACGCTCACACCGTCAACGGGCGCAGCGACGACGGCATGGTCGGCGATCCGCGGTTCATCTTGCGCGTGGGCGGCAGGGTTCGCGGCGCCTTGGGGCTCGGGGCCGAGGCGAGGCTCTGGGCGCCGGGTTCGTCGGCGCCGTCCGTCGTTCCATCGGCGTTCTCGGCGGATATGCAGGCCTTTGGCGGGTACGTGCCCGAGCACGGCCGGGTCGCGCTCGTGGGGCGCGTGGGGTTTCGCTTGGACAACAGCGCGCGGTCCGCCCCCGACGCCGCGCAGCTGAGCGCGTCCGATCGCGTCGCGCTCGGGGTCAGCGCGTTTCACGCGGTGCTCTTCGGGGTCGCCGCCGTCGCTCGCTTCGGAGTGATCGAGACCTTCGCCGAGTGCACCGCGGACGTCTTGGTGGGCGCGAGGGCGCCGATCGGCGCGAGCCCCGTTCACTTCGCGGGCGGGGTGCGCGTGCACCCGAGCTCGTCGTGGCACGTTCATCCCGGGCTGCTGCTCGACGTGAGCCCCAGCGGGCGAGCTTCGTATGCGCCAGGAGAGCCCCTCTTCGTGACCTCTCCGCGGGTCGCGGTGATGTTCACGTTGGGACTGGGATTTCCCTCGCCGCGCGCCGTTGCGCCGAGCGACCGTGCCGGCGCTCGCGCGACGACGCAGTCCGGCGCGAACGCGAGCGCGAACGCGAACGCCTCGATGCAGCTCCGCGACGCCGAGGGCGAAGTGCGTGATCCCGCTGGAGCTCCGGTCGCCGATGCGACAGTGCTCGTGCGGCGCGGAGAGCAAACGGTGCTCGAGCTGCGCACCGACGCGCAGGGCCGTTGGCGCGCGCCCGGGCTCGCGCCTGGTGACTACTCGATCGTCGTTCGCGGCGCGTCGGGCGCCGAGCGCACGGTCCCCATTCGGGTCGGAGGGACCAGCGCCGCGCGCGCATCGGTCACGATCGAGGCCGTCACTCCTGGGGCCGAGGCGCAGCTTCGCGGGACCGTTCGCAGCTTCAACGGAACGGGTGTGCGCGCCACGATCCGCGTCATCGAGACCAACCGCACGATCACCAGCAACGCAGACGGGACCTTCAGGATTCCGGTGGAGCCGCGGTCCTACACGGTCGAGTTCAGCGCAGAGGGATTTCGGCCGCAGCGGCGGCGAGTGACCGTGACCGCCAACGGCGTGGTGATCTTGAACATCGATCTTCGTCCGCGACGAGGGGGACGCGCTGAATGAAGCGTCAGGCCAGGATCGTCCTGGCGATCGCGCTCTGCGTGCTGATCGGCTCAGCGGTGATCATCGTGGTCGCGCTGCGTTCGGTCGGAGTCATCGCGGACCTCGTAGCGTTGACCGGGGCGGTCGAGCATCAAAAAGCGGGCGACGCTTGGGGGGGCGCTAGCCTCAACGAGCGCTTTCGCCTCGGAGACGCGGTGCGGACCAGCGAGCGAGCGACCGCTCGGGTGCGCATGCGAGGCGGCGGAGGGCTCGAGCTTCGGCCGCTGACCACGGTGCGCTTCGCCGCGTCGCGCCCAGGCTCTACGGCGCCGTCGCTGCGTATCGAGCGCGGCGAAGTGTTGCTGCGCGCAGAGCAGGCGGTCGCGATCTCTACGCAGCGAGGCGTCTTGCGCGTCGAGCGCGGCGGAAGGGTGCAGCTCAGCGTCGAGCAGGGGTCGCTGAGGGTCCGCGTCGACCTGGGCCGCGCGGTCGTCGAGCGCGAAGGGCTCGCGCCAGAGACGGTCGGCGAGGGCGCGTCGCTGCTCGTTGAAAACGTGGGTCCCGTTGCGCCGCCGCGAGACAGCGGTGTCGCGCCGCCGCGACCGGTGCTGCTCGACCGCCCGGATCCCGCAGACGCGACAGACGCTGTCGAGGGCGGCGACGTGCTCGAGGACGCTTCGTGGTTGGACGCCCTCGCGCCCGACGGCGAGGCCGGAGCTCCCGACGCCGACGCGAGCGCTGTCGGAGCCGGTGATTTCGCGACGGACGCGTCCGATTCGCGACGCATCAACGCCCGAAACAACGGCGACGTCGGGGCTGCGACGGACACGACCGCGCCGAGCTCCGCTGCGAGCGCGGACCTCTCGCTGGTCGCAGGAGAGTCCGCGACGGTGCACGCTCCTTCGCTTCCGGTGATCGTCCGTTTGTCGCTCGCGGCGAGCTGCGCAAACGGGGCGGTGCGCTTCGTCGTCGGGGGCTCGACGCGGGAGGTTGCGGCCGCCGAGCGGAGCGTACAGATCGCGCTGCCGGCCGGTCGGCACAGCTACCGAGTGCGCTGCGAGGGATCGCGATCGCAGGCGCGCGGAACGCTGGCGGTAGACGCAGCGACGGGCGCTGCTGCGCTGCCATCTCGTCCCGGACAGTCGGACATCGAGCTAGACGGGCATCACTACTCGGTGCACTACCAGAACCTGCTCCCGACGCTGCGGGTGAGCTGGCCGAGCGCGCCGCCCTCGCCGAGCGGCTACGTCCTGACGGTGCGCGATGTCCGCGGTCGAAGCTCGACCACGCAGTCTCGCACGCCGAGCGTGACGCTGACCTCGCAGGTCGCCGACGGGACGCTTCGACTCTCGATGCAGGCTCGCTCGGGCGGGGCGCGATCACCGGAAGCGTCGGTGGCGGTGATCTTCGATAACGTGACAAATAGCGCGCAAATTCGCGCGCCGAGGCCGGACGCGACGCTCGGGCCGATCGTTCGTGTCGAGGGCACGGCCCTCAGCGGCTCGACGGTCACGGCCGGCTCGACGACGCTGGCGCTCGACGGACAGCGGCGCTTCGCGGGTGACGTTGCGCGCGTCGGGCAATCGCTTGTAATCGCGATTCGTCACCGATCGAGCGGGACGCACTATTATGTTCGGAGAGCCAACCCGTGATCCCCGCGAAGCCCGAACGCCCGCAGATGCCTGACCCGCTCGTCGGACGGGTCGTGCTGGGCCGCTTCGAGATCTTGCGTCCGCTCGCGCGCGGGGGGATGGGCGTTCTCTATCTCGCGCGAACGCGGGGCGCGCAGGGCTTCGTGCGCCCCGTGGTGGTCAAGCGGCTCGGGATGGACGCGACCGAAGACGCGGTCAAGATGTTCGTCCGCGAGGCCCACGTGATGGCCTCGCTGCATCACCCGAACATCGTTCAAGCGATCGACTTCAACAGCGAGGGCGACGAGTACCTGCTGGTGATGGAGTACGTCGAGGGCTACTCGCTCGCGCGGTGGGCGAGGTTCGTCAAAGAGGTGGGGCGTGCGTTCGACGTGCAAGCCGCGGTGCAGGTGGTGATCGACGTGCTCGACGCGCTCGCGCACGCGCACCTGCTCGTCGGCGTCGATGGCGCGAGCGCGGGCGTGATTCACCGCGACGTCACGCCGAGCAACGTGATGGTGAGCACCGAGGGGCACGTGAAGCTGCTCGACTTCGGCATCGCGCGGCTCGAGCACGAGCGCACCGCTGCGGGCCCCGAAGGGCCGACCATCAAGGGAAAGTTCGCGTTTCTCGCGCCGGAGCTGCTCGGCGACGGCGAGCCCTCGGCGAGCAGCGACGTCTACTCTGCGGCGCTCGTCCTTCACGAGCTGCTCTTGGGCCGCAACGAAATGGCGGCCGACGACCTGACCACGACGTTGGTCAACGTGGCCAAGAAGATTCCCACGCGGATCGACCAGGTGCGGGCGGACGTCTCGGCCGCGCTGGGAGCGGTGCTCGAGCGAGCGCTGAGAAAGGATCCGAAGGATCGTTACGCGACGGCCAGCGAGCTCGCGGCGGCGCTTCGCGCGGTGCGCGGCGCGGACACCGAGAAGGTTCGCGCGGCGATGGTGCAGCAGATTCGCGAGGATTTCTTCTCGCCGATGATGCTCACTGCGATGCTGGGCTTCGACGTTCAAACGTTGACGAAGGCCTGGCAGACGACTGCGCCGGGCGCTCACGTCAACACCGCGATCGCCGAGCAGCCCACGCTCACCGAGTCGCTGCCTCCTGCGTTGGACGGAGGGACAAAGGTCGCGCCGACCAACTATCCGAGCGTGATCGAAGCCTCGCGCCCGAGCGGTCCGAGCATCGAGATCGCGGACGGCCCCGATCGAACGCGCCCGACGGTCAAGCCGAAGGCTGCGGCGAGCGCGCCGGAAGAGCCCGCGCAAAAGGGCAGCGGCCTCGTGCTGGCGGCGTGGGCGGCCGCGGTCGCGGCGATCGCGGCGTTGGGCGCGGCGGCGTTGGTCTTGTTTCGCACGCAGCAGGGAGGAGGACAGGGCTTCGTCGTGGTCGAAGGTCAGTCCGGACAGAACGGTGTGGGCGCCGCGAGCGTCGATAGCGGCGCCGAGCTGGTGGACGCGGGGGTAGGCAGCGTCGCGGACAGCGCGAGCACCGCGCCGTCGAGCGGCACGAGCGCGGGGGATCCGCCGAGACGCCCTGCGCCGAGCGACGAAGAGACGCGATTGACCGTGCAGTTCGCGCGGTATCGACCGCGCGTCGAGGCGTGCGCTCGTCGGTTCGCGGCGGAGGCCAGCGACACTCCGATCGAGGCGCTGCGCTTCTCCGTCGATCGATCGGGCGCCGTGCGCGCGGTCAGCCTGGTGCCCGAGGGAGCGTCGACGTCGGGGCTCGGAGGGTGCGTGCTCGGAGTCGCGCGAGGAGCGCGCTTTGCGCCCAGCGCGACGGCGCTCACGTTTCGACTGCCGCTCTCGCTCAGGGTGACGCCGCGCTGAACTTCAGCGTGGCGTGCGGCGGGCGTCAACGCGAGTCGAAGGTCTTGTACGAAGGGGTGCATCTACTCCCATACGACGACAGCCTCGGCGCGGCAGCGAGGGACGACAGCCTCGGCGCGGCAGCGAGCTCTCATCATTCATCACTTGCCTCGAATGCGCTGGATTTTCAGCGGCGAGGCAGCGGACCCAATGAAAAGATGGGTGGCACGC
>LNEO01000150.1 GCA_001465015.1 Deltaproteobacteria bacterium Ga0077539 | reverse complement strand
CCACGCGCGACGACGTCGCGAGCGACTCGCTCCCCGATCGCATGTGCGGGATGTGCGGCTGCGATTTTACCGGTCGCGCAGAGACCAACGTCCCGATGCGCGTGGAGTTTTGCTCTGCCTCGGGGCAGGGCGAAGACCGTCGTCCGATCGCAGACAGCGGCTCGGGGTTCATCGCGCCGTTCGACGCGGGCGCGATCGCGGACGTCGCTGCCCCTCCACGCCCCGACGTGCCTTCGCCGCCGAGAGACGTTTCGGTCCCGATCGACGTGCCCTCGGACGTCGTGACGACCGACGCTGCGCCGGACCCCGCGACGTGCGCGCTCGACTGTCAGCGCGCCTGTGATGGAGTGTTCATTCCAGGCGCCCCGCCGAACGGCGGCCTGCGCTCGTGCGAGCGGGTCGACGCGATGACCGTCAGGTGCATCGCGATGTTTCCCTGCGGCCGCGCGCCGGACGGGCTCGACGTCCTGCGCGACTCGGGCGCCGATCCCATGGACCCGATCGCCGTGTACCTGGCCGAGTGCGCGACGATCGAAGCGGCCAGCGTCGAGGCCTTCGAGCGCCTCGCTCGTGAGCTGCGCGCGTACGGGGCGCCCGAGCACCTCGCGCGCGCCGCCGCGCGAAGCGCCATCGACGAGAGCAAGCACGCCGTCATGATGGGCGAGCTCGCGGCTGAGCGCGGAGCGCGCGCACACGAATTCATCATCCGTGACGGATCCCAGCGCACCCTCGAGGACCTCGCCCACGAAAACGCCGTCGAAGGCTGCGTCCGCGAGACCTGGGGAGCCCTGCTCGCGGCGCATCAACGCGAGCACGCCGAGGACACATCGGTGCGCGAGGCGATGCAGGTGATCGCCGTCGACGAGCAGAAGCACGCGTCGCTCGCCTGGCGCGTCGCAACGTGGGCCGAGGCCCGACTCGACGACGAGCCGCGCGAGAAGATCCGGCGCGACCGCGAGGCGGCGTTCGACCAATTGCTGGCAGAGCTCGAGCGCGAGCCCGAGGCGAGCTTCGCGCGCGCCATGGGCTTGCCGAGCGCCCCCGTCGCGCTGGCGATGGCCCGCGCGCTGCGCGCAGCGCTGAGCTGACAGCGTTCGCGCTCGCGCTCGCGTGACGTGGTTACGGGGTGGGTGAGAACGTCGTTCGGCGCTCGTTTTCCATCTCCATCTCGATGGTGACGGGCTGGCCGTTGACGGTCCCGCTGAGCTCGGCGTGCGAAGTCATCGCGCTCATTTCGGAGACCGGGGGCGCCTCGAGGTTGGTCGCCGAGACGACCTTCTCCATGCGCATGCGCATGTTCATCGTCGACGAGGTAAACCCCGGCGGAAGCTGCGCGAGGCTCATTCGCTCGATGGTCACCTCGCCGCGCAGCTCCATCATGGGCGCTCCCGGCTCGCGCTGGTTGACGTCCGCGAGGGTCACCGTCGCGCGGATGCCGTCGGCGGCGATGTTCATCCCGGTCCCCTCGAGCGCCGTGCGAAGCGTCTCGACCCGCGCGGGCCACGAGGCGCCCACCGCGCGAGGTTGAGGCGTTCCGAAGGTCTCGTCGTCGGTGAGCTCGTCCACCGAGAGCGAGTGAACGTCTTTGATCGCCGCGCGCACCTCGCGGCTCACCGGCTGGCCGCCGAGCGTGATGGTCGTCTGGTCCTCGCGCGCACCGAGCGAGAGCTCGAGGCGCGAGTCCGAGCCGAGCGACGCCACGGTCTGCTGGTCGGACTCGGATTGCAGCGACGCGACCGTGAGCGCGAGCCGCGTGGCTTTTCCCGCTCGGTTGACGGCGAGGATCTCTGCGACGCAGTCGATCGTGGTGCGGCGTCGAGTCATGGTGCGATCCCCTTGCGTGCCGCCCATGCGCGTCACGCGGCTCTCGCTGCTCGTCGCCTCGGTGCGCACCCGAAGCCGCTGACCGACCCGCGACGGCCTGTGCAGCCGCACGGTGTACGTCTGCGCTTCGCCCCCAGCGCTCGCGCCTGTGCTCTGCGCCGGGTCGTTGTTCGCGCCGCCTCCGCCGCAGGCGAGCGCCAGAGAGACAGCCACGAGCGAACCGCAATGAATCCATCGTCGAACGATCACGGCGCGATTGTTGGACGACGGGGTGCTAGAAGTCCCAGCGCAATTCGCGGTCGAACGAGATTGTGTCGATTCTTGGAGGGGGCGCTTGACACCCCCATAACCGTCTTGTAAACACCGCGGCCCTCCCTGGGATCCCTCAGAGAGGCAAGTGACACAGTGGCTGCGACGGGACGCGAGAGCGACCGTCGGACGCACTGGAGATCGAATGAGCGTCTCGCACTGACGGTGCGGGTCTCCTTCGGAGCCAGTGTGTTTCGCAAGATGCGGAGCTGCTGAGACCGAACGTAGACACGTTTCCGAGTAGAGAGCACAGCGATGGCGATCGAGAGCAAGGCTGCGCTGCGGTTCGCACGGATCTCGCCCCGTAAGGCGCGCGTGATCGTGAACCTCGTCCGCGGCAAGAAGGTTTCGCAGGCGCTCGACGAGCTGGCGTTTACGCCGAAGTCCGGCGCGCCGATCGTGAAGAAGCTGATCGAATCGGCACTGAGCAACGCCAAGCAGGCGGACGGCTCGGTCAACGTCGACGCGCTGTACGTGGCGCGCGCGACCGTGGACAAGGGCCCGAACCGCAACATGCGACGATGGCGCCCCCGGGCGCAGGGCCGCGCGACGCCGATCGTGAAGGGCGTGAGTCACATCGCGCTCTGGTTGACCGATGCGGCGCCCGCGCCCACCGGCCGCCAGAAGTTCGCGGCCGAGCGGCAAGCTGCTCGCGCTGCGACCAAGGCCGCCAAGGGCTCGAGCCCGAAGGCCGAAGAAGCGAAGAGCGAGTGAGCGTCACGCTCCCCCACCCACTCAAGAGATAGAGATCGAATATGGGTCAAAAGGTTCATCCGACCGGCTTCCGCCTCGGCGTCATCAAGACCTGGAACTCCAAGTGGTTCGAGTCGAAGAACTACGCCTCTTGGTTGCACGAGGACCTGACGCTCAAGCGTGTGGTCAAGGAGCACCTGGCGAACGCGGGCATCGCGGGCGTCGAGGTCGAGCGCGCGGCCGCCAAGGTCCGGATCATCATCTACACGGCTCGTCCGGGGATCGTGATCGGCAAGGGCGGCAAGGGCGTCGACGAGCTCAAGAAGGGCGACGGCAAGAAGTTCGGCGGCCTTTGCAAGTACACGAACGCCTCGCCCGATGACATCGTCATCGACGTGCAGGAGGTCCGCAAGCCGGACACCAACGCACAGCTCGTGGCCGAGAGCGTTTGCATGCAGCTCGAGCGTCGCGTGGCCTTCCGCCGCGCGATGAAGAAGGCTGTGAGCGCGGCGATGAAGCTCGGCGCTCGCGGCATTCGTATCCGCTGCGCGGGTCGCTTGGGCGGCGCCGAAATGGCGCGCGTCGAAGTGTACCGCGAAGGTCGCGTTCCGCTGCACACGCTGCGCGCGGACATCGAATTCGGCCAGGCCGAGGCGCACACGACGTACGGCTCGATCGGCGCGAAGGTGTGGATTTGCAAGGGCGAAGTGCTTCCGCAGAAGAAGCGCCGCCCGGGCACCGGCCCCGCGCCGCGCGCCTGATCTTCGTTGAAGAGAGAGTGACGGAGACAAGCCATGCTTTCCCCGAAGAGGACCAAGTTTCGCAAAGCGATGAAGGGCAACATGAAGGGTGTTGCCTGGACCGGCTCGGACGTGTCGTTCGGCGACTTCGCGTTGCAGGCGACCGAGGGCGGTAAAGTCACGGCGCGGCAGATCGAAGCCGCGCGTATGGCGATCCAGCGCCACGTCAAGCGCGCGGGCAAGCTCTGGATCCGCGTGTTTCCCGACAAGCCCATCACGAAGAAGCCCCTCGAGACCCGCATGGGTCACGGAAAGGGCGCCGTCGAGGAGTGGGTCGCCGTCGTTCAGCCGGGCCGCGTGATGTACGAGCTCGGCGGTCTGCCCGAAGAGTTGGCCCGCGAGGCGTTTCGTCTCGCGTCGCACAAGCTCCCGGTGGGCGTGCGCGTTTTGACCCGCGGCATCGAGTCTCTGTGAAGGTGCATTGATCATGGCCAACGAATCATCCGGCGCCGACCTGCGCGCCAAGACGGACGCCGAGCTCGCCGAGCAGCTGAAGACCGTGCAGAGCGCGCTCTTCACCGCCCGCTTCGAGAACTTCACGAACAAGCTGGACGACACCGCCAAGATGCGCCGTCTCCGTCGCGAGATCGCGCGCATCAAGACCGTGCAGACCGAGCGCAAGCGCAGCGCGCCAGCAAAGAAGGCAGAGGGCTGATCCATGGCGACCGAGAACACAAGCACCGAACGCTTCGGTGGAAAGCGCGTCCTTCTGGGCCGCGTGAAGAGCGCCAAGATGACCAAGACCGTCGTGGTCGAGGTCGTCCGCTCCGTCAAGCACCCGGTGTACGGAAAGTTCGTCCGCGTGCGCAAGCGCTACAAGGCGCACGACGAGAAGGGTCAATACCGCGAGGGCGACATCGTCGAGATCCGCGAGCACAGCCCGATGTCGAAGGACAAGCACTTCGTGGTGATCCGCCTGGTCGAACGACCGGCGGAGACCTGATTCCCCACGACTTCATCTCTCTAGGAGTTCGTTTGCCATGATCCAGATGCGTAGCATCCTCGACGTCGCCGACAATTCAGGCGCTCGCCGAGTTCAGTGCATCAAGGTGCTCGGCGGCTCGCGACGCAAGTACGCGGGCCTGGGTGACGTCATCGTTGTCGCGGTGAAGGAAGCCCTCCCGAACATGAAGGTGAAGAAGGGGCAGACCGCACGCGCAGTGGTGGTCCGCACCAAGCGTGAGTACCTGCGGCCGGACGGCTCGTACGTGAAGTTCGACGGCAACAGCGCGGTGCTCATCGACAAAGAAAACGCCCCGATCGGGACGCGTATCTTCGGCCCGGTGGCGCGCGAGCTCCGCGGCAAGAACTTCATGAAGATCATCTCGCTCGCGCCGGAGGTCATCTAATCCATGTCGCTCGCGAGGATTCGGACTGGCGACACCGTTGTGGTGATCTCCGGCAAAGACAAAGGCAAGACGGGCAAGGTTCTCCGCGTTTGGGCGGAGGACGACAAGGTGCTCGTCGAGAAGATCAACGTGGTCAAGAAGCACGCGAAGCCCACGCAGGTGAGCGACGGGGGCATCGTCGAGCGCGAAGCCCCGCTGCACATCTCGAAGGTGATGCCCGTCGACCCGGAGACGGGCAAAGGCACCCGGGTGAAGACCCGCGTCGAGAGCGATGGCTCGAAGACGCGCGTCGCGGTGAAGTCCAACAAGGACATCCCCGAGCCCAAGCGTGAGCGCGAGCGCCCCAGCGCGAGCTGAGCGCGGCGAGACTCTTCTACACCAGTTTTCAAGAACTCTTCGACAGATAACTCCCGCGACCCTCACGGCGCCCAGCGCATGAGGGATTGAAGACCGGGAAGCGAGAAGCTCCGATGGCCGACAACGAGAAGAAAGAAAAAGCCCCCAAGGAGGCGAAGCCTGCTGGTGGCGGTGGCGGCGAGAAGAAGCCGAAGGGCAAGAAGGGTCCGACGAAGGTCGAGCTCGCCAAGCCCACCTCGAGCCTCGCGCAAGACCGCGTCGAGCCTCGCGCCAAGAAGAAGTACGACGCCGAAGTGATTCCGGCGCTCATGCGTCAGTTCAACTACAAGAACAAGATGCAGGTGCCGCGGATCACCAAGGTGACCGTGAACATGGGCTTGGGCGAAGCGACGCAGAACCAGAAGCTCATCGAGTCGGGCCTCGCCGAAGTGACGGCGCTCACCGGTCAAAAGCCGGTGGTGACCCGCGCGCGCAAGTCCATCGCGACCTTCAAGCTCCGCACGGGGCAGCCCATCGGCGTGATGGTGACGCTCCGTCGCGACCGCATGTGGGAGTTCTTGGACCGCCTCATCACCTTCGCGCTCCCGCGCGTTCGTGACTTCAAGGGCGTCAGCCCGAAGGCGTTCGACGGGCAGGGCAACTACACGCTCGGCCTCAAAGAGCAGATCATCTTCCCCGAGATCGACTACGACAAGGTCGACAAGATCAAGGGGCTCAACATCTCGATCGTGACGACGGCACGCAACGATGAGGAGGGGCGAGCGCTCCTTCAACAACTCGGCATGCCGTTCCGTCAGTGAGCAAAGTTTTCTTTCGGATAGAGACACCAGGGAGATCGTCGTGGCACGTGCCTGCAGTTTCGCGAAGCTCAACGACCCGCCGAAGTTCGCCGTCCGGCACCGTAACCGTTGCCGCCGTTGTGGACGCGCGCGTGGCTACTACCGCAAGTTCGAGCTGTGCCGGCTCTGCCTGCGGGAGCTCGCCCTTCGTGGCGAGATCCCCGGCGTGATCAAGGCGAGCTGGTAAGAGAGGGCTTTTGTCATGCTGACCGATCCGATCGCGGACATGCTGTCGAGGATTCGCAACGCCGTCATGGCTCGCCATGATCGTGTGGTAATCCCGGCGTCGAAGTTGAAGGGCACGATCGCCGAGGTCCTCAAGAGCGAGGGCTATGTGGCGGACGTTGCCAAGGACACCGAGGAGAGCGGCTACGAGGTGCTCTCGATCACCCTCAAGTACGGCAAGGACAAGGCTCCTGCCATCGAGGGAATCGAGCGCATCTCCAAGCCGGGTCGCCGGGTGTACGTGCGTGCGCAGGACATTCCGAAGGTGAAGTCAGGTCTCGGCATCGCCGTCCTGTCGACCTCTCGGGGAATCATGAGCGATCGCCAGGCGCGCAAAGTGGGCGTCGGCGGCGAGCTGCTCTGCCAGATCTGGTGACGGAGACGACCATGTCGAAGATTGGCAAGCGACCGATCGAGCTGCCCAAGGGCGTGACCGTGACCGTCAAGGACGGCAAGGTCGAAGTGAAGGGTGCCAAGGGCACGATCACGCGCAGCTTTCCCTCGTACCTTTCGCTGGAAGTGAAGGGCACCGAGGTGCAGCTCGGCATCAAGGGCGACGTGGCTTCGCAAGACGCGAAGCTCATGTACGGAACGACCCGCGCGCACATCGCAAACGCGATCGTCGGCGTGTCGACCGGCTACAAGGTGAAGCTCCTGCTCCTCGGCACCGGCTACAAGGCCGAGCAGAAGGGCCAGACGCTGAACCTCTCCCTCGGCCTGTCTCATCCGGTCGCGTACGCGCTTCCGGCGGAGATCAAGGTCAAGGAGATCAACCAGAAGGGCACCATGCAGGTCTCGGGTAAGAACGAGCAAGGCGTGACCCTCGAGCTCGAGTCGCACGACAAGGACGTGCTCGGGCAGGCAGTCGCGAAGCTGCAGTCCTTTCGTCCGCCGGAGCCCTACAAGGGCAAGGGCGTGAACGTCGAAGGACAGAAGATCATCCGCAAGGCCGGCAAGGCCGGAGGCAAGGGCGGCAAGTGAGCTCGCGGCGCTCTCTCGATGAGCGAGAGGGCGCGCGGGTGACGACCCGATCTACAAAGACGGCACGACCGGAGGGCGGTGGCGGCTCTCGAACGCACGGCGACCATGGTCGCTCGGAAGAAAGCTTCCGAGCGGGCTCCGCGCCAGGCGAGCACTGAAACCGCTGCCGAACACCCTGCGACCGAGCGACGGTCTTCGTAGTCGGACCCAAAAGGAGCGAAGAGACCATGGGACAGCAGAAAAAGAGCGAAGAGCGCTTCGAGCGCCGCGTCAAGCGCACGCGAGCGAAGCTCCACGGCACGGCGGAGCGTCCGCGGTTGAGCGTGTACCGCTCGTCGCTGCACATCTACGCGCAGGTGATCGACGACGACGCTGGCAAGACCATCGCGACGGCGAGCACCCTGAGCAAGGACGTGAAGGGCGCCGCGGGCGAGGCCAAGAAGACCGACGCAGCGAAGATCGTGGGCAAGACGATCGCGCAGATCTGCAAAGACAAGGGCATCCAGAAGGTCGTGTTCGATCGCGGCGGCTACCAGTACCACGGGCGTATCAGCGCCCTGGCTGATGCTGCGCGTGAGGCCGGTCTCGAGTTCTGAGGAGTCACACGATGTCGATGGAAGGCGAGCAGAACGAGCTCAAAGAGCGCGTGGTCCACATCAACCGTGTCGCGAAGGTCGTGAAGGGCGGACGCCGCTTCAGCTTCAGCGCGCTGGTTGTCGTGGGCGATCAGAACGGCCGCGTCGGCGTGGGCCTCGGAAAGGCCAACGAGGTCCCCGAGGCGATTCGCAAGGGCAACGAGCAGGCGCGCAAGAACCTGTTCGAGGTCCCCCTCGTCGGAAAGACCATTCCGCACGACGTGAACGGCTTCTTCGGAGCCGGTCACGTGATGCTCCGCCCGGCTGGCGCCGGAACGGGCGTCATCGCCGGCGGCGCAGTGCGCGCCGTCGTCGAGAGCGCCGGAATCGCGGACATTCTTTCGAAATCTTACGGCTCGCGCAACCCGCACAACGCGGTGAAGGCGACCATCGCTGCCCTCAAGCAGCTCCGCAGCGTGGCGGCCACCGCGCAGAAGCGCGGTCTCCGCGCTGAAGACATGTGATGGAGGTCGCGATGGCCAAGCCGAAGCTTCGCGTCAAGCAGTTGCGTGGATTTGCCGGCAAGAAGCCGGGGCACGTTGCGGTTCTCAAGGGCCTCGGGCTCTCGGGACCCAACACCGTAGTCGTGGTGGACAACACCCCCTCGTTTCGAGGGATGGTCAAGAAGGTCCTCCACCTCGTGAATGTCGAGGAGTGCGATGGCTGATTACTTGAGCAAGCTCCGCGCGCCCGAAGGCGCCAGAACCAAGCCGCTCCGCAAGGGTCGCGGTTTGGGGTCGGGCCTCGGCAAGACCGCGGGTAAGGGAATGAAGGGCCAGAAGGCCCGTCATCCAGGCAATTTCGGCAAGCTCGCCTTCCAGGGTGGGCAGACGCCGATCCAGCGCCGTCTCCCGAAGCGCGGCTTCCGCCGTCCCTTCGTGGAGGCGGTGGCCACGGTGAACGTCGCGCAGCTCGAGAACAAGTTCGAGGCGGGCGCCACTGTGGACCTGACGCAGCTCATCGAGAAGGGCCTCGTGAAAGCGAAGTTCCTGAAGGTGAAGGTGCTGGGCGACGGCGAGCTCACCAAGAAGCTCTCGGTCAAGGTCAGCGCGGTGAGCGCGAGCGCCAAAGAAAAGATCGAGAAGGCGGGGGGCGCCGTCGAACTGCCAGCCGCGAAGGAAGGCTCGGAGCCCAAGGCGGGTTGAGCCCTCTACAGCCCAACGGGATCCCTATGACGGGTCGCGTGTCAGGGACGCTCTTTCGATCGGTGACCGCGGGTCACTGTGAGAGAGCGCTCTGTGCATGGCGGCCTGTTGGGCTATAACCCGCCCCGACTCTCGCAGAAGGACGAACTGATGCTCGCAGTGTTGGCCAACATCGTGAAGATCCCCGAGCTTCGACGGAGGATCCTATTCACGCTGGGCATGATCGCGGTCTACCGCCTGGGCGTGTACGTCTCGGTGCCGGGCGCGAACGTGAAGGTGATCCGCGAGGTGGTCGGCGCTTCGGGCGGCGACGGCTCGCTGCTCGGGCTGTTCAATCTCTTCTCGGGCGGAGCGCTCGAGCAGGCGTCGATCTTCGCGCTCGGCATCACGCCGTACGTCTCGGCGTCGATCGTGATCCAGCTGCTCTCGTCGATCTTCAAGCCGCTCGAAGAGCTGCGCAAAGAGGGCGAGGTCGGCCAGCGCAAGATCAACCAGTACACGCGCTACGGCGCGATCGGGCTGGCGCTCTTTCAGGGCTACGCGACGGCGCTCTTCCTCGAGAGCTTGAGCAACGGCGACGGCCTCAGCGCTGTGGCGCACCCGGGCTGGGGCTTTCGCTTGATGACCGTGCTCACGCTCATGACGGGCACGGCGTTCATCATGTGGATCGGTGAGCAGATCACCGAGCGCGGCATCGGCAACGGCATCTCGCTGTTGATCTTCGCGGGCATCGTTGCGGACTTCCCGTCGTTCATCATGCAGACGATCCAGTCGGCGAAGTCTGGCCAGGTCCAGCCGACGTCGATGCTGATCGCGGTGACGGTGATCATCGCGTCGGTCGCGATCATCGTGTTCTTCGAGCGCGGGCAGCGTCGCATCCCGATCGAGTACGCGAGGCGCATCGTGGGGCGAAAGATGTACGGCGGCCAGCGGACGCACTTGCCCCTGCGCGTCAACAGCGCCGGCGTGATCCCGCCGCTCTTCGCGAGCACGGTGCTCATGCTGCCGATGCAGCTCGCGAAGTGGCGCGTGCCCTACGCGGACTCCGTGCAGAACGCGCTGCAGCGCGGCGACTGGATCTACAACACGACGTTCATCGTGCTGACGGTGTTCTTCGCGTACTTCTACACGGCGATTCAGTTTCCGCCCGTGGACGTCGCGGACAACCTGAAGAAGCAGGGCGCGTTCATCCCCAACAAGCGCCCGGGCAAGCAGACGGCGGAGTACATCGAGTACGTCGTGACGCGCATCACCTTCGGCGGGGCGCTCTACCTCGCGATCGTGTGCATCGTGCCGGACATGATGCGCCAGTACCTGCGCATTCCGTTTCCCTTTGGCGGCACGAGCTTGATGATCGTGGTGGGCGTCGCGCTCGACACGGTCAACCAGATCGAGTCGCACTTGATCACGCGTCACTACGAGGGCTTCGCGGGACCGACGGGACCGCAGCTCCGCGGCAGGAGGGCAGCGACGTGAGCCAGAGCGATCTCATCTTCATCGGTCCTCCCGGCGCGGGAAAAGGAACGCAAGCGAAGCGCTTGTGCGAGAAGCTGGGCGTTCCGCAGGTGTCGACGGGTGACATGCTCCGCGAGGCGAAGGCCGCGGGAACCGAGCTCGGCAAGAAGGCCGCGACGGTCATGGCGACCGGCGGGCTCGTCTCGGATGAGATCGTGATCGGCCTCGTCGAGGAGCGACTGGCTCGTCCGGACGCCGCAAAGGGGTTCGTGCTCGACGGATTTCCGCGCACAATTCCGCAAGCCGAGGCGCTCGACAAGCTGCTTCGCAAGCTCGGACGAAGCCTCAAGCATGTGGTTTTGTTGGAGGTTCCCGATTCGCTGATCGTCGAGCGGATCACCGGTCGAAGGACCGGAGAAACCACTGGACGAATTTACCACCTCAAGTATGATCCGCCCCCCTTTCCCGACCGTGGAGAGGGTGGAGAGCGACTTCTCCAGCGGACAGACGACACAGAAGAGGTCGTCGGCTCGCGGCTCGCGGCATACGCCGCGCAGACTGCGCCGCTGGTCGCGTACTACGCGGACAAGAGTTTGCTCCGGCGCGTCGACGGTGTCGGCACGCTCGACGAAGTTAGCGCGCGGCTCTTCGCCGCGGTGGGTGTCTGACCGAGCGAAGGCTGACACCAAGGGCGACTGACAAGGTCGCCGACTGGATCCAAGAAGCAGATGGCAAGGAAACATCGATCGTTCGACAAGCCCGAAGGGTCGGACGAAAAAGACAAGATGACCTTCGAGGGAGTCGTCACTGAGGCGCTCCCCAACGCGATGTTTCGTGTGGACTGTGACAACGGTCTGAAGGTCCTCGCGACGATCTCGGGCAAGATGCGGCGGTTCTACATCCGCATCCTGCCGGGCGACCGAGTGACGGTCGAAGTGAGCCCGTACGACCCGACGAAGGGTCGCGTCACTTATCGTCACAAGTAATCAAGAGAGTACCGCCTGCCGGTCACGCCCGTGACGCTGCAGGGATTACGGCCGAAAGGTCCGAGCAGAGCGCCCGATGGCTCTGCGAAGGCTGGACGGTACAGGCGGCGGAAACGCCGCACAGATGGTTGAGACAGCGATGAAGGTCAGACCCTCGGTCAAGAAGATCTGCGACAAGTGCAAGGTTGTGCGGCGCAAGGGTGTCGTACGCATCATCTGCGAGAACCCACGTCACAAGCAGCGTCAGGGGTGATGAGAGATGGCTCGAATTTCTGGAATCGACCTTCCCGGTCGTAAGCACATCCACATCGCGCTCCGCTACGTGTACGGGATCGGACCGAGCAACGCGGTCGTGATCTGCAACAAGGCTGGCATTCCTCTCGACAAGAAGGCCCAGGACCTGACGGAGGCGGACGTCCGCAAGCTCCGCGAGGTCATCGAGGCCGAGTACAAGGTCGAGGGTGACCTGCGCCGCGAGGTGCAGATGAACATCAAGCGCCTGATGGATCTCGGGTGCTATCGCGGGCTGCGTCACCGCAAGGGTCTGCCGGTGCACGGCCAGAGGACGCACACAAACGCGCGCACTCGCAAGGGTCCGCGCAAGGGTCTGGCGGTCGCGCGTCCCGCGCCCGTGAAGAAGTGATCGAGACGAGGTAGTTGACGATGGCTCAGGCGAAGGCAGCGGCTGGCGGCAAGGCAGCCAAGGTCAAGAAGAAGGTCAAGAAGAACGTGCCGAAGGGCGTCGTTCACATTCAGGCGACCTTCAACAACACGATCGTCACGGTCTCTGACGTGTACGGCAACGCGATCTCCAACTCGAGCGCGGGCGCGCGCGGGTTCAAGGGCTCGCGCAAGAGCACGCCCTTCGCGGCGCAGATGGCGGCGGAAGACGCCTCGCGCAAGGCGATGGAGCACGGTATGCGCGAGGTCGCGGTGTTCATCCGCGGACCGGGCGCAGGCCGCGAGAGCGCCCTGCGCGCGTTGCAGCAGGCGGGCCTCCGGATCACGCTGATCCGCGACGTCACGCCGATTCCGCACAACGGGTGCCGGCCGCCGAAGCGCCGCCGCGTTTGATGAGCTGACCTACTCAGATTGATCGAAGGACTGAAACATGGCTCGTTATATCGGACCGGTTTGCAAGCTCTGCCGCCGCGAAGGCGGAAAGCTCTTCCTCAAGGGCGACCGTTGCTACTCGGACAAGTGCTCGTTCGACCGCAGCCCGTTTCCCCCGGGACAGCACGGACAAGCGCGCGTGAAGTTCAGCGAGTACGGCCTCCGTCTTCGCGAGAAGCAGAAGGTGCGTCGCGTGTACGGCGTGCTCGAGCGCCAGTTCCGCAAGTACTTCGCCGAGGCTGATCGCTCCAAGGGCGTCACCGGCGAGAACCTGCTCTCGTTGCTCGAGCGTCGGCTCGACAACGCGGTCTACCGCCTCGGCTTCGCCTCGACGCGCAACGAAGCGCGCCAGCTCGTTTTGCACCAGCACATCCTGGTCAACGGCAAGCGGGTCAACGTGCCGAGCTTCCTCGTGAAGCCCGGCGACAAGATCCAGGTCCGCGAGAAGAGCCGCCAGATCGCGCGCATCAACGACTCGATCGCGGGCAGCGCGCGCCGCGGCGAGATCACCTGGCTCGAGCTCGAGAAGGAGAGCTACACGGGCACCGTGAAGTCGCTCCCGGTTCGCTCGGAGCTCACGCAGGACATCAAGGAGCAGTACGTCGTCGAGTACTACTCGCGCTGATTGCGACTGGTTCGTGGGTCCGGGCGAGGCGTCTTTCGCTTCGTTGCTCTGGTTTCTACGGCCCCACGCAGAGGGTGAGAGCACCGGTGGAGGCTCTCACCCTCTGTCCATTTAGAGCCCTCGCACGGGGTGAACTCCTGTGCAGTCCGTGACAGCGCAAGAAAAATCGTCACGGAGCCCTTTGACAGGGCCGTTTGTTTTCGCTATGGGCCCCGCACGCCCCGTGCCAAAGCCCAGCTCCACCACCGGCGGCAAGAGTTACTAGACGGACACGGGCGGTGACCCTCGGACCACCGTGAACGCGCTGCGAGCGCGGGCACGAACGGAAGAGTGTCGCCTCCCCTCAAGGCACTTACGGAGAGTGACGGCATGACGCAGTCGATGCAGGCCCGCAACTGGCGCGACTTGATTCGCCCCAAGGCGCTCGTGGAGGAAGACCGCGACACGCACACCGAGTTCTACGGGAAGTTCGCGTGCGAACCGCTCGAGCGCGGCTTCGGCGTGACGATCGGCAACTCGCTGAGGCGCGTGCTGCTCTCTTCGCTCCAGGGCGCCGCCGCGACGGCGCTGAGGATCGACGGAGCGCTGCACGAGTTCACGACGGTCGACGACGTCAAAGAAGACGTCACCGACATCGTGCTCAACGTGAAGGAAGTGGTCTTCGCCACGCAGAACGCGAAGCGCTTTCAAGTGCGCGTCGAGAAGTCCGGACCGGCCGCGGTGACCGCGGCTGACATCCAGTGTCCGCCAGACCTGCGCGTGCTCAACCCGAAGCAGCACATCGCGACGGTGAGCAAGGGCGGGCGCTTCTCGGCAGAGATGGTCGTGACGCCAGGCCGTGGCTACGTGCAGGCGGATCGCAACAAGGATCCGAGCCAGCCCATCGGCTGGATCCCGATCGACAGCTTGTTCAGCCCCGTCAAGAAGGTGAACTACACCGTGACCAACGCGCGCGTCGGTCAGATGACGGACTACGACAAGCTGACGCTCGAAGTGTGGACCAACGGCGCTGTGCGCCCGCGGGACGCCGTCGCGTTCGCCGCGAAGATCCTCAAGGAGCAGCTCCAGATCTTCATCAATTTCCAGGAAGAGGACGAGGCGGTCGTCACCCCGGTTGCGGGCACGTCCGAGTCGCTCAACCCGAACCTCTTCAAGTCGGTCGAAGAGTTCGAGCTCAGCGTTCGCAGCGCCAACTGCCTGCAAAACGCGAACATCCAGTACATCGGAGAGCTCGTTCAGAAGACCGAGAGCGACCTGCTCAAGACCAAGAACTTCGGCCGCAAGTCGCTGAAGGAGATCAAGGACAAGCTCAGCGAGCTCGGCCTGCAGCTCGGGATGCACCTCGAGAACTGGCCGCAGATGCTCGAGCGCTGGCGTGTCGAGCACGGACAGTGACCCTCGAGCGGTGATTCAGCGCTGAATTGCCGCCCGATTCCAAGATGTAACCGAGCGCTGACCCCCATCGCATGAGGCGTTGGGGGTCTGTTGTCGTTCCGGAGGCCGGAGACGGCGATCGAGCAAAAGCGCTGCTGAAAAGCAGAACTCCCGCGAAGATCACCGTGCGCTCCCTCCGTCGGTCGCGACGCGAAAGCCTGAATGACCGCGGGACCGGCCCGCGGCGGGCACTGAGAGTAGTTCGTCATGCGTCACCTGAATCAAGGCCGAAAGTTCGATCGCAACGCGTCGAACCGCCGTGCGATGTTCAAGAACCTCGTCGCCAACCTCCTGGCGCACGGGCAGATCGAGACCACCGTCGCCAAGGCGAAGGAAGTCCGCCGGATCACCGAGCGGGTGATCACCAAGGCCAAGCGCCTGGGCGCGACGGCCAACGCCGCCGAGCTCGACGCAGCAGCCGCCCGCCGCCGCTTGTCGGTCAAGCGCGACGTAGGCAAGTTCCTTCCCCGCAACGCCGAGCGCATCGTGAACGGCGAGGTCGAGACCCTCGACCTGGTCGAGCACCTGTTTCGCGAGGTCGCGCCGAAGTTCTCCGAGCGTCCCGGCGGCTACACCCGCATCATCAAGACCCGCAATCGCCGCGGCGACAACGCTCCCCTCGCGATCATCCAGCTCCTCGGCTACGAGAAGGTCAAGCGCGCTGGCGCCGAGCCGATCGTGACCAAGGCGCCCAAGGTCAAGGAAGAAGCCCCCAAGGCCTGACGGCAGTGCTCTCGCGTCCGCAGTGATGCAATGATCGTCGCGAGAGCGGCGAACGAGGCATGCGGGACGAGAGCACAGAGCGCGACGCGGGAGGGGATTGCGAGGGGGAGATTCCGTTGGTGGGAACCGAGGTTCCTGGCCCGCGCGCTCGCGCGTGGGTCGAGCGCCTCGCGGCCAGCGAGTGCCCTGCGCTCACCGCGCGGCGAAAGCGCCGCAGCGAGCTCACGGGGACCGATCACGACCCCATCGTGTGGACCTCGGCGCAGGGCGCGATCGTGCGGGACGTCGACGACAACCGGTACATCGACCTCACGGCGGGCTTCGGCGTCGCGATGCTCGGGCACAGCCATCCGAGCGTGCTCTCGGCGATCGAGCGGCAGAGCCGACGGCTCGTGCACGCGCTGGGCGATGTGTTTCCGAGCGATCGCAAGGTCGAGCTCGAAGAGCGACTGAGCGCGATCGCGCCCTGGCCCAACGCCAAGGTGATCCTGGGCTTGTCCGGCGCCGACGGCGTCGAGGCCGCCCTCAAGAGCGCTGTCCTGGCCAGCAAGCGCGCAGGTGTGATCGCCTTCGAGGGCGGCTACCACGGGCTCGCCCACGGGCCTCTGGCGGCCTGCGGGTACAGCGCGCGGTTCAGGGAGCCCTTCGCGGCGCAGCTCAACCCCGACGTGACTTTCGTGCCGTACCCCGCCATGGGAGCCGTGGACGCCTGCGCAAAGGCCCGCGAAGGGGTCGTCCGGGCGCTCGAGCGGGGGACCGTGGGCGCGTTGCTGCTCGAGCCTGTGCTCGGCCGCGGCGGGGTCACGGTGGGCGACGGCGACGCGATCAGCGAGATCGTCCGGATCGCCCGCCGCGCGGGAGTGGTGGTGATCGCGGACGAGATCTACACCGGGTGCTTTCGGTGCGCGGACGCGTTTTGCGCGTCCAGCGTGCTCTGGAGCGAGCCGGCCGACGTTGTCGTGCTCGGAAAGGCGCTGGGCGGAGGGTTGCCCGTGAGCGCGTGTTTGCTTCGCGACGAGGTGGCGCGGGCGTGGGGCGACCCGGGGGGCGAGGCGATTCACACGAGCACGTTTCTGGGAAACCCGCTCTCGTGCGCGGCGGCGCTCGCGGTCTTGGACGAACTCTCGAGAGAGGGAGTTCGTGGGCAAATTCGCAGGCAAAGTGAGCTCTTCTGGAGCGACGTGATCGCGCCCTTGAGAGACGACCCTCGCTGTCGCACGACCGGAGCGGGCGGCGTCGGGTTGTTGGTGGGGCTGGGGCTCGAGGGCGGCCTCGCGCGGGTGCTCGCGGTGATGCGCGCGCTGCTCGAGCGGGGGTACATCGTGTTGCCGGGCGGAGCGCGCGGGGATCAGCTGGCGTTTACCCCGCCGGCGGTGTTGACCGAAGCGCAGCGCGCTCACGCGAGAGAGACGCTGCGCGCCGTGCTACGAGCGTGAGGGTCTTCGGTGACGACGATGAAGCAGAGCGCGCATGCGACGAGGGACGAGCTGTACGCGACGGTGCGAGAGGTCTTGCGGCGAGGCGCTTCGGAGACGATGAATCCCGCGGAGTTCGAGCGGCTCGCGCTGGCGGCGCTGGCGTGGCAGCGGCGCGAGTGCCCAGCGCTCGATCGCGCGCTCTCTGCGGCGGGCGACGGGGTCGAGGGCGAGGGGCTGTCGGCGGTGGTGGGCGTTCCGACGGACGCGTTCAAGGCGGCGACGATCGCGACGTTTGCGCCGGGGCGCGACGCGCGCGTCTTCTTCACGAGCGGAACGACCGGAGAAGTCCGCGGCCGACACGCTTTCGAGACCATGGAGCTCTACGAGTTGGCGGCGATCGCCGCGGCCAGGCGCTGGCTCTTGCCCGCGGAGCGCTACCGCTTCGTGCTTCTCGCCGAGAGCGAAGAGGACAACCCGCACAGCTCGCTCAGCGCGATGCTCGCGATGTTCACGCGGGCGTGGGGCGCGGATGCTTCGGCATTCTGTGTGGAAAAATCCTCGCTGAACGCAGAGACGGCCCGCGAGCTCATCGCGCGCTCCGCGGACGAAGGGGCCCCGGTGGCGCTCTTGGGAGCGACGTTTGCCTTCGTTCACTACTGGGACGCCGTCGGAGAAAGAGGCTCCGCGCCTTTGCCGCCAGGGTCCGTGGTGATGCCGACCGGCGGGTTCAAAGGGCGGTCGAGGGAGCTCGCGCCTGATGAATTGATGCGCGAGATTCAAGATCACTTTCGCGTCGCGCGCTCGCAGGTCGTGCAGGAGTACGGGATGACCGAGCTCAGCTCGCAGGCGTACGAAGCGCATCGAGAGGGCGTCGCGGCCGGGCGCTACGTATGTCCTCCGTGGATGCGGGTGGACGCGGTGGACCCCGAGACGCTCGCGGTTCTGCCTGCGGGCGAAGAGGGAATTCTGCGCGTGATCGACCTTGCCAACCTCGGCTCGTGCGTGGCCATTCAGAGCGCGGACCTGGGCGTCGTGCACGGCGATGGCTTCGTGGTGAAGGGGCGCATGCCCGGCGCGACCCCGAGAGGTTGCGCGCGGGCGCTCGACGCGCTGCTCAGCCGTTGATCGCAGCAGGTTTTCGAAAGCCTCGAGCCGGGCGTGGCTCGATCGTCCCTCGCATGATGCTCGAGACAGAAGGTGCGCTCGTCGCACGCGAGTGGATCACGCGAGGCGCGATGCTCGTCGCGGCGTTGGTGCAGTGCGTTCCGATCGTGGGAGTCGCGGGGCGCTCTTCGCTCGAGCGGCTGTATGGAATCGCGGTCGTAGACCCCTCGACGGAGCTTCTGTTGCGGCACCGCGCGGTGCTGCTCGCGCTCGTCGGCGTGGTGATCGCGACGGGGGCGCTGCGGCCTGCGCATCGCTCGCTCGCGCTCGTGATCGGTCTGGCGAGCAAGCTCGCGTTCTTGTGGCTGTTCGCGAGGGCAGAGGCGCCCGCTCCTCCGCTGCTCGCGCGGGTCGCTCGCGCGGACGTGGTGACCACGGTGTTGCTCGTGCTCGCGGCGCTGATCCGCGGACGATGACGCGCGCAGATCCTTCTCGATCACGAACGGCGCGAAGGTTCTCGCTCGACGGTCCATGATTCGTGCGACGATCGCGGCGATGAATCGGCGGGCGCCCATCGCAACGTGCGTGTTGTTGTCGGTCCATGCGCTGGTTGGGTGCGCGACGAGCGCGCAGGCGCTGCGGCCGTCTGCCGGGAGAACGTACCGGGTTCGGGTGCGTCGACCGGTCGCGGTGGGGTTTCGTTATCGCGTCGAAGGGCGCGGCGAAGTGCGGCACCAGAGCGAGACGATCGACTCGTTCGGGCGTCGGTCGCAGGGCGAAGAAGAGCTGTCGAGCGCGGAGTTTGCTGGGGATGTGACGGTTCGCGCGCTCGACGCCGAGGGCTACGTGAGCTCGGTGGCGATCGAGGTTCGCCGCGCCGTGGCGGACGACAGCGAGCGCTCGTGGTCGTTTCTCGCGCCGGGCACGACGATCACGATTCGTCCTGGGGCTGGGGACGACGCTCCGCGGGTCGAGCAAGAGGGGAGCGCGCTGGACCCGTCGGCGATGCGCTATCTCACCCTCGCGTACGACCTGCGAAACCTGTATGGGTTTCGCGAGGAGTTCTTCGGCGCTGCGGGGCGGCGCGCGGTGGGGGACCGCTGGCCTGTTCCCGCCCTGAGCATGGTGACCGTCGCGACGACAGAGGCCACCGTCACGCGCGAAGACGGGACGCGAGAGACCATTCGTCTTCCGCCGACCGCCTCACGAAACGCGAGCTCCGCCGAGGCGACGCTCGAGCGAGTCACGCGGGTCGACGGCGTCACGTGCATCGAGGTTCGCACCTCCCTCCGGGTGGACGCGCGCGGGCCCGAAGGGGTCACCGCGCAACAGACGCACGAGTGGTCGATGCTCTTGCCTCGCTCGCGCCGCCGTCCGCCCCTGGGAATGACCTCGCGAGACATGATCGATTCGTGGAGCACCGTCACCATCGACGGCCGGCCGGTTCGCAATCACCTGACCGGCGGGCGAACGACGATCGTGCGCTTCGCAGAGATTCCATAGAGCGGTCCCGTCGTAGACCTTCGGCGGGTCGCGCTCGTCCCTGGCAGGTCTGCGCTCCGCCGAGCCCGGCGCACGAGCGCGTGCAGCACTGAGACGCCATCGAACAGGGGCTACCGATGGTCCGTCATGTGTGACGGCCGTGGCGTCGTGCGTTGGGGCGTCGGTCGACAGGTCGAAGAGCGCGGTGAGAGGATCGTAGGAGTCGCCCATGGCGGGGACTTTTGTCCGCAAACTGCTTGGAAAAATCAGTGAATTCACGGTCGGCGCGCGCTCTCGGCGCTCTCCGCCGCGACGTGGCGTCGCGCGCCTCCCTCGTCTCGGGGTATCACCGCGAGGCGAAGATGAAGGCGAGAGTTTCGGACGTTGCTACGTGTGCGTACGGGGTGTTGCTGCTGTCGCTGGCGGGGTGTCGATGCAATCGCCCCACGCCCGGGGGAGGGCCTCCGCCCGCGGATGTACGGGCGAACCCCGAGCCGGTCGTGACGGACAGCGGAGTCGCGCTCTCGACGCCGGATGCGTCGAGCACGACCTGCGCGGTGCTGCCTGCGTCGGGCGTCGAGGTGACGGGGTATCAGGGGACTCCGCAAGCGATGTCGTTTGCCCTCGGCGACAGCGAGGGACTCTTCGCGCTCGAAGCAGAAGAGCCCGAGGATGGAGACGGCAACGTGTCGCGGGTCGTGTACCGGGGCTTTGTCGCGCGGGAGATCGACTCGACGATCGAGGTCGGCGCCGTGACACGAGTGGCGAGCGAGTCTCCTTCTGGAGACGAGGCCAACGCTCAGGCCGGGTCGACTGCGGGCGGCGATGGTGATGGTGGCGCGGCGAGCGGTTCGTTCGTGCGTTCGTGGGGGGTCGCCACGAGTGTCGACGGGTTTCCGGCGTTGTGGACGTTCTTGGCCCAGCAGGACGAAGAGGGGGCGGGCTTCTATGGTCTGCGCGAGATCGATCAACCTGTGCAGTCGTCGGAGGCTTTGTACAACGAAGGGGGGCCGCTCGCCGCCGCGAGTCGTCCGCGATTCGCGCTGGCTGCGATGATCGGGCGCGCCGTCGAAGAGGTCGCTCCGAGCCCGACGCCTGGGACCGCGCAGCCTTCGTCGAGCCGTGGTGACGACGGCGGTTCGGCCGTGGCGGCGAACGAGACGCCCGTTTCGAGCGCTGGCGGCGACGCGAGCGCGGCGAGCGCGGAGACCGACGCTGCTGCGGGCGCGGGCGCGGGCGCTGGAGGGGGCGCAGATGCTAGCGTGGCTCCGAGGGGCAAGGTGTCGGTGGTCTCGGTCCTCTACGACGGCCGAAGAATGCACCTGCACAACATCTATACGCCGCGCGGTTCGAGCCGGTACGACGAGCCTGACTCGCCCGCGGTCGCGGTGGGCGCCACTCGCAGCGCGATCATGTTTCGCGCGTCGAACAGGCTGTGGATCGCGCCCATCGGCGGCAACGGGTACGTCGCGATGCGGTTGCACCAGATCGTGTCCGGCGAGGTGGGGCCGCCGTCCATCGCGTTTCGAGGCGACACGCTGTACGCGGTCTGGGCGCAGCGCGACACGCGTCGCAGCCCGTGGTCTCTGCGCTGGGTCTCGTGGAATCCGTTCACCGACCCCGACCCCACGCCGCAAGTGCTTCTCACAGGAACCTCCACTTTCAGCGCGACCGCTCCCTCGCTCGTCGTCACGAACGATCGCTTCGTGCTCGCGTGGGCGGACGGCGACAACGAGCGTTCGACGGTTCGCGTCGCGAGCACCACGGGGGATTTCGCTTCGCTCGCGGCGCGCGCGGTGACGGTCTCTCCCGACGGGGTCGACGCGAGGCGCCCGGTGCTCGGCGCCACGGATTCGGGCTCGCGGATCCTCTTGGGATGGCAGAGCCGATCGGGCGCGGCCGCGCCCAACGCCGTTCGCGTGGCGACCTTGAGCTGCCCGTGAGCGAAGGCGGCCCGAGCGAGCGCGTGTTACGAGCGGTCGAGAGGCTGCGAGCCACCGCGCGCGACGGGGCGCTCGACGCGATCATCGCCGACGGACGCTACAGTCGAGCGATGGCCGAGTGGGGGCTCGACGCCGCGACGATGGTGTTCGATCCCGCGTCGGTTGCGGCGCTGGCGCTCTCGCTCGAAGGCGAGCGGGTCGCCGTCGCGCTGGCCGAGAGCGTGGCGACGGCGCCCGTGCGCTCGATGGCGCTGCCGCTCTTGCAGGGGGCGCTGTGGATTCGCGTTCGTGCGCCGAGAGCGCAGCGCGCGGTGGCCGAGCTGTGGGGCGAGCTTCTGCGGGGCGAAGGGCTCGCGTGCGAGGTCGACCGCGCAGAGGACGGCGAGCTCTGGCTCGATGACGTCTTGAAAATAGGTGTCGATCGAGTCGTGGCGTTCGGCGGCGACGAGCGCGTCGCGCGGCTGCGCGCTTCGGTGTCGAGCGCGGGCGCGTCGTTTGTGGGACACGGGCACGGCGCGGGCGCGGCGTGGGTGGGGAGCGCGCTCGGCGATGACGACATCGAGCAAATCGCCTTGGATTTCTGCGCGTACGACGGCGTGGGGTGCCTCTCGCCGGAGCTCTTGTGGGTGCAAGGCGACGGCGTGCGAGCGCGCCTGGTCGCCGAGCGCGTCGCGGGGGCGCTCGAGCGATGGGCGCAGAGGCTTCCGCGCGGCCCGAGGTCGCGCGAAGAGGTCGTGGCCGAGCGCGGTTGGCGCGCGGCGACCGCAGCGGCTGCCGAGTGGTTCTCTGGGGGAGCGTGGGGCTCGGTCGCGCTCGTGAGCGATCGAGCCGCGAGCGTGGTCCGAGCGAGGGGAGGGCGCAACGTGCTCGTGCGCGCCGCGGGCGAGAACGGAGAGCGCGCGCTCGAGTGGCTTCGGACCAACGCGCGCTGGCTCACGACGGTGGCGACCGACCGCGCCACGCGCGCCGCGGTCGAAGCGCTGCGCGCAGAGGAATCCCTCGGGTTTCGCGGGAGAGTCGTGGCGCCGGGCGAGACGCAGCGCCCGCCGCTCGACGGCGAAGCGGACCCTCGGTGAGGGCGGCGCTCTGCCGGACTGTGGGCAGTACGTCGATCGCGTGTGCGTGAGGACGCAGACGGCAACCGAAGGCGGAGCTGCTGTCTCGCGAGCGCTTCAGCTCGCGCGCTTTCTCTTGGTTCCCTCGAGGATGATCAGCGCCCTTCGCGCGGTGTGCTCGAGGGTCAGGACGCACGGCTCGCACGATGATCCGCAGCACGCGGGCCACTCGTCTTCGTCCTGCTCGACGTAGGCGCAAACGCTCGACGCAAACTGCACATCCAGGCTCGTCTCGTGACAGGCCTGCTCGATCGCATCCCGCACTTGCTCGGGAGAAGGACGCTTCATCGCCGGCACGCTATCATCGTGAACCCGGCTGTCGAATCGATGAAGAAGCTCACGCGACTCAGCTCGGACGACGAGCAGCGACGAACGATCAATGCGCTCGTGCAGAAAGTGCAGGAGCTCGAGGCCGTTCAGTCCATGCTCGTGGCGATGCTCGTCGAGCTCGGGGCTCTCGAAGAAGACGAGATGTCGGCGAAGCTCAACGCGGCGCTCGCGCCGGTGCGTTTGGTGCTCGGGGGCGCTCCGTCGAGCTCGCCGCGCGAAGCGGTTCCGGTGGACGGAGACCGCGGCGGGCCGTATCGGGCCGCGCTCGTGGATCTCGTTCCCAAGGTGGTTGTTTGCGAC
This sequence comes from Deltaproteobacteria bacterium Ga0077539, assembly GCA_001465015.1. Lineage (GTDB taxonomy): Bacteria > Myxococcota_A > Polyangia > Polyangiales. Next base: position 74,250 of record LNEO01000150.1, on the reverse strand, counting down.
TCGTGCGGCGAGACGATGGCCGCGGACCGGACGCTGTACGACGATTTTGGGGGGTGTATCTGCGACGACTGTTTCAACGCCGCGCGTTTGGGGCGCTGAGCCGCTGCTCGCTCGATGGGGGACTTTTCTCGCGCTCTTCGGGGCGGTCGGGCCCTTGCGTGAGTGCGTCGTCGTGCATTTTTCGCGCGGATCGGGGCGTGTCGAACATCGGAGAGCGGACTTGTCGGACCCGAGGCGGCTCGGCATCATCTCGGGCCCCCCGCCACGGTCCGTGTGTGACCGTAGGGCACGAGGAGAATCATTCCGGTGACTGACGCGATCAACGCCACTCCGCCTACCAACGAGCTCTCGGACGACGAGGTGCGAAAGCTCCTGGACTGGTGTCGAGAACACGCAGCTGAGCCCGACGCGCTCACGACGCTCAACGACATGGGCCCAACGCTCCTCCGCCCCTCGGTCGGAAAAGACACCGTCGCGGTCGTCGCCGCGATCCTCGACGAGCTCGCGAAGGACGCCGCGCCCTCGGCTCACGTGCACGCGCACATGATGATCCTGCTGGCGACCTTGCTCGATCATCGAACGCAGCGCGACGCCGTGGACGTGATTCTGCTGCGCTGGATGCGGCACCCCGCGTCGTTCGGCCCGGCCCGCGCGACGCCGCCCGAGCTGCAGAAAGAGGGCTTCGTTCAGCGCATCGCGGATGCGTTGGGATGGGGCTCGCTCTCGCTCGACGCCGACAAAGACGCGATCGCGCGGCTGCTCTCGTGGGTGGACACGTGGGCGCCCAAGCAGAAGGCGGCCGCGGGCCGCATCGTCGCGATGATGCGGAGGAATTTTCCGCACGGCGGCGAGCTGTGGAAGCTCGTTCGCGTCGAGTTCAACCGCGACAAGAATCACGGCGGCGGCGATCGTCGCGACCATCGCGACAATCGTGATCGCGGCGGTCGCGGAAGAGACCGAGGCAAAGAGCGCGGCCCCAAGCCCGAAGGCCCCAAGCCCGAAGGCGTGACCGCAGAGGGCGCCGCGGCGCCCGCAGAGGGCGCAGCGAGCTCCGAGCCCGCGCTCAACGCAGACGGCACGGTCGCCGTTGCGGCGAGCGCTGACGGAGCCGCTCCTGTCGCGGACGGAGCGAAGAAGAAGCGTCGTCGTCGTCGTCGCAAGCGCAAGCCCGGCGACGGGACCGCCGCGGCCGCGGGCGGCGCTGCCGCAGGCGACGGGTCATCGGGTGACGATGGCGGCGACGACGGTGACGACGGCGACGATGGTGCCGAAGGCGACAGCGCGCCCGAAGCGAGCTCGGCGTCGAGCGACGCGAGCGCGCCATCGAGCGAGAGCGGCGCGAGCTGACGCGCGAGTGGGGGAGCGAGAGTAAGTGGGGGCGGGGAGCATCGAGCCCCGCGCATCGATCTCGATTCGCTTGCAAAAATGCAGGAATTCGAGGCTCGTGTCCGCGACGGTCTCTCTGCCGTCACCGCGAGGCCGTTGTGGCGCAGCGCTGGGAGTTTGGGGGAGGGACAATCCATGCTGGTTCAGGCGGCGTAGTTCGCAGGTGGGCCGATCAGGTGGGTGCTGCGATGATTCGAGATCGAGTTGATGGCGGGGGCGCGAGGGTCGCTACCCGCTGGGTGTCTGGAGCGATGCTGACCGCTGCGCTGTTGGGCGCAGGCTGCGCGAAGTCGGGCCTCGAGGTCGGCTGCACGCAGGGGCTCGTGCGCTCGTGTCCCTGTATCGACGGCACGTTTGGCGTTCAACGTTGCCTCGCGGACCGCACGTACGGGGCCTGTCAGTGCGACGCGCGCGATGGCGGCAGCGGGTCAGCGTGCACGGGACTTGCTCTGGCGTCGGGGTGTCGCGTGGGGCGCTGCATGGTGAGCGCGCCGCTCGGAGCGTTGGGCGAGCGCGCGGTGCTCACGGTCACGGAGCTGCCTGTGCCCGAGGCGCTGATCGGCGATGCGATCGGTCCGATCTTGTGCGAGGTCCGCGCGATCGATGCAGCCGCGGCGTCCGGCGTGCTCAGGCTCTCGATCACCCTCGATGAGCGTGCGCCCTCGGACGCGACGCTGTTCGACCGAGGTCGCTCGCTCGCCAGGATCTTGTCTGGGGCCGCGGTGAGCGATTTTTCGGTGGAAGGGCTGATTCCCGGCGCGGGGACCTTCGGGGTCACCCGCCGTCCAGGGCGCTTCTCGATCCTCGAGACGTTGGGCGTCGATCAGTTCGCGGCGGACTCGGGCGTCGGCTTGCTGCGCAACGTCAGCAACGCGGGGATCAGCGCGGCGTTTTGGGACGGGACGCGGCTGTACATCGGCTCGGGCAGGCGCGTGCTCGTGTACCGAACGCTTCGCCCGCGGCTCGGTCAGCGGCCGGACCTGGTGTTGGGGCAGCCGGACTTGCAGAGCAATCGCATGGAGATCACCGCGTCGACGCTGTCTTCGGTGGCCTCGATCTGGTCGGATGGAACGCAGTTGATCGTCGGAGACGGGTCGCGGATGCTGATTTGGAAGAGCATTCCGACCCGAGATTTCACGGCTGCAGACATCGTCCTCGGACAGCGCGACTTTGCGACGAACCAGAGCAACGCCTCGGGCATCAGCGCGTCGAGCCTCGCGGGCGTCGGGCAAGTGACGAGCGACGGCAACCGGCTCGCCGTCGCGGACACAGGAAATCACCGCGTGCTCGTGTGGGACCGATTTCCGTCGGTCTCGGGCGCTCCCGCGGACCGCGTGATCGGGCAGGTTGATTTCAACACGGGGGCGAGCAGCTCGGCGGGCGCGACGTCGCTCTACCTCGCGTCGGGCGTCGCCCTCGGGGCTGAGCACGCGTGGGTGACGAGCTTTTCACAACACAGCGGGGGACTCCTCCGCGTCGCTCTCGACGCGGCGCGGATCAACCCAGCGCCCGAGCTCGCGCCGCTGCGCTCGACGGTCGAAGTGCAGCCGGACAACATTTTTCGCGGCGGTGGCGTGGCGCTTCTGGACGACGGCGCGCTCGCGGTCCGAGTCTTGTGGGGGGCGCACATCGCGTTGTTTCGCTCGCCTCCGACAACGACGCGAGCGTCGAGCGACCTGACGCTGGGCTACCCGACGCGCTTTCGCGAGGTGCTCAGCTTGGAGTCTGCGTCCACGCTCGAGTCCGCGGTGCCCTTGAGCGCGCGCGGATCGGTCCTGCTCGCGGCGGACGGAGGACGGCTGCTGCTGTGGGAGCGAACGCCGCAATACACCTTCGAGCCCGCGAGCTTCGTCTGGGGGCAAGGCGGCGCTTCGACCAACATTCGCGCGGTCGATTATCGAGGAATCTCCGAGCAGTCGCTCGGCGCGCCCGCGGACATCGCCGTGCGCGGATCGGTGATCGCCGTCGCCGATCGAGGCAACAACCGCGTGTTGTTGTTCGATCGCGCCCGCGTGCTCGCCGGCGATCGCCGCGCGAGTCTCGTGCTCGGACAGCCAGATTTTCGCTCGTTTGCCGCCAATCGCGACCGCGACGCCGCTTCGGCAGACTCGCTCTCGGCGCCGTCGGGGGTCGCGATCGAAGGCTCGCGGTTGTTCGTCGCGGACTCCGCGAACCACCGCGTCCTCGTGTGGAGCGCGCTGCCGACGACGAACGGTCAGCCCGCGGACATCGTGCTCGGACAAGTTGATTTCATGGGCTCTCGCCCCAACCACGGGCTCGGCGATGTCTCTCCCCGCGACGGCGTGTGCGACGCAGACGGGATGAGCCTGTTCGAGCCTGTCGGCGTGGCGGCCTCTGCGGCCGCGCTCTACGTCGCCGACCGCGTGAACAACCGCGTGTTGCGCTGGGACACGAGCGCGCTGCGCAACGGCGCCCCGGCGAGCGCGGTCCTCGGCCAGATGGACGCGACCAGCGTCGTCGCCAATCGGGGACTGGGGTTGTTTGTTCCGTCGCCCGATGGGTTCAACCTGCCGATGGGCGTGACCGTGGACGGCGACGGGCTGTGGGTCGCAGACACCGAGAACAACCGGGTCGTCTTCGTCGAGCGCGCTGCGAGTGAGCCTCGCGCGACGCGGTGGATCGGTCAGCGCGACGGGCGCACCGTCGCCAACCCGCAGGTCGCTCCCACCGGCAGCGGCGGCGCAGGAACGATCTACGCCTACGGCTCCAACGCAGATAACGCGCTCACGCCGCGGGGGGTCGCGCGCGTCGGCGACACGCTGGTCGTGTCCGAGTTTGCCGTGCACCGACTGCACCTCTTCTCTGCGATCACGGGCGCGCCGATGGGTGTTGTTGCGCAGAGAAGCGAGACCGCTCAGGACTCCAACGCCGGCGGCGTGAGCGCGGCTTCGCTCTCGCGACCGCTGGGAATCGCCGCAGACGTCGATCATCTCTGGGTCGCTGATTCTCGCAACCACCGCGTGGTGGCCCACCCGCTCCCGCTCGCGCGAGCGCTCTCGTCCTCGGCGACGCACCTGCTCGGGCAAGAGCTCTTTGTGCGCTCGGGTTTCAACCAATCGAGCGCTGCTCGAGGGCCGATCGTTCGAGCGCCGCTCGGTCTCGCGCGGGACCAGCGCTCGACGTTCGTCGCGGACGCTGGTTTTCATCGGGTGCTTCGGTTCGACAGTGCGCCGGGCCGCGCGGACGGTTGGACGGCGTCGAGCGCTCCGTCGGCGATCTACGGGCAGCCCGACGACTCGCTCACGTTGCCGAACCGCGGCGGGCGTCCGTCGGAGGCGACCCTCGATGCGCCGTCGTCCGTTTCGGTTCGCGGCGAGGTCGTCGTGATCGCCGACAGCAACAACCACCGCGTGACCATCTACGACCGCGCGAGCACGAACGCGCGCCTCGTGTTGGGCCAGCCGACCTTCGCCGACGTTCGACCGAACCGCGGGGGACCGCCGTCCGCCGCGACCCTTCAGAGCCCGCAAGCGGTTTTGTTCGACGGCGAGCGGCTGTTCGTCGCCGACACGGCCAACCACCGCGTGCTCGTGTGGCGCTCGCTACCGACGCAAAACGGCCAGCCTGCGGACGCGGTGCTCGGGCAGCGCGACGCGACGGCGATCGAAGGCAACCGAGGATCGTCCACGCCGTCGGCGGCGACGATGTTGTTTCCCGTCGCGCTTCACGTGATCGGCGACTCGTTGTTCGTCGCAGACAGCGGAAACAACCGCGTGCTGCGCTTCGATCGACGGGATGTTTTGCGCACCGGCGCCGAAGCGAGCCTCGTGTTGGGCCAGCGATCGGCGGACGAGCGACAGAGCGCGCTCGAGGTCGGCGAGCTCGATCGCCTGAGCGGGCCGCGGGCGATCGCCGACGACGGGGTCTATCTCTTCGTCTTGGATCGCGATCTGTCCCGCGTGCTGCGCTACTCGCTGCCCTCGCTCTCGGCGCGAGCGGACTCGGTGCTGGTGCTACGAGAGCTGAGCAGCCCATCGATTCGCGGCGCGAGCGGGCTGCTCGTGCGGCGGACGCCGTACTTCACGACGGAGCTGCTCTTCAGCGACACCGCCAACGCGCGCGTGCTCAGGGCGGCGCCAAGCATGCGCGCCGAGTAGCGCTCACTCGAACTCGAGCCTGAAGCGCCAGTCGACGCCGCCGTTGACGAGGGCGCGGTTCTGCGCGCCGGTCTGGCCGTAGTTGTCGATGCCGAGCTGGATGCTGTGGTTGCGGTTGATCTCCATGTCGATCGTCCCGCGGACCTCGCGTTGCTCGGTGATGTTCACGGTTGCGCCCGCGCGAACGCCGGTGGCGATCGGGACGCGCACGCTCACTTGCGGGACGGTGCGTCCCTGCGTGGGCGAGTAGCCGCTCGAGATGTTGAAGTCCGTGATGAGCGGGACGTTGCGCCGCACGATGCGGTCGATTCCAGCGAGGTTCGAGAGCGCTTCGAGCGCGAGGATCTGGCCGAACTCTCCGGCGCCGAGCTGGTCGAGCTCGGCGCGGGTCATACGAAACGCGAGCATGAGCGCGATGTCTTCGCGCGAGAGCGAGGGCTCGGCGCTCATGTCGAGCGCGAAGCGGTCACGCGTCCCGTACGCGTGCAAATCGATGCGCCATTGATTGCGGGTCCCCTGGCTCTCGCTCGATCGACGGATGTCGGTCGTCGCGAGCACGTCGAAGGTCGGCGAGATGCGCTCGGGGTTGTCGAACTCGATGCGCGAGCGACGGACTTCGAACTCGTTTCCTCTGAAAAAGACGCGGCCGCGCGGGATCGAGAGCATCCCGAGAACGCTGGGCCGCTGGTCTGTTCCGACCACTCGAAACGGAGTGGACGGCGAGAGCGCGACGTCTGCGTCGATGAGGTTGTTGCGGATGCGGACAGGCTCTCTCGCGCGCACGGTGAGCGCGAGCTGCACGCGGTCCTTCGTCGGGTCGTACGGCTCTTCGGGCGCGGGCGCGGACCCTCCGCTGGCGCTGTCTTGAATGAGCGCGAGGTCGATGTTGCGCGTGTACCTCGCGCGGTTGAGCGTGACGTTGCCCGAGAGGGTCGGCAGCGGATCGCCGTCCGCGTAGGTGATTCGCGCGTCGGCTTCGAGCGCCACTTCGACGCCAGCGCTGGGCGTGAGCGCGAGGTTGCGAACGATGACAGGGACGTCTGCGCGCTCGAGGTCGCGTCCGCGCGCTCGAAACGTGCCGCCCGAAAGGTCCACGGAGCTCGCGCCGAATCGCGCGCGCGCGCGCTCGAGGGTCACTTGCGTTCCCTCGAGGCGAACGGTCAAGTCGAGGTCGTCGACCGGCTGAGGCAGCGCGGCGACTTGCAGGCTGCCCGAGTCGAGCTCGACGAGCCCGCGCAGCTCTGGTGCGGCGGTGTCGCCCGCGACCGCGACGCTGAACCTCGCTGTGCCTCGGGCGTTCTGCACGAGCTCGGGCACGCGCCTGGCGATCTGCGCGAGGTCCGCCGAGCCGCGCACCGCGAGCGCGAGCCTGCCGTCGGTGGTCGCGCCGCCCGAGAGCTCGAGCTCGAGCCCCTCGGGCCCCAGGATGGGCGCGACGGGAAAGGCGTTTACCGCCGAGCGCACCGCGTTCGAGAAGAGACCGCGCGGCGGTCGCGCGCACACCTCGGACGAGCGCGCGGCGGCAGGATCGATCCAGAGCTGCCCGTTGTTCGCGCACACCGCGAGCGGCGCGTTCGCAGGGAGCGCCACGCGCACGCCCATCGCGCGGAGGTCGAGGGCGGTGAGCGCCACGCGGGCGCGGGCGTTGCTGGGCGTTCGCAGCGAGAGCTCGTCGATGTCGATCCGCGCTGCGGCGCGCGCGACCGGCGCGTCTCCGAGCCGCGCGACGAGCCGGGCAGGAAGCCAGGGAAGAAGGTCCACTGCGCCCTGCGCTGCGGAGGGCTGCGAGGCCTCGATCGAGCCGCGCATCACGGCGTCGCGCCACGAGCGGCCGAAATCGCGCTGCCAGACGCCGTTGGCGTCGCGCCACGGCTCTTGCGTAAACGGAACGAGCAGACTCCCGTCGATCCGCAGCGTTCCGTCGATCGCGTCGGCGACGAGCGACCATCGCTGAGGGTCCGGCAGCGGCGCAGGAGCGATGGGCGCGCTCTGTCTCGCCAGGCGCTGATTGACCGCTTCTTGTGCGGCGCGACCGGAGGGGTCGGGCGCCGAACGAAGCCGCAGTCGCACGCCGCCGAACTCTCGTTGAGCCGCGGTCAGGTCGCGGATATCCGCGTCGATGGACCAGCGCTGCGAGGCGGTGGTGCCCTCGAGGACGCCGGTTCCATCGACGATTCCGCGGACCCCGAGGCCGCTGGTGAGCGACAGCCTGCCGAGGTCTGCGGCGCGCACGGAGGCCGTGATGTGCATTCGTCCGCCGAGGTCGACGGTGCCTCCGGCTTCGATCGTTCCGTTGGCGGCGCGGCCGCGGGCGTACTCGATGTCGAGCCTGGATCCGCGAAAACCACGGTCGCGAATGAGCCAATCGTAGGTCGCGTGCACGTCGGCGTGCTGAACGGTCTCGCCGTATGCGTGCAGCGCGAGGTCCCACCCGCGCACGTCCGCGCGCAAGACGCCTTTGGGGTCGTCGCCGGGGCGCCCCAGGACGTACTCGACGTTCGCGCGCACAAAGCCGTGTCGCGGGCGCGCGTTGGTGGGGCGCTCATCGCCGCGTCGGGTGCGAGGACGGGCGCTGTCGCTGACCCAGCACTCGCTCACGGGCAAGCTGCGGTCGTGCGACGGGGCCGAGCAATCCTGCATCGTCCCGCCGGTGTACGGCGTAAAGACAGGGTCGCCGTCGAACTCGAACATCGTGAAGTAGTCGGCGAGCTGCATGTCCGACGACTCGACGCGCGAGGCGGCGTAGAGCGTATACCTGGAGAAATCCAGGATCGAATCGTGCGCGTTGAACACGCTTCGGCCGTGTCTCACGATGAGCTCGGGGCTGCGCAGGGTGATTCCGCGAAGGACCCAAGGCTTGCCGGGCGCGGTCTCGACGTCGCCGATGGGCAGGCCTGCGAACTGAAATCCTCGCACGCGCGTGGTGCCCGTCACGACGATGTCCGAGAAGGGCCCAGAGCCGTTGATCACGGTCTCGGCGCGGCCCGCGATCGGAATGCCTGCGATGTGACCGATGTCCGCGAGGTCGAGGCTGTTCGACCGGATGTTGCGGATGATCATGTCGGGCTTGCCGTCTTCGTGAACGGTGCGGACCTCGACCTCGTCGCCGACGATGTGCGTGTCGTTGACGTCGGCGGTCAAGTTGCGCAGTCGCAGGTAGAGCGCGTCGAGCTCGAGCGCGAGCGCGACGCGACCGCGGGGGACGGAGATCACCGGCTCGGGCGGACCCCAGCGATGAAAGTCCTTCACGATCGCGAAGTCCCTCGTGTCCGCGATGATGTCGATGCGCATCGCCGGCTCTTGCCGGTTCGGCGGCCGCCCGAAGCGCTCGGGGATGAGCGCGATTTCGCCGAGCGCGTCGATGCTCCAGAGCACCTTGGCGAAGTCGGTGACGGCCACTTCGCGCATGAGCTGCTCGAACCTGAGCCCTCGGGTCTCGAAGGCGCCGTCGAGGCGAAACGTGGGCGCGAGGGTGAGCACGAGGGGCTTGTCGGGTCTGCGCGGCGTCGGCGAAAACACACGGCCGCCGCCGTAGAGGCCCTCGAGTCGATCGATTACGATCGCGCGGTGGGTTCCGTGAAAATCGACCTCGACTCGCTGCCCTCCGCCGAAGGTGCCGTTGTGGCCGAGGGGCCTGGGGTCGACGAGGGTGATGGTCGTTCCGCGTGCGATCGCGTGGCCACGCACCTCGGCGGCCATCGAGACGGGGTCGAACGAGCCGGTCGCTTCGAGCTGCGTGTGTCCGCGCAACAGCGGCGCGCCGCGAGGCAGCGGACAAGTAGCGATCGACAAAGGAACGCTCGCCGTGACGCTCGCGCGGATCGTCTCGCGCATGTTCAGCGGCACAGTCGCGTCGGTCACGTGCACTTCGGCGTCGAGCGCTTCGATGTGCGCTGCGCCGACGCGCAACACTGAAAAATTGCTGACTTCCAGGCGCGCTTCGATCCTGCGCACCGGGCCGTCGAAGCACCGCGCGCCGGTCGTGGGGCTCGCGATCGGGCTCGCGATCGAGCCTCCGCGCGAGAGCACGGACACGAGCAGTCGTCGGTTTTGATCGTTGCGAAGATCGAGGTCGACGGACTCGAGCGTGATGGTTCCGGCCTGGTCGTGCTCGATCCTGACGCGCACGTCGGACAGGGCGATGTCGCGAAAGGGCAGCTGCGGCGGCCCAGGAGGAGGTGGTGGTCCTGGCTTGACGACAGGGCCGTTGGCGAGGAGTCCGTTCTTGAACACCACGCGCACCTCGCCGCCGTCGAGCTCGACGCCAGCGATCTGCGGCGCGCCGCGCAGCAGCGAGCGAAGCGAGGGGCGCACGTCGATCCAGGTGACGCGCGCGAGCATTCCCTCCGTGGGGTGACGGACCTCGACGTCTTCGGCGTGCACAGACAGCCTGCGCCAGGACCAGCCCGCGCGGCCGATGCGAAGGTCGAGGCCGGTCTGGCTTCGCACCTGCTGCGCGAGGGTCTCGATGGTCTTCTTCGCGGCCCACTCGGTGCGTGCGATCACAGCGATCACCGAGGCGAGCAGCAAGAACGCGATCGACGCGATCGCCCGTCGCTTGCGCGAGCGTCGACGTCGGGCGCGGGTCTCGTCGAGCGTCGCCTCGTCCTTCGCGTGGCCCGGCGCGGTCGCTGGGTCGTGGTCGTCCCGAGGCTCCGGCGGCTCTGGCGGATCGGAGTCGACCGCGGGTGTCGCGGTGACTTCGGTCTCTGCGTCGGACTCGGTGGGGCGATGGGCCATAGAAGGGCGGGGCGCGATCGTGATACGCGCTCGAGCCAGGGTAGCATCCCTGCGCGCTCGCCCTGTGTTTGCCGCGGACTTGGGCGCCAGCGCGCGGGGCGCTACGCGCGGTTCGCACGTTGACGGTAGGGGCGTGTACCACTATTGCCTCGCCGCTGCAGGCGCCGTCAGACTCGAGGGAATTCTCCCTGAGCTTCTGCGCGGCCGCTGTTCAACGGAACTGACATGACTTCGGCACTGACCTTCGGGCTCGGGGCGTTTGCGTCGCTGTTTGCGATCGTCGATCCCTTCGCGGCGCTGCCTGTGTTTATCGCGTTGACGGGGCGAGAGACGGACGTGCGGCGGCGCTTGATCGCGCGGCGCGCGGCGATGACGGTGTTCATCGTGCTCGCGGTCTTCGCGACGTGCGGGCAGCTGTTGTTTCGCTTCTTCGGGATCTCGGTGGCGGGCTTCAAGATCGCTGGCGGAATCCTGCTGATGGGCGTCGCGCTGGACATGATGGGCGCGCGGCAATCGTCGACGAAGACGACGCCGGGCGAAGAAGAAGAGGCGAGCACGAAGGACGATGTTGGGCTCGTTCCTGTGGGAATTCCCTTGTTGAGCGGCCCTGGGGCGATCGCGTCGGCGATGCTCCTGGCCGCCCGCGCGGACACGATCCCCGAGAAGGGCGCCCTCTATGTGGCGCTGTTGGTGGTCGCGCTGGTGTGCTTCTTGGTGCTGCGCTCGGCCACGGTGATCGGCCGCGCCCTGGGCCACACCGGGATGAACGTCATCAACCGCGTGATGGGCTTGATCCTGGCGTCGGTCGCGGTCGAGTTCTTTCTCGACGGCGTCAAGCTCGCGCTCCCCGGCCTCGCGCGAGTGAGGTAACTACAACGTAGCTCGAAAACGTGTGCTCACGCCGAGTCCGTCGACCTGCTCGACGCCTCGCCCCGCGTTGCTCGCCAGCCGACGAAGCACTCGCCATACGGTAGCGGTCGCGTCCGCCGAAGCGCTGGTGTCCGACGAGAGGCTCGCGGCCAGCTCGCTCGCCGTGACCGCCTCGCCGCCCTGCGCGCGAAGCGCCTCGATCACGCGGGATTGCAGCGCGAGCAGCTCGGCTGCTGCCTTCTTGCCTGCTTCGACGCCGGGCTGGTGATAGGCGTTGATGTTGACGAGCGCGGCATAGAACCCGACTGCCCGCTCGAAGAGCGCGACGAGCATCCCGATCGCTCGGGCGTCGCAGCGGCGGACGGTGATGGTCAACGACCGGCGTCCTTGCGTCGCCAGGGCGCGGCGCGTTCCCTCGAGAAACCCGAACAGGTAGTCGCCCGCGGTCACTCCGCGCTCGACCTCGACGGGGGCGGGCTCTTCGTCGTCGAGCGCCTCGATGAAGGTCACGAAGAAATTGTCGACGCCGTCTCTGAGCTGTTGGACGTACGCGTGCTGGTCGGTCGATCCCTTGTTTCCGTAGACCGCGATCCCCTGATGGACGGGCTTTTGATCGAGGTCGAGCTCTTTTCCGAGCGACTCCATCACGAGCTGCTGGAGGTAGCGCGAGGCGAGCTCGATGCGATCTCGGTACGGCAGGACGACCATGTCCCGCTCTCCGCGGCCGTTGGTGAGCGTGTGCCACGCGAGCGCGAGGCGCATCGCTGGGTTCTTCGCGCTGTCTTCGACGCGCGTGAGCTCGTCCATTTGCGCTGCGCCATCCAGCATGGCCGCGCCGTCGAGACCCTGGAGGGCCGCGGGCAACAGGCCCACTGCGGACAGCTCGCTCGTGCGTCCGCCGACCCAATCCCACATGGGAAACCGCGCGATCCAACGGTCCTTCACGGCGACGCGATCGAGCTCGGATCCCTCTTGCGTCACGGCGACCGCGTGCGCGCCGAAGTCGAGCCCGCGCGCGGCGTATGCGCGTTGCGCGGCGAGCATTCCGTTGCGGGTCTCTTTGGTGCCGCCGGACTTCGAGACCACGACGGTGAGCGTGCGCGAGAGGCCGTCGCCGATGCGCGCGAGAACCCTCGAAAATCCCTGAGGATCGGTGTTGTCGAAGAAGAATGGCTCGATCTTGTCCGACGGCCCCTGCGAGAGCGCGTTGGCGACGAACTGCGGACCGAGCGCGCTTCCGCCGATGCCCACGAGCAAGAGCTTGTCGAACCGTCCTCCGCCTGGCGGCGCGACGAGCCCTTCGTGCACGTCGCGGGCAAACGAGAACACGCGCTCGCGGGTCTCGTCGATCGCCGCGCGCAGCTCGTCGGAGGGCGCGAGCTTCGAGGCGCGAAGCCAATAGTGCCCGACCATGCGCTTCTCGTCGGGGTTGGCGATCGCCCCGCGCTCGAGCGCGCGCATCGCTTCGAACGCGGCGTCGATGCGCGAGGCGAGCGGCTCGGGGGGAGGGTGCGCGACCAGCGTCTCCGTCAAATCGAGCCAGAATCCGTGGTCCTCGAAGGAGAGGACGAGCCCGTCGATGCGTGGTGATTCGCTCATTGGTGCGTGTCTGCCGGCCGGCGAGTGTACCCGCAGTCCGCTGTACAATTGCGCTCGTTTTGCGGTCCGACGTGCGACCATGGCGCCGAAACGCATGGGCGTCGAGTGGTCTCTCTTGTGCGCGAGCTGTCGCGAATTTGCCTGGCTAGGCTCGATGAAGCCGTGGAAATGGAACGGCTTTCAGATCGACACCTCGTCGGTTCTCGAGCTTCTGTCCCTCCACGCTCTCGCGGAGCGTGCCGGTTCTGATCGCTGCGAGCTCTTCATCGACGTCGACAGTTCGCGCGTCGAGACGTTTTCTCTCGAACCCGCGGACGGTTGGCGCGAGGACCTGCGCTCTCGCACCTTCTGGACGTCGATTTCAGTATCGACCGAGCCTCCGCGGGTGCTCTGCGCCGAGTGCTCTCGGTGGCTCGCGGTGCTCACGCGCGGCGGCGAGCCGGTGCGCCAGAAGGGCGCGCAGGACGCCATCGTGATCGGCAGCGCGCTCTGGCTCTGCGACGACCGCTGTCTGCGCGCGTTTGCGTCGCGTCCGGGGCGCGTGTTTCGCGCGGCACCTCGGCGCGGCGCGCTCACGCTCGGGTGTCGCTCGTGCGCGAGCGAGATCATCGCGGACGGCGCGGACTCGCTCGCGCTGGCCGAGTGGTTCACCGATCACCTCGCGCCCGGGTGCGCCCTCACCGTGCGCGCGGGGCGGTAGGCGTGCGGCGTCGGTCTTCTCTCAGCGCTCGATCGCAGTGATCGCGTCTGTGGGTGTGATCCACGGGCCAGCTCTCTCGTCGCGGGCGTCGATCAACGCGGCGAGCGTGTAGGCGCCGCCCTCTCCGATGATCGCTGGCCAGGGAGGGGGCTCTGCGAGCCACTGTCCGCCGTCGTCCTTCATGTGCTCGCGGCTCGAGGCGAACCCTCGCAAGAGCCGGTCGGCGTCGACGACGCGCAGCTTGGGTCGAAAGCGAGCTTCCCAGCGCGCTTCGTCGCGAAATGACTCGGCGATGTAGCGCTCGTACGGAGTGGGCAAGGGCAGCGTCGTGTCCGGGTCCCACGCCTCCCACCGTCCGTCGCGCTGGACGGCGACGAAGACATGGTAGTCCCACACAATCAAGCCGTCGCTTTGTTTGCTGGCGCTCTGCCGTAGCATGGCGACGTGCTTGTGCTCGTTGGTGACGAACACGACGCGCGCCTTGAGGCCGTGATCGCGGGCGACGCGCGCGATCTGCCAGGCGTTTTCTTCGCAGAACAGCGGCTGATACGGGACGGGTCCGAGCGGCGTCTGCGCGGCCACGGGGCAACCCTGTCGCCGCTCAGATTCCGCCGTCGGCGAGCACCTTCGCCAGCGCTTGAACGTGCGTACGACGCACGCGCTCGACGGGCAAGGCGGGGACGTACACGCGCGGAAGTTGGAGCTTCGCGAGCCGCTCGAGGATGACCTTCTGCAGCTCTTCGCGGGTGGCGCGTGTGCGTGTGGTGGTCGCGAGCGGCGCGAACGCGCTCACCTTTTCGAGCGCCGTGGCGGCGTCGCGCGCTTGTTGGGTCTTGTTCTGAAAGAGCGGCGAGAGGATCTGATTGACCACGAGCGCGCCGATCGGGAGCAGCAGCTCGTTGCGCATCGTCGCGACGAGCTCTTCGGTCTCTGCTGCGGGCATCTCTTCGGGCAGGGTGCACAAGACCACCGCGCTCTTGGACGGGTCGCGCATGATCGCGAGGCCGTCGCTCGCCTCTCGCCGCAGCAAGCCCGGCGGCGCGATCTTCTCGATCACCATCGGGACCCTGAGCATCTGCACGCCGTGTCCCGTCGCGGGCGCGTCGAGGATCACGACGTCGTACTTGGGCCTGCCGTTCTCCTCTTCTTTCACGTGAAAGAGGGCTTTGCCCAACATGCTCCACGCGTCCATCCCCGGGACGGCTCGGATGAAGCCCTTGACCACGCGGTTGTCCATCACGGCTTTGTAGAGCGCGCGGACCTTGAGGATCATCATGCCGTACTCTTCGAGCGCGGCCTCTGGCTCCATGTTCACCGCGTCGATCGACGCGAGGATGTTCTTGACGTCGGTGTCGATGAACTCGGTCTCGAGCATGGCGCTCAGGCGCTCGCGCGCTTGCGACATGCACACGAGCACTCGCTTTCCGCGCTGCGCTGCGAGGATGGCAAGCGCGGCGGTGAGCGTGGTCTTGCCAGTCCCGCCCTTGCCGGTCACGGCGATGAAGCGTCGGTCGAGCAGGCGCGCCAGAGCGGGATCGGGCATCGGTTCCGTCTCGGTATCTCCCGCGTACGGGGCCCACCGTCAACCGCCTAGTGAGCCGACGACCGTTGTTTCGTCACCCTCGCGCCGACGATTGGCGAAAATGGGCGCGTCTCGCCGCGGTGCGGTATGACCCGTCGGTGATGAACGAGCCGGGCGTTCGAGTGCTTCCTGTGCGCCCCAAAGCGCTCACCGTGGCCGAGTTCAATCGGCAGGTGAAGGGGACGATCGAAGAGAGATTTCCCCAGGTGTGGGTCGAGGGCGAGATCGCGCAGCTCAAGGTCTCGTCCATGGGGCACGCGTACTTCGACCTCAAGGATCCAGAGCAAGACGCGCGGGTCTCGTGCTGCTTCTTCAAGGGGGCGCTCGCCAAGGCGCGCCTGGATCTGCGCGAAGGGATGCAGGTCGTCGTGCGCGGCAGGGCGTCGCTCTACGCGCCGCGCGGGTCGTTTCAGTTCATCGTCGAGACCGCGATGATCTCTGGCGCCGGAAGCGCCGCAGCGGCGCTCGAAGCGCTGAAGAAGAAGCTCGCCGCGGAGGGGCTCTTCGCGCTCGAGCGAAAGCGAAGACTCCCGAAATTTCCACGGGTTGTGGGGGTCGTCACCGCGAGGACCGGCGCGGCGTTCGCCGACATTTGCAGGGTGCTCTCTCGGCGGTGGCCGACGCGCGTCGTGATCGCCAACACGCTCGTGCAAGGCACGGACGCCCCCGCGCAGATCGTCGCCGCCATCGAGCGCATCCAGACGCTCCCCATGGTGGACGTGGTGATCGTCGGACGCGGGGGAGGGTCGAGCGAAGACCTGGCGGCGTTCAACGACGAGCGGGTGGCCCGTGCGATCGCGAACTCGAGAGTCCCAGTGATTTCTGCGGTGGGACACGAGGTGGACCATACGGTCGCCGACCTCGTGGCGGACGTCCGCGCGGCGACGCCCTCCAATGCCGCAGAGATGGCGGTGCCCGAGCTGCGGGTCGTGCGCGACGAGCTCTCGACGCTGAGCAAGCGAGCCGCAAAGGCCACGCACGCGATGGTCAATCGTCGTCGCGTCTTTCTCGGGCGCATGGAGAAGCGGCTCGGCGACCCGCGCAAGCTCACCGAGCCTACGCGACAGTGGATCGACGAGTCCGTTGCGCGCATGGCGACCTTGCTGCGCGGCCGTGTGCGCAAAGCGAAGATGGTCTTCGGGCGCGCCGAGCAACGCCTGCAAGGGGCGCATCCGCGATCGCGACTCGCGCGCGACCGCGCCACGATGAGCTCGCTCGAAGCGAGGCTGCGCCCGGCGATGCAGCGGGTGATGCTCGATAAATCGCGGCAACTGCGCGAGCGAACGGAGGAGCTGCGCCCCGCCGCGCAGCGATCGATCGAGTCGCAGCGAGACGCCCTCGCGCAGCTCGCGGGAAAGCTGCACGCGCTGAGCCCGTTGGCGATCTTGAGCCGCGGCTACGCAGTGGCGCTCAAAGAGGGCAAGGCCGTCGTGGACAGCGCGCAGGTGCAAACGGGCGACGCGCTCGAAGTGCGGCTTCACAAAGGGAAGATCGCGGTCGAGGTGAAGTGACCGGGCGACCCAATCCAGAATAGACCAATGCTGAGCGTTGGAGTCGGGGCGAGACCAACCGCTGTCGATCAGCCGAGCTCGTGCTTTCGGAGCAATCGATGGACGTAGCTGCGATCGAGTCCGGCGGCGTTGGCGACGGCCGAGATGTTGTTGGCGTGCAGCGAGAGCAGGCCTTGTAGGTATTCGCGCTCGAGCCGATCGGTCCAAAGGTCGCGCAGCACTTTGAATGGCGTCGCGAGGTCGAGCGGTAGCGGCTGCGCAGACTCGACGGGAACCGATCGCGCCGCGCTCTGCGCAGGGATGTCGAGCCGCGCCGAAGCGCGACCCAGCACCACGCGGCGCTCGACGGCGTTGCGCAGCTCGCGCACGTTGCCGGCGAAGCTCTGGGTCGAGAGCTCGGAGAGGTCGTCGGCCGACAGATTGGCCGCGAATTTAGCGGCGAAATGCGCGGCTAGCAGCGGGATGTCCTCGCGCCGCTCGCGCAGCGGAGGGATCTCGCACTCGACGACGGCGAGTCGAAAATAGAGGTCCTCTCGAAACGTCCCGTCGTTGACCATGGCGCGCAGGTCACGGTGCGTAGCGGCGATCACTCGAACGTCGAACGATCGGCGTTGGTTCTCGCCGAGTCGACGGACGGTGCGGTCTTCGAGCGCGCGCAGGAGCCTCGGCTGGAGCGCGAGCGGCATCTCGCCGATTTCGTCGAGAAAGACCGTGCCGCCGTTGGCGCTCTCCAGCACGCCAGCGCGCGCGCCGATCGCTCCGGTAAAGGCGCCGCGCGCGTGACCGAACAGCTCGCTCTCGAGCAGCGTCTCGGTGAGGGCGCCGCAGTCGACGACGACGAACGGGCTCGAAGCGCGGCCAGATCGCTCGTGAATCGCCTGCGAGACGAGCTCTTTGCCCGTGCCCGTCTCGCCGCGGAGCAAGACGGTGACGTCGTGCGCGGCGATCCGCTCGAGCTCTCGAAACATCGCGCGCATCGCGACGCTCGCGCCGAGCAGCGGGCCGAACGCGCTCTTGGTCGACAGCTCGATGGTGGCCGGCGACTCGTCCCACAAAATGCTCATGGTCGTGCGGCCGAGCCGCAGCGTCTGCCCTCGCTCGACCCGCGCGAGCGCGACGCGCACGTCGTCGACGAACGTGCCGTTCTTGCTGCCGAGGTCTCGCACCCACAAGCCGTCGTCACGCAGCTCGAGCTCGGCGTGCAGGCGCGACACGGTCGTGTCTTGAATCGATTCGGGCAGGTGTTTCGCGGTTCCGAGCACGACGCGGCGGGTGATGTTGACCCCCCTCGCGCCGCGCGCATCCCGCCAGCGCAGCCCGAGCGCGCGGTGATGGATCGACGTCGTGATCGAAGGATCCAGTCGTGTGTCCTCTTCGCTCATCCGCTGGAATCTCGACTCGGGGTTCTTTATCATTGATTCCTTCAGTCGACAGTGGTCGCACTTCACGAAGCACTCTCTCGCTTGCACGCATCGGTCGAGCGACGCTCTCTCGGGCGCTACGAGCTTCGCTACCGATTGGCCGCGGGTGGAATGGGCGCGGTGTACCTCGCGCGACAGCACGCCGAGGGCGGCTTCGAGCGATGGGTCGCCGTGAAGACCGCGCACGAGCACGTCGCGTCCGATCCGACGTTCGTCACGATGTTTCTCGACGAGGCGAGGCTCGCGGCGCGCATCGATCACCCCAACGTGTGTCGCGTGACCGACTACGGCTCCGAGCGAGGCACGTCGTACATCGTGATGGAGTACCTGCACGGCGAGCCGCTGAGCACCGTGCTGTCTGCGATCGCTTCGCTGGGCGGGCTGCCCTATGCGATCGGCGCGAGGATCGTCGCCGACGCGGCGCGCGGCCTTCACGCGGCGCACGAGCTCGTGGGCGCCGATGGGCGACGAGTCAACGTGATCCACCGCGACGTGTCCCCGCAAAACGTCTACGTCCTGTACGACGGCTTCACGAAGGTCCTCGACTTCGGCATCGCGCAGTGGACCGAGCGACTGTCAGAGCGCACGACCAACGCCGCGCTCAAGGGCAAGATCGCGTACATGGCTCCCGAGCAGTTTCGCCGCGAGCCGATCGACCGGCGCGTCGACGTGTTCGCGCTCGGCGTCGTGCTCTGGGAGTGCTCGATGCGCCGTCGACTCTTCAAGGCAGACAGCGAGGCCGCCACGATCGCCGCGGTCCTCGCGGGCGCGCCTGCGCCCTCGTCGCTCGTCGACGGCTACCCTGTAGAGCTCGAGCGAATCGTGATGAAGGCCCTCGCGCCCGCGGCGAGCGACCGGTTCGCGACCGCTGAAGAGCTTGCGCGCTCGCTCGAGGCGTTTATCGCGTCGACGGGCGTCTTCGTGGGACCCGCCGAGGTGAGCGACTTTCTCGCCGCCGCGCTGGTCGAGCGGCGCTCGTGGCGCGACGCGCTCGTGTCCGCGACGAGCGCGCCCCTCGACGACGCGGCGAGGCGCGCCGATCTCGAGCCCGAGCCTCCGCCGGCAGAGCCCGAGACCGTGCGAGACGCTCACAGAATCGCCAAGAACGATTCAGAGCCCGGCACCCAGAGCCTCGTTTCTGCTCCGAGCGCAGAGGCAACCGCGACCGACGCGGGCGCCTCGCTGCCGACATCGGCGGACGCGATCGTGCACACAGCGCAGCGCCGAACTTCACTCGTGCGCGCTGGGGTGATTGTCGTGGGCGCCCTGTCGTTGCTCAGCGCGGTGGGATTGGTCGGCTTCGCTGGATCCCGCCGTCACAACAGCGCCGCGCACGTCGCGGTGGTCGACGCCTCGGCTTCCTCTGGCTCGATCGCCGAGCCGACGACCGAGCCGAGCGCTGTTGGGGACGCCTCGAGCGATGTTTCGAGCGATGTTTCGAGCGATGTTTCGAGCGACGATGTCGAGTCTCGCGGAGCTTCGTCGCTCCACGCGCAAAGCTCCGATGCGCCAGCGTCGAGTCACGGGAGCGGCGGGGCTTCGCACGTCGTTCGACCGCGGCGCGACGCGGGGCGTCAACCATCCTCGCCCGTCGGGGCGGGCGCGACTCCCGCACGAAATCCTCCGCGCTGTCGGGACCAATGGACGGTAGACTGCGTTCCGTGAGTCGTGCGCGTCGCCTGTGTTTCGCCGCTGCGTTTGCCGCGTGGCCCGCAGGCGCACACGCGCAGTCGGCGCCGGATCCCCTGTGCGGCGAGGCGCTTTCGCGCGCGGTCGCCGCGCGAGACGCCGAGCGTTGGGCGGAGGTCGTCGCGACGCTCGAGCCGCTCGGCGATCGATGCCCTGTGCCCATCGTGTACTACGCGCTCGCGCGCAGCTACGTCGCCGTAGGGCGGTATCGTTCGGTGCGCGCGGTGGCGACGCGCTTCTTTCAGGTGGCAGGCGAGCGTGTGTCCGCCGAGGGGCGCGCAGAAATGGAATCGATCGTTCGCGACGCGCAGAGCGCGCTGGCGACGATCAGCCTGACGGTCGCCACGAGCGGCGCGCAAGTGCTGCTCGACGGCGCCCCTGTGGACCCGAGCCATCCGATCGAGGTCGACCCCGGCGCGCATCGAGTGGTGGTTCAGCGGCAGCGGTTTCGTGAGCGCGTGCTCGAGCTCAACCTCGCGCGCGGCGAGCGCCTCACCGAGACGATCGTGCTCGAGCGCTCTGCTCCGCCTGCGGGACGTCTGCGCATCTCGAGCAACGTCTCGTCCGCGACCATTCGCGTCAACGGCGTGGTGAGGGGACGCGGTGCGATCGACGTCGAGCTCGCCCCTGGCGCGGCGGTGCTCGAAGTGACCGACGCGCAGCACCTCGCGAGGACGGCCCGCGCCGAGGTGCGCGACGACGAGCTCACCTCGGTGCGTATCGAGCTGCTCCCGCGCCCGCGCCCGCCCATCGTGTGGTGGCCCTACGTTGTGGGAGGAGCGGTCGCCGTCGCCGTCGGAACGACGCTCGGCGTCGTGTTGGGACGACGCGAGTACGACGGGACGATGGGCCGTGTGTTGGAGGTCGATCTTGCTCGGTAGCGTGCGCTGGCTTCGCGCGGCAGCGATGTTGGCGGCGTGCGCTGCCCATGGCTGCACGGTGCTTCCAGAGTCGTTGCTCGTGGTGCGCATCGAGCATCCGCCAGTGAATTCAGAGACCACGACGCCATACCGCTTCGCGGTCGAGGTGACCCGCGCGGATCGAGACGACGTGGTGTTGGCCTCCGGTGTGTTCCCCCTGGCCGTCAACGTGAACCAGCACTGCATCGCGGTTCGACTGCGCAACGCGCCGACGAGTCCGACGGCCTTTCGCGTGCGTGTGCGCGGGGGGCAGTTGATTTCTGGTGTTGTTCGATATCTCGTCGTCAAGATTCGCGACGTGAGCATCGCGCGCGGCGAGAGAAAAGAAGTGCGCGCTCGCTTCGGCGGCGCGTGCCAGCCAGACGGTCGCCCGCCGGAGTTCGCGGACGGAGGGGCGTCCCGCGAGCGAATCGCCGCGCTGGCTCGCACGGGGTGCTTCTCCGTCGACGCCGGCCAGGGCTGCGGGGCCGACAGCGGACTCGAGTCTTGCGTTTGCGCCGGCGAAGGATCGAACGCCATCGTGGTGTGCGCGCGCTCCGACCGATCCTGCGAGACCGACGATCAGGCCACGGAGATCCGCTGCGTTTCGCCGGAGACCGTCAACAACGCCTCGTTTACGAGCAACGTCGCCTTGCCCGTCGACCCCACGACGGGCTGCTTGACGATGACGATGTGACTCTGCTGCTCAGCGGCGGCGGACGCAGTTCATGAGCATCTCGGTCTCGATGCGGCGCGCGCCATCGGTGAAGCTCTGCAGCTCGTGGTCGACCCCTGACAGCACAGAGAACGTCGTGTTGGTGCCCGCGGCGCGCATCGCTTCGTAGAGGCCTGCGGCGAGCGGGAGATAGGGGCCGCCGTCGAGCGCTCCGATCAAGAAGGCGACGCGCGTGTGCGGGAGGTTCAAGCGGGCCGTCCTGGCCGCAGGGCTGTCGGCGAGCATGCGATCGCCGTCGAACGGCGTGGTGCGACCCGAGCAGGTCGTCTGCATCCCGTACGAGCTGTCGATCACCGAGCGCACGCCGTTGGGCAACGTGCACGTGCGGGACGCGCAGCTCGCGCAGTAGCGGTCTTTCAGCGCAGCGCACTCGGTGGTCCATGCGGTCGGCGGCGTGGTCGCGCATCCGTAGTCTGCGCGGTGAAGCGGTCCCGAGGTCGAAACGGCGAAGTCGATGACGTCCGCAGTGTCCTGACGTGTGATCGACCAGGCGAGCTCCGCGCTTCCGCCGGAGTTGCCCGTCGCGCAGAACGCCATGGTGCCGCTTCGATAGGTGCTGTCGATCCAGCGCGAGAGCGTCGCGTGTCGGCACGCCGCTGCGGCGACCCCGAGCCCCGCTGTGCTCTGAAACCACCCAGTGTTTCGGTCGTTGAGCCAGCGTCGCTCGATGACGATGAAGCCCGCGTTGCGGAGGCGGTCCATCGCGCCGTTGGCCGCGTCGGGACCGGACCAAAGGCCTGTGCCCGCCCCTCCGCTCCCGAAGAGAATCACGCCGCGCGCGGCCATCGACGAAGGCGGCTGCGCGATGAGCAGCTCGACCTGCAGCGACTCGAGTCCGCCGCAGGTGATTTCGAGGGTGCGGCACGTTGTTCCTGCGAGCGGCCCCGGGGTTCCGGTGCACCCGTCGCGCACCACGCGAGCGCCGCGGGGCGCGGTCGCTCCGCCGTCGCCGGTGCCGCTATCGGCGCTGGGACCGCTGTCCACACTGGATGCGTCGGGCCGCGGGTCGACTCGGCCGTCGCGCGCGGCGTCGGCCCTGCTCATCACACCGCTGTCGAGGGAGGCGGCGTCTTGCTCGGTTCCGCTGTCTTCGGTCGGACCCATCGCAGCGCGATCGGCCAGAACGCCGGAGTCTCCTCGCTCCGCGTCGGGCGCCTGTGCGTCCTCGAGCATCGCGGCTCCAGGCGCACAAGCTCCACAGAGCGACAACGCGAAGACCGAACCCAACACTGTGAAGACCCGAGCCATCGAAGCACCTCCGAAGCGACGTCTCTCGTCGCTCCCTGAGTCTTTGCAGCGCCAATGCCAGCGCGACTCGTCGCGAGCAGCGCCGCAATCCCCAGTGATTTCCACGGTCGATCCCCGAAACTGCGGAGTGCAGTCCTCAGCGGGATCCCCTCGGGCTCGATCGCAGTGAAGACTTCAGTCCACAGCGCGCTGGAGGCGTTGGCCGCGTCCCTCTCGGTGCACAACGGCAGCGTCGCCTCGGTCGAGCGAGCTTCGGATATCGTGTTAGCAAGCGAGGAGAGATCATGGATCGTCGAAGCACGCGGCCAACGCGCCGCCGTCACTCACTGGGGATCGCGTTGGTTTGCGCGGTGACGTGCGCGAGCGTCGCGCGCGAGGGGGCGGCGCAGACGCTCGTGACCGCCATCAGCGACACGTTGCGCGGCGGCGTGACGGTGGATGGGTGGGGCGTCGCTGGATCCGAGACGAGCTTGTCGAACGGGACGTTTCATCTTCGGCTGCCGATGGGCTCGCGTGTGCGGCGGGCGGTGCTCGTGTCGGCGACGATGGCGGGCACGGCGATGGTTCCCGCAGGACCGGCGGGCAATCCGCGCGTGGTGATCCTCGGTACGGGCTCGAGCGCCACGACGCGCACGCTCGAAGGGATGCCCGACTTCTCCGTGCGAAGCCCGACGTACGGCTTCTTCTGGGGAACCTGGTCGACCGATGTCACCATGGCCGTGCGTGCGCTCCTCGCGACGGGAGGGAGCGCGGGCGGGCCGTTGGATGTTCCCGTGGCAGAGCGCGGCGATCGCTCGTCGATGTTTCCGAACTACCCGTTCGTGCTCGGACACTCGCTGGTGGTCGAGTACGAAAACGACGCTGCTCCGCTGCGCAACGTCGTGATGTATCAGGGCGCCGCCAACGCGGGGTTCATGACGACCATCCCGCTGCCGTTGCCTGCTCCGGTGGCCAACAACTGCCCCGCGAGCTCTCCGCGGTCCGAGCCGTTCGCCGCGTCGTTGGGCATTCACTTCGAGTGGAACGTCAACGAAGAAGACCAGCCCGTGCGCGTCAACGGAATGTTGGTCACGAGCAACGCCGGTGGCTCGGATGACTCGGACTCCCCCTCCAACGCGGCGATGGGGATCTTTTCGGGGCTCACGACCACGGGCTCGTTCGGCGGATCGGACGCGACCTCGACGTTGGCGGTGGGCGCTCCGGTGGGCCTCGAGGGGGACAACGTCCTCGGCGCGCCGATGCTCCCTGCGGGGCGGCGCGACGACGAGCTGTACGACTTTCGTCCGATCATCGCGGACGGCGCGACCTCGCTGACCTTCGCGTACAGCTCGAGCGCGACGCAAGACGATCAGATGGTGGGCTCGCTGGTCATCCAGACCCTCGCGCGCGACATGGCTGGCGACGCAGATCGGGACGGCCATTCGGACACGACCGAAGGCAACTGCACGGTCGACACCGACATGGACGGGACGCCGGATTACCTCGACCTCGACAGCGACAACGACTGTCTGCCCGATGCGCGCGAGGTGGGCGCAGCGCGCACGGCCGCGACGATGCCCGGAGCGCCCGACGCCAACTGCACGGGCTCGTTGACCTGCGACCGCACGGTGGGCCTGTGCGTGTGCACCCGCGCCGCGCAATGTCCATCGGACGCGCCGATTTGCTCGCCGCGCAGCCGCTCGTGCGTCGGGTGCTCGAGCGACACGGAGTGCGCCGCGTCTTATCCGAGCACGCCCTTGTGTCTCATGACGGGCATTCGCGCGGGGGCCTGCGTCGAGTGCCGATCGGACGCCGACTGTCCGATGGATCGTCGCACGTGCGTCCCGATGACGGGCCGGTGCGCGGACGGCGATGCAGACATGGACGGACTGTCGGACAGCACCGAGCGCAGGATCGGAACGGACCCGATGCGCGCCGACAGCGACGGCGACGGGATCGACGACCGCGCGGAGGTGGGCGATCCGATGGCCCCGCGAAACTCCGATCGCGACATGCTCATCGACGCGCTCGACGAGGACGATGATGACGACGGCATTCTCACGCGCGAAGAGCGCACGCTCGACACGTCCATGGGTGACGACTTCGACGGCGACGGTGTTTCGTCGCACCTCGATACGGACAGCGACGGCGATGGTCTGCTCGATCGCGCCGAGGGCGTGATGGATCGGGATATGGACATGCGTCCAGACTTCCTCGACCCAGCGGATGACAGCGATGGCGACGGCGTTTCCAACGCGATCGAGCGCGGCGGATGTGCGGGCGCCGACGGTGGCGCGGATGCAGGCGACGGTGGCGCTGCGTGTGTGGGCTCGGACCGCGACACAGACATGGACGGAACGCCGGATTTTCTCGACGAGGACGACGACGGTGACGGCATCGCCACGACGATCGAACGGACGCTCGACCCGTCGATGGGCGATGACTTCGACATGGACGGGACGCCTTCCTATCGCGACACCGACAGCGATGGAGACTCCGTTCTCGACTCTGTTGAACGCGGAATGGACGCGATGAATCCCGCAAACAGCGATCGCGCCACGGACGGTCCGGACTTTCTCGATCGCGACAGCGACAACGACTGCGCGCCGGACTCCGATCCTCGCGAGGCAGGGGCAGCTCGCACCGACCCGCGCGTGCCGTCGATGAGCGCGAGCGGCAACTGCAGCGGCGCTACGCCGATGTGCGACGAGTCCACGGGGATGTGCGTCGCGGCGATGATGCCCGACGCGAGCTCCGACGCCGCTCCGATCGAAGACGTGATGGTCGTCGCGGACGCTGGCGACGACGCGACGAGCGCGATGGACAGCGGCCGAGCCGACAGCGGCGTGATGGACGCTTCTGTCGCGGATGCGGGCGGCAACGTGGTGTCCGGCGCAGGCGCGTGCGGGTGCGCTGTGCCGGGCCGTTCGACGGGCGGTCGATCGTCGATCGTGTGGTTGGCGGTGTTGTCGGCGAGCGTCGCGGTTCGCGCGCGTCGGCGCCGCGAGCGCTGAGGGGCTTCGCGCCGAGAGGGGACCCGTCCAGCGCCGCAGGCTGTCGCTGAACGCCGCGGCGCCGATCGCCCGCGCACTACGTTGGTGGTTGCGTCGTCTGCGCCGCGCGCAGGATCATCGGGTATGGCGAAGCTCCAACGGGCGATCGACGAGGTGATTGCCGAGCACGTAGACGACGACGGGCCGGGACTCGCGCTGCTCGTCGTAAGCGACGGCGAGGTGTTGATTCGCAAGGGGTACGGGGTCGAGGCGCTCGGCGGAGAGGCGCTCTCTTCGCGCTCGGTGTTCGACCTGGCGTCGGTGTCCAAGCACATCACGGCGACCGCGGTCGCGCTGCTCATCGAAGACGGAGCGCTCACGGCCGAGGACGAAGTGCGCTCGCACATCTCGGACTTGACCATCGCGACGCGCGGTCGGCCCATCCTCGTGCAGGATCTGTTGTGGCACTGCTCGGGGCTTCCGGACTACAGCGGGGACGCGTGGGACGGGACCGACGAAGAGTTCGAGCGGCTCACGAACGAGGGGCTGGTCCAGTGGTTGAACAGCAAGCGCATGGTGAGCGCTCCGGGAACGCGCTACGAGTACAACAACAGCGGCTACGCGCTGCTCGCGCGGCTGGTCGAGTGCGTGAGCGGCAAGCGCTACTCGGAGTTTGCGAGGGAGCGGATGTTCGGCCCGCTCGGGATGCTGAGCACGTTTGCGCTGGATTCGACGCGACGTCGGATCGAGCGCCGCGTCACCGGGTACAAAGAGGACGGAGACGAGTACGTCGAGAGCCTCGAGCCCAGCGTGATCCAAGGCGATGGAAACGTGTTCACCTGCCTCGACGACCTGGTCCGTTGGGAGCGCGCGATGCGAGACGCGACGCTGCTCTCGAGCGAATCTCTCGAGGCGATGCGCGAGCCGGGAACGTTGGATGACGGCTCGGAGATCGACGCGGACGGCCAGGGCTACGGCTACGGGTGGTCGGTCGACCAGGACGAGGACAACCCGTCGATCTCGCACAGCGGCGCGTGGGCGGGGACCGCGACGTACTACGTGCGCTACTACGATGACGACGTCACGTCGGTGCTGTTGTCGAACAACGAAGACCTCGACGTCGAGTCGCTCTGCGAGGAGATCGACGAGCCGCTGTGGGACAGCTTCTGAGTCGCGACGGGGCGCCCAACAGACGCGCCAGCCAGCGCACGAGGGCTCACGCTCAGACGACGGTGATCTTCTGTTCGCACTCGGGGTCGAAAGGCGAGCCCTTCACGTCGACGATCACCTTGAGAAACACCTCGATCGGCGGCGTCGGCGTCGCCACTCCGTACGACTTCATCAAGAAGTCCTGGATCCGCACGTCGCCGATGCAGAAGCCGGCCTCCATCACATCGCCGGGCTTCATCGTGTACGGAAACTGATAGGGCGCGCCGATTACCTGGTTCTTTTCGTCGACGCGATCCTCGACGTGCATGGTGCCGAGCGTCCCGTCGCGCTCGGTCCAGCGCGTACGAAACTCGGCGATGTGCGCGAGCACGACGCAGTCCTTGACCGCGGTGATCTTGTACTTGCCCTTCACCACGCTGTCGCCGATCGGGAGCGTCGCCGAGCTCGCAGGCTGCCGCTCGATCTCCGTAAACTCGATGTTCACCATCGAGCTCCCGCCCACGAAGTTCTTCACCTTGTCGAAAAATCCCATGACTGTCTCCGACGGCGCTGCTCGACCGGTGGATTGACGGACTGCGTTTGCGCTGGTCTTTGCAGCATTGCAGCGACGAACGCTTCGCAGGGGACGCTGCGGTCCCCACCCTCGGTCAGGCCATGCACTGTCCCTCGACTCGTTACCACTGGCGCGAACCGCAACGCGAGTTCGCGACGGAAGCGTCGGCTGCGGCGTCGGGGGGCGATACCCGCCAGCGAAGCGGCAACGTGTTTCAGGACAGCCCCGGGCCTTCGAGCGCCCGGGCGCGAACTACCTCATCGAGCTGAGTTCTACCACGATGACCGCCGGTCAGTCGCTTGGGTTGTCCGTCGATTTTCGGAGCACGATCGCCGCGTAGCGCGGGGCGATCGCAGTAAGCCAACGACGGGCGTCTTGCTGCTGGGTGAGCTTCGCGCGCAGGCGCGCGTCGCGCGTCGAATCGTCCTCAGCGAGCACAGCGCTCACCAACAGCGCGTCCTGCCCGAACGCGAATGGCTCGAGCTCCCTCGCGAGCTCCTTTGCGCTCGCGTTGTCTTCGCGTACCGCGGCGCGGAAGCGCAAGAACTTCTCGCAAAGGCCGACGTGGGCGAGCGGCACGAGGCCTCGCGATGCGAAGTCTGCCTCTTCGACGCGCCCAATTGTGGCGAGCGCCTCGGCCCATCGCCAAATGACCCTGGCGCGAACGCCCTCGTCTTCGGACACGTCGTCGTCGCTCAACGCGTAGACGCCGCGACGCGCGTACAGGTGAGCGCGTTCGAACTCTCCACGCATCTCGGCGAGTCGCGAGAGCTTTTCGCACGCGAGCGCGACGTCCCCTCCGTCCGTTCGCGAGCCGCTGATCGCCTCGTACCCGGCCTGCGTCGACTCGCGCTCGCCGAGTGCCCACCGCGATTCGAGCGCGTAGAGCTCTGGCCTCGCGACGCGCGCAACGCCAACGTCAGCTTTGGGCGACGGCGCCGGCGAGGCAAACATCGCCCACGCCATCGTGAGCGCCGCGACGCAATACAAGGCGACGCGCAGCGACGTCGTCGGCGATCCGTGCCCGAGTCGCGCACCCCAATAGGGGTAGGTCGCGATCGCCAATGCGCCGATCGCGGCCAACGTGCGCAGGGTGCTCGGAGCGTGCGCGGCGTTTCGTTGCACCGCGACGCTCGGACCGACAGCCGAACGATTGCGGTCCGCTCCGATCGCTGAATGCGCGCGCTCGATGGCCTTCCACGCGTCGTGGATCGCGGCATACTGTTCGCGCACAGACAGCCGAAGATATTCGGCGAGGTGACGAGCCGCGCCGCGAAACGGTGCATGGTCTGCGCGATGGCCTTCGTCCCCGTATGTCTCGATGGCGTGAGCGAGCATCGAAGCGCTCACGCTGGCGTCCGACAGGCTGCTCCACGCTGCGCGAAGTCGAGCCTTCGCGCCATCGACGTCTCCCTGCACGAACTCTGCGACGGATTCGACGACGATGCGCGTCGCTGCTCGTCCGCTGTCCTGAACCATCGCGCGCTGCGCGGCGAGCGCTTCATCGAGGGCCGCGCGATTGCCGACTGCTGCCGCAGCGAGCATCCGGATCACCTCGATCGTTCGCCGCGCATAGCTCGCCGATGGACCGAGCTGCGGGAGGAGTGCGCTGCACGCGATTTCGACGTCCTCGAAGGCTCCGCGATCGAACAACCCCTGCACGAGCGCAAACGTCCCCCGCGACGCCAGCGCGCTTCGAGGCCGGGCTCGTTGGAGCGCCGCGATGGCCGCGGGCAGGGCGTTCGCTTCATCCGAAACGAGCGCACGAAAGGCGGAGGCCATGCGCGCGTTTTCTTTGGCTTCGCCGCGTGACCAGACGATCAAGCGTACGAGGAGCGCCGCGATCCACACGCCGAGCTCTCGCGCTCCGCCAAATGGTGCGGCGAGCAAGCTCCATCCGGCGACGCCCGGAAGCAACACGAAGACGACGCACCCTGTCAGCGCCATCGTAGACTTCGACGCTGAACCAGTTGGTCGCGTCGAGACGTCGCCCTGCGTGTCTTTGCCGACCTTCGCGAGCGCGGTCACCTCGCGCGGCGGTTTGTCCTCGGCGCTGCGCTCCGGCGCGGCAGGCTCGAGCGTCGCCGCGACAGCACTTTTGTTCGCTTCGCGTTCGTCCCCTCTGTGGTCCACGATGAAAATCTACCGCACGTTCGAGGCGGTGGAACACGAATCATCGTCGCTCGATCGCTCTCCGTCCCCATCGCTGTCATTCAGACTTCTGTGCGCCCGTCCGCCTTCGCTCTGCGCGCCGCTTGATACAGTGCGCCATGCACTCTATCGCTCGGGGGGTTGCTCTGTGTTCGATCGTCGCGCTCGGCGCTTGCGCGCCGCGCCCGGGACCTTCTTCGCTGCTCACGCTTCGCCGCGTCGTGCTCAACCAGAGCGGCAGCGGATACTTCGAGCGCACCGGGCGCGTCACCGGTGATCGACTCGCGCTTCGGCTCCGCTCGCACGAAGTCGATGACGTGCTCGCGACGCTCACGGTGATCGAGCGCGGCGCTGGAGCGGGGCGCGCCGCCGTCGCCGCGGGCGTGCCCCACGCGTCCAGCGGGGGATCGATCAACCTCGATCTGCGATTCGCCGACCGCAGGGCGCGCGACCTCATGGTGGCGTACGCCGTTCCGACGGCCAACTGGCAGACGACCTACCGCGTCGTGATGCCCGAGCGTCAGGGAGGCCCCGCGCTGTTGCAAGTGTGGGCGCTCGTTCACAACTCGTCGGACGAAGATTGGAACCGCGTCGAGCTCACGCTCGCTACGGGCGCGCCGCTGTCGTTCGCGTTTCATCTGCGAAATCCCACCTTCGCCGCGCGCCCGGACGCCTCGGGCAGCACCACGACGCAGGTCGCGTACGGCGCTGTCACCTCCGAGACGACCGCCCGCGGTCGCGGTGGAGTGAGCCTCTCCACGTACGACCCGGGCTCCGGATCCGCGGCGCTCGGCGGGGCCGATCGCGACGGCGATCGCATCCCTGATCACCTGGATCGCTGCATCAACGAGCCCGAGACCTACAACGGCACGAGCGACGAAGACGGCTGCCCCGATCGAGGCCAGGTCGTCATCGAAGAGTCGCAGCTCCGCATCCTCGATCGCATCTCGTTCAGGGCACGATCCGCAGAGTTGGAGGGCAACTCCGCTGCGATTCTTCAGGCGGTCGCGGCGACGATCCAGAACAACCCACAAATTCGAGTGCTCGAGGTCGAAGGCCACGCCTCGGAGGACGAGCCCAATCCGTGGCCGCTCTCTGTGGACCGCGCCTCCGCGGTGCGCGCCAGGCTCGTCGCGCTCGGCGTCCCCGCCGTTCGGCTCAGGACCACGTTCTTCGGAGCGACGCGACCGATCAGTCCCGGCGCGACCCCGAGAGCTCGCGAGCAGAATCGCGCGGTGAGCTTCAACATCGTGCCCGACGACGGCGAGCAGTCGAACACGACGCCGCGCGGCAGCGTCACCGTCGCGGCCGCCGCAGCCAACGCGGGCGCCCAGGCGAGCGCGTCGCAGTTCGAAGGCGCCGCGCGCTTCACCGTCGCCGAGCCCGTGAGCATCAACGCCGGGTCCGCGGCGCTCGTCACGCTCGCGAGCCGCGAGATCGCCGGCGAAGACGTGTACCTCTTTCGACCAGAGCCCGCCGCGCCCGCCAGCAGCATGCACCCCTATCGAGCCGCGCGCCTGCGCAACAGCCTGGGCCTCGCGCTCATGCCCGGGCCCGTCGCGCTCTTCTCGCAAGGAACGTTCGCCGGACAGGGCATCTTGCGCAGGATCGAAGACGGAGAAACCGCGTTTGTTCCCTACTCGATCGACTCGAGCACGCGGGTGAGCGTCGAGCCCTCGGATCGAACAGCGCCGCTCCGGGTCGTCTCTGCGACGCGGGGCGAGCTCGTCCTCGAGGACACACAAATTCATACGACCCGATTCAACATCAGCGCCGGCGCGCAGAGCGCCTCGAGGATCTTTCTCCGCCACGATCATTTGCCGGGCTACGAGTCTCGCGGGCTTCCGCCCGGAAGCGAGGCCGGCACAGAGGCGGACATCGTGCCGATTCCGTTGACGGCAGGGCAAGAGAGCACGATCGCCATCGAGCAGCGGCGCAACACGCGACGAACTGCTTCGTTGCTCGAAGACTTGCAGACCGACCTCGAGCCCTACCTTCGCGGGTCGAGCGACGCCGTTCGCCAGCAGCTCCGCGCGATCCTCGATCAGCGCGCGGCCCTCGCCCGCGCCGAGCGCGAGGCGCGGGAGCTTCGCGAGCAGCTCACGGACGTGTCCGATCGCAACAACGAGCTCCGCGAGTCGCTTCGAACGCTGACCGCGGTGACCGACGCGACGCGGGTCGCGCTTCGAACGCAGCTCACGCAGCAGCTGCAAGCGTCGGTCGCCCGCGGCGCGACGCTCTCGAGCGAGCTGGCGGCGCGCACGGTGACCGCTTCGACGGTTCGAACGCAGCTCATCGAAGCGCTGCGCGCGCTGCGGATCGAAGAGCAACCGGGCCCGACGCAGTGATCCCAGCGTGATCGAGCGCGCGTTCAGCTCTTGGGAAAGAGCTCGTCGCGCACCTCGACGAGGATCGCTTCGGCCTCGGTCTCGGGGATCTCGAAGGCCCGCGCCAGCAGCGTAAAGAGCTGCGCTTCTTCGGGCTGCACCTCGCCGTCGATGAACGACACGCCCGCCGCGAGGCGGTACGCGTTGCGCCGCGCGAGCGCGTCGCTCAGCGACGAGGCGACGGCGTTGATGCGCGCCTCCCAGCCGTCCGCCGAGAGCGCCTCGAGGAGCTGGTCGATCGTCTCGTCGAGCTTGTCGCGGGGGATCTTCTTGTCCGTGATGTACTCCATCGTGGCGACGAGCTGCTCGCGCTCGATGTCGCTGAGGGTCCCGTCGGCGGCGGCCATCAAGAACGCCGTCTCGATCATGGCGCCAGTGCCGAGGGACGGGTCGACGTCACCGAACCACGCGGACGCGGACGCCTTCAGCCGATCCAGGTTCTCCTGCGAAACGTTCTCCATAGCGGGTCTCTACTTGTCTGGCGGGTTGCGCGCGAGTCGACGGTCGACTCGAAAACGGGTCGCGACTGTATCACCCCTCGCGGGCGTACGGCTCACCCCGAAGAATCGTGAACGCTCGATACACTTGTTCGGCGAGGATCAGCCGCGCCAGCCGGTGGGGCAGGGTCATCGGCCCCAGCGAGACCTTCCACGCGGCCCGAGCGCTCAGCGCGTCCGGGATCCCCTCGGCCCCGCCGATCACGAACACCGGAACGGCCGCGCTCTCGAGCCGCTCTCCGAGCTTCTTCGCGAAGAGCTCGCTCGAGAAGGCCTTGCCTGTCACCTCGAGCGCGACGAGCTCGGCGCGGCCCTTGTGCGCAGACAAAACGCGGTCGACTGCTTCGACGAGCTTGTCCTGTCGCTTCGTGTCTTCGAGCTCGATCTCTTCGAGCTGTGCGTAGCGTCGGATTCGCGCGTAGTAGTCGTCGACGAGCGCGCGTAGCTCGCGCTCTTTCGCCCTCCCCACCGGCGCGATCACGATCTTCACGAGCGATCAGCGATCGTCTTCGGCGTCGCTCTCGGAGGGCGGCGGAAGAAGCGACGTACGCTTGGGGGCCATGTCCTTGGGCAGGTCGACGCGCGGCGCGTCCATCCAGAGCCCCTCGATGTCGTAGTACTTGCGCGCGTCTTCCAAGAACGCGTGCACCCAGACGTCGCCGCAGTCCAAGACGATCCAGGCCGCGCCGCGGCGACCGTCGAGCTGCGGGTGCTTTCCGTGCTTCTTGAGGGCGTCTTCGACGGACTGCGCGATGGCCGCGAGCTGCACGTCCGAGCGTCCGGACATGAGCACCACATAATCCGCGTAGTCCACGCGCTCGGCGACGTCGATGACCTCGATGCGCTCGGCCTTCTTGTCGAGTCCCGCGGCCACGAGCTCGAGCGCGAGCTTGCGGCTCTCGGCGCGGCGAATGGCGGTCCCGTTGGCGATCGCCGGCGGCGGCAGCGACGTGCGGGTCTTCTTGGTGAGCTTCGCTGCTCCCTTGCTCGAGGGCTTCTTCGGTGCGGGCTTCGCGCTGCCTTTGCCGCTCGGCCGAGCGCTGCTCTTGGACGAGCTCGCCTTCTTTGTTGTCGCCTTCTTCTTGGGAGCCGGTCTCTTGCCGCTCTTCTTCGCTTCGCTCACGGTGGGTGCTTCCTCGAGGCCTCTAAGGGATCGTCGGCGTCAGCGCCGAACGTCGGCGACGGTAACACCGACGGCCACGAGCGCGAAGGAGCGACCCGAACGGGGCTCAGCCGCCGCGCCGAAGCCTCGCGCGAAGGTCGTCGTAGATCGCGTTGGACACGGCGCGGACGCGGGCGACCGAGCTCGTGTCTCGGTGCGACACGAGCCAGACATCCCTCACGGGAATCTCTGGAATCTCGTGGACCAACGCGAGCTTCTCTTCGACCGACGCGGTCATGTTCGACAGCACGGCGAGCCCGTGACCCTCCGCGCACGCGCGGGCGATCACGCGCATCGAGCTCACGCGAACCGCCGCTCGTCCGCCGCGCAGATCGTCTCCGAGCCACCGCGCTTCGGGGCCCGACGCGACGTCGCGACACCCCACGATGACATCGAAGCGCCGAAGGTCGTCGCGGTGCTTAGGCGCTCCCCGCGTGGCGAGGTACTCGCGCGACGCGTAGAGCCCGAACTGCATGCTCCCGAGCTTCTTTCGAGACAGGTCCGCGGTCTCGGGCGGAACCATCCGCACGGCGATGTCCGCCTCTCCGCGGGACAGATCCGCGCGGCCGTAGCTCACCACCAGCTCGACGACGAGCTCGGGGTACCTCTCGGCGAGCGCGCCGATCGTGTGCTCGAGGAGCTGGCTCGCGGAGATCTCCGTGAGCGCCACGCGAACGACGCCGCGCACCTCGTTTTCAGCGATCGCCACCGAGCGCTCGAGCCCTTCGATCTGCGTCGCGAGCTCCCTGACCCGCGTGAGCAGCCGCTCGCCAGCGGCCGTCGCGATGTAGCCCTGCGCGCCGCGAAGAAAGAGCGCGGCGCCCACGCTCGCTTCGAGCGCCGCCAGCCGACGCGATGCGGTCGATTGGTTCACGCCGAGCTTGCGCGCCGCCGCGCTCAACGTGCGGGTCTCGGCGAGGACCACGGCGAGATGGAGGTCGTTCCAATCGAGCTTGCTGCGGGGGCGAGCCATGCAATATCGCAACGATGGTATGCGCTATCTTGCATGGACGTCGAGGGGCCCCGAGCACAGGATCGGCTCACTCGCTGGGTGCTCGAAAGGTCCTCAGCGCTCACGAAGCCCCCCTTCTCGACAGGACAACCATCATGCGCAACCCAACGCACAAGAACACAGCGCTCTCCCTCGCCATTGCAGCGTCGCTCGTCACCGCCTGCGGCTCGGCCGGCAGCAGCAACAACAACAGCGGCGATGGCGCGACGAGCAGCGACGTTCGATCCTCCGGCGGTGACGGCTCGGCCGCGCTGGATCTCTCCGGTCGCTGGCGCAACGCCTGCACTCCCAACGGCTCGGGCGGGGGCTTCTCGCTCGACTTCGAGTTTACCGCCTCCGAGTGGAAGCTCGACTACGTCACCTACGCCGAGCCTGCGTGCGCGACGCGCATGGTGACCGTGCACATCGAAGGGCCCTACGAGCTCGGCGCTCGCAGCGCGCAGGTGAGCAGCGCGTACGACGCGGTCTTTCGCTTTACGCGCAAGACGGTCACCGCGCACAGCGCGGGCGCGGTTGGCTTTCTGAGCGGCCTTCCCATGTGCACCGGCCCCTTCGAGGTCGGCGTCGCGCGGGACATCGGCGCGTCGGGATGCGCGGGGTTGGGGCAGAGGCCCATCGCCGCGTGCGGTCAGGACTACGACCTCGTGAGCGTCGAGGGAGACGCGTTGCGCTTCGGTCAGCGTCCCGCGGACAACGACATGTGCACGGCAGAGAAGCGGCCGAGCGCGCTCGCCCCGGTGTCCTCGCAGCGCGTTCGTTGACTCATCGCGCGAAGCGCTGCCACGACTCGGGGAGCGGCCCGCCGAGGAGCCGCTCGGCCCCCGCCTTGTCGAGCACGACGAACTTGAAGCGCGCGGTGTACACCAAGGCTCCGCTCTGAGAGAGCGCGGCTTCGACCTCGACGATGCGACGAAGGTCCTTGGTGATGCGCGCCGTCCCGGTCACGGGCTGCCCGACGCGAACGGCGCCCGCGAGCCTGGCCTCGATGCTCGTCGTGAAGCCGAACTGGCCCTTCAGGCCGATGATGGCCCAGGCGGCGAGCTCGTCGGCGAGCGCGGTCACGAGCCCTCCGTGCATGATGCCCGGCGGCCCTTGATATTGTGTGCCGGGCACGAAGGTCGTCTCGATCGCATCGCCCTTCTTCACGAAGGACAGGTGAAAGCCGATCGGGTGCCCTGGCGCGCAGCCGAAGCACGGAGAGTCGGGGCCGAAGATCGACCCGTCGAGAAGCTCTTCTGCGCTCAACGACCTACGATCCCTACTCGCGAAAGTTCTGAAACTGCAGCTCGATGTCGAGCTCGATTCCGCGCAAGAGCGCGATCGTGGACTGCAGGTCGTCGCGGTTCTTTCCGGAGATGCGGACGGTGTCGTCGTGGATCGCGGCCTGCACTTTGATCTTCGAGGCTTTGACGGCGTCGATGACCTTGCGCGCGTGGTCGCGATCGATGCCCTCTTTCACCTTGATGAGCTGGCGAAAGGTGCTGCCGCCCGCGGGCTGGGCGGTCTGGGGATCGATGTGCTTGAGCGAGACGTGTCGCTTGACGAGCTTGTCCTTGACCACCTCGAGCGCTGCTTCGACGCGACCCTCGGAGTTGGCCGTGAGGACCAGCCCCTCTTTGGTCTTCTCGATATTGGCTCCGGTGTCCTTGAAGTCGTAGCGCTGCGCGAGCTCTTTTTTGACCTGGTTGAGGGCGTTGTCGACCTCTGCCCAGTTGACCTTCGAAACGACGTCGAACGACGGCATGGCTGTGTGCTGGGAGGGATCGTATCAACTCCAGCGCCGGGCATCACTCATGTCTCGTGGGGCGATGTCGCTGAGCAGGGCCGCGACGCCCTCGGCGCATCGGCGCAGGCGGGTGTCGGTGTCGGTGGCCTCCAGCACGCGCTGGCGCGCCGAGCCCTCGACCAGCAATTTGTCCGCGACGAGGAAGGCGAGCCTGGCCGCGGTCACCCCTTCGGGCAGGACGAACTCGAGGTCCGGCGCTCGCTCGCGGGCCTTTTGCATGACGCGGCTCACCAGGGACACCAAGGCCATCCGGTCCGAGGCTGGCGCGTCCGCCTCGTCCCCTTGCGGCTCGAGGATGGGGGCGGCTCGAACGAGGCGGTACATCTTGTCGCTGGGGACCTCTTCGAGACGGGCGCGGACCATTCCTTCGAGGACGATGTTGAACCGCCCGTCGCTGAGCCGCTGGTGCGCGGTGATCCTGCCGATGGTGGCGATCGAGGCGAACCGCGGCGGGTCGTCTTTGCTGTCTTGCTCGAGCTGCGACAACACGATGAAGGGGCGCGACTCGAGCGCGTCGCGGACCATCTGCCGATAGCGCGGCTCGAAGATGTGCAGCGGCATTCGCTGATCGGGAAAGAGCACGGCGTTGGGCAGCGGAAACACCGGCAGCGATTCGAGCGGAACCCGCTGTGAAGGATCACTGAGCATCGAGCGGGGGAGTGTAGCAGGGCGCTCTCTTGCGCCACCGCGATCGGTCAGCCGAACACTTCGACAGCGCTCCCGGTCATCGCGGCCGGGGCGTCGAAGGCGACGAATTCGATCGTCTTGGCGACGTCGTCGGCGGTCATTTGCGGCTCGAACCCCGAGCCCGCGAGCATGCGGGTGTCGACGCTGCCGGGCAATACGGCCATGGATTGAACGTTGGCCTCGCGCGACTCTTCGGCGAGCGATTTCATCAGGCCGATCATGGCCCACTTGGAGGCGTTGTAGGCGCTGGCGCGGGGCGTTCCGAGGGTGCCAGAGATGCTCGAGACGAAGATCACGCGCCCGCGCTGCGCGTCTCGCATCGCCTTGAGAAAGGCCCGCGAGACGAAGAACGCGCCCGTCACGTTGACGCCCATCACGCGCTGCCACAGGGCGGTGTCCATCTCGTGCACCGCGGCGCGCTCGACGGTCCCGGCGTTGTTGACCACTGCGAAGGGCGGTCCGCCGAAGAACTGCTCGCTCTCTCGTTGGAGCAGCGCCACTTCGTCTTCGTGGGACACGTCGCAGCAAACCGCGTGGACGCGCGATTTTCCGTGGGATGACTCGAGCTCGGCGCACGCTCGCGAGAGCTCTTCTTCGCCGCGGGCGCAGAGCACGACGCGCCCGCCGCGCGCCAGGGTGCGGGCCGCGAACGCGAGGCCGATGCCGCGGCTCGCTCCGGTGATCACGGCGTCGAATCGACGATCGAGCCCGCCACTCATTCGATCGCCCTGCATTTCTCGCTGGATTCGTGGCGGGTTGACTCGAGTTCAACGGTTTCGTGCACTTGTGCACGGCCGACGCTCCCCTGTTTTCTACGCCGTTCAATTGTGGCGTGGTTTAGGGTCATGGCTCGCTCTGTGACCGAAAGAGTTCGGCCGGATCGAACGCGCTCAACGCGCGAAAGAACGCGTCGCGCTCGGCGCCGTCCGCGAGCGTCCCAGCGAACGCGGTGCTGATCACCGTGGCGTCCCGTTGTTGCTGGCCGCGCGCGCTCAAGCACGCGTGCGATCCGCGGATCACGATGGCCGCTCCGCGCGCAGACAGGTGCTCGACCAGCGCGTCGACGACGTTTTGTCCGAGGGTCTCTTGCAATACGAGGCGGTGGGCGAAGGCCTCGACGAGCTTGACGATGGTCCCGAGGCCGACGACCCGAGGGCCCGGAAGGTAGCCGATGTGCGCCCGCCCGACGGAGGGCAACAAATGGTGGGGGCACACGAAGGTGAAGCGCACGTCTCGCAACAGGACGAGCCCTGGCTCGCTGGCGCTCACCCCGTCGCGCAAGAGCGCCGGAACGTCCACTCGGTACCCGTCGAGCAGCTCGTTGAGGAGCATGTCGGCGACGCGCTCGGGGGTCTCGGCGAGCTCGGGGTCGGACTCGAGCGGCGCTCCGACCGCGCGGAGCAGCGCGCGAATGGCGGCGCGGGCGGCGGCCGGGTCGATGGGCAAAGAGTCGCTCACTGAAGTGTTGGCGAGGGTAGCAGGTGCGGTGGAAAAAATATTTTCTCGATCGCGCAACACCCCGACCGAGCGGGCGATGAAGGGCCCGCCCAAGGGGCAGAAGGAGTGGTGTTCACGATGAGCACGGTCGATCGAACGAGGGTCAACGTGGTGGTTCAACAGACAGCGCAGCGGGTCACGCCGCCGCCAGCGGGGAGGCAGTTCAGCGAGGCGCTCGCTCGCGGTGGTCAGGTGGTGGTGAGGGCGGCGATCGCGGCGGTTTCGCACGTTCCGGGGATGGACATGGCGGCCGCGGCGCTGCGCGGGGCGGGGATCGGCGGCGACTCGGGGACCCCGGCCGCGCCGAGCCTCGGGGCGTCGGGCCTCGGTGGTGGGGCGTCGAGCGCGAGCGGCGCGGTTTCTCCTGAAGGCGGTCCCGTTGGGGCAGGGACCAACGGCGCTGCCAGCGCCGCGGGCATCACGGGGACAGACGACCCGCTCACGCGCGGGCAAGAGATGTCGATGCGAATGCTGCGGCTACAAGAGGCGATGAGCGAAGAGAACCGCCGCTACACCGCCCTCTCGAACGTCATGCACGCGCGCCACGAGATGTCGAAGAACGCGATCAACAACATCCGCTGAGCTTGATCGCGCCGCCTTCCGTTGGCTCCACGCAACACAAGATTCACAGGATATTTCCCAGGAGATTGCTCGT
Organism: Deltaproteobacteria bacterium Ga0077539; assembly: GCA_001465015.1. Lineage (GTDB taxonomy): Bacteria > Myxococcota_A > Polyangia > Polyangiales. The sequence continues at coordinate 35,222 of LNEO01000150.1, read as the reverse complement.
GGCGTGTAGTCCTTCCAACGGGGCGTCGACTGGATTTCGCGCCGCCTTCCGTTGGCTACACGCAACACAAGATTCACAGGATATTTCCCAGGAGATTGCTCGTGGCGTGTAGTCCTTCCAACGGGGCGTCGCGGTAGGCGCTCGCTTGCTCGAACGGGGCGCCGAGGCGACACTGGTCCCGCGGCGCCCCTTCGAGGCCACTGTGTACGTTTGCCGCGCGTTCGTCGTGCGTCTGTCGCGAGTCTTCTGTCCACCGATTCGAGCGTTGAAGTGTAAAGTGCAAGGAGCAGTGCCATGACGTCGATCAAACCACCGTCGAAGACGCCGACCCCAGGGATCGAGGGGCCCTCTGGGGCGGGGCCCTCTGCAAGCCCCACGAGTCCATCGGGACCTTCGTTTCGTGAGCGCGTGGGAGAGACAGGCCCTGTCGGCAAGTCCTCGGGCACGGGCGCCGCAGAAGGCCCGGCGAGCACGCAGTCGGTCGTCGCGGACTTGAAGGCAGGAGCGATCACGCCCAACGAGGCTGTCTCTCGGTTGACCGAGGCCGCGATGCAGCGCAATCGAGTCCCTCCGACGATGAGGCCAGCGGTCGAGGCTCAGGTGCGTGACTTCTTGCAGCGCGATCCCGTCGTGGGAGAGCTGCTTCGGACGCTGGGCGCCTCGGTGCAGTCGATGGATAAGTGAGCGTGGATAGCACTGGATTCTGGCAGGGGCATTTGATTGTGTGTGCTTGCGTAACGACCGCGCTCGGGTGCGAGCCGCGGCCCGCTGCGCAGGGTTCGCCCGCCAGCCGCGCGGACGCAGGGCGCGCGCTCTCTCCGACCGTGGACGCGACGAGCGGCCCGAGCGCGATGGATGATGTCGCCCCGCCGCGCGTGGGCATCACGCACGAAGAGCTAATGCGCCAGGCCGACGCCGAGGCGTACGCGGCCCTCGGCGAGCCGACGATCGAGGTCTCGGGCGCCCTCGTCCCGGCGGACACGACGTTCGCTGACGAGACGCCTGCGGACGTCGTGCGCACGCGGTACGCGCTGGAGTTCAACGACGAGCGCCGCGACCGCCCAGCGGTCGAGCGGGTCCTGCGCGTCGATGACCAGGGCGATCGCTTGATCGCGCTCTTTTATGGCACGGGCTTCATCCTCGCCCCGGGCTTTCGCATCGGCGCTCGCGGAACGATGGGCGGCTTCGCCCTCATCGGCGCTGCGCAAAGCGAGCACCGCGCGATGAGCCCCGACGAGGTCCGGCGGTGGTTCGTGGGAAGCGATGCGCAGGCCGCTCCCGTGAGCTTTCGTCGCGACGGCGACAGCGTGATCGCCACGCGAGGAGCGCTCTCGGTCACGCTCTCGACCGAGCCGCAGGCCGCTGTCCGTCCGCTGTCTTGTCGGGTCTTCGTCGCCCTGTTGCTCGGCGGCGAAGCGGGCGCCCTTCGGTCCGGCTGCGAGGGATCGAAGGTCGCCTCGCGCGTGACGCTGCGCGCGCGGGGCGTGCCGATGTTGTCCTTCGTGAAGGCCGAGTCGAGCGCCGTGCAGCTGCCTCGGGCGAGTCTCGCGGTTCCTCCTCGCGACGCGGCGACGACGGAGCTGCGCCCGCCCGCGCGCAGCGGCGAAGGGGGATTCTTCTCGCCGAGCGAGCTGTTGTCGCTCGAGCCCGTGCGTCCCGCCAACGCGCCGCCCGTCGTGCGCCCGCGAAACTGGGCGCCGGTCTCGAGCACGCTCGAGGCCGTCAACAACAGCCCACGCGAGGTGGTCTTGTTCGTCGATGACGCTGCGATCGGCTGGCTCGCCGCCGGCCGAACGGCGGTGTTCAGCGGAGTCCAAGCGGGACGACACGCGGTCCGCGCGCGCTCGGTCGACGGCGCCTGGCGCGGAGAGAGCATCACCGTGAGCGCTCCGGGGCGCTGGGAGGTGATCCCGACCGTGGTGCCTCCGCGGAGGTAGCGACCGAACGCGGCGCCCCCGCCCGCGCCGCCGTGATCAGTCGACGTAGAACACCGCGCGCACGACGGCGAGGGCGTCTTTTTCGAGCGCGCTCGTGTCGTTGACGCCCTCTGCGCTGACCTCGGTCTCGTTGGCGGCGTTGACCTGGATCACGCCCATTTGCGCGGAGCTCAGGTTGCGAATGCGGCTCTGCGTCTGGGCGGCGACGTTCTCGGCGCGGGTCCTGGCGTCGCGCGAGGCGTCGGCGATCAGGCGGATCTTCAATCGCGCGAGGTCCGTGAAGATGTAGCGGGGCGCGTGCGACTGCACGGCCACGCCCTGGTGAATGAGGTCCGTCACCGCGCGCGAGACCTCGGTGACGCGGTCGACGTCGCGAGACTCGATCGTGACCGACTGCGAGAGCACGTAGCCGATGACCTGCTCGGGGATCGGCTGTCCCTCTTGATTGCGGGCGAACTGCTCTTGCGTGGTCACTGGATCGACGACGATCTGGCTCTCGGAGATGCCCCGCGAGCGCAGCCACGCGCGCACGCGGGTGACCCCAGCGGTGAGCTCGGCGTACGCCGACGCGCGATCGGTCGCGCGCGCGGAGATCGTACAGGACCAAAGGACGAGGTCCGATCGGATGCGCTGTCGCGCCGAACCCGTGACGGAGATGGTCTGATCGCGAAACTTCACGCGCACGGCGTGGAGGGTGGTGCGCGCGACGATCAGCGCGACGAACACGGCGCCGAGCGCGGCGACGAGGGTGCCCCATGGGGAGCGTGGTTTCTCTGGCATGGTCGCGAGCAACGACGGGACGGGCGTTTGGTATTCCGACGAACTCCTGTGGCGAGAGTGCGGAGCGCGCGTCGTTGAAGGCTTTCGAATCGGGCGATGTGCACTATCGTCGTCGGCTCGATGGGCCGAGACGCGCATCCCGCGCCGATTGCGATGACGACTGACAGCGAGCGCGAGCGCGAGCCCGTGGATTCGCTCTCGACCGCGCAGCGTCGGGCGATCCAAGCGCTCATCGTGGGGACGTTCGTGGTGAGCACCGCGGGCACGGCGATGCTCCCGTATCTGCTCGTCGAGCACCCGATCGCGTTGCTGTTGACCTCCGCGGACATGCGCAACATCGTGCTCCTCGCGCCGAGGCTCGGCCCCGAGGTGCTGATCCCGCTCGCGGTCGTGCGGCGGATCGTCGCGATGCTGTCGACCTACGGCTTCGGGCTGTTGTACGGGCGCGCCGTGCTCGAGGCGGCGGCGAGGCGCTTCGTGCTCGCCCACCGGCTGTTGACCTGGTTCGAGACGGTGTTCGTGCGGTACACGGCGCCGTCGCTCTTGCTGTGGCCTTCGTACATCTGCAACACGGTGGCGGGGGTCAGCCGAACGCCGCTTCGAACGTTTGTCCCGTGGATGGCGCTGGGGCAGCTGGGTTTCGTGCTGTTTTCGTTGCTGCTCGGGAGCGCGGCGACGCGCTGGACCGAGGCGCTCACGGTCTGGTTGAGAGCACATGTAATCGAAATGACCGTGTTGACGGTGACGCTCGTGGCGCTGCAGCAGCTCGCGTCGCACGTGCGTCGCGCGAGGGGCGTGGCCCGCGCGCAGCGATCGCAGGAGACGAAGGAGGGCTAGCGCGGTGTATGCTCCGATGAATATGGCGACGGCCTCTCATTCGAAGCGCGTTCACCCGTTGGCGCCCAGGTATCGCGGCGACGAGATCATCGAGCTCACCGCGCTCGAGCAAGCCGCGCGCATCGCAGACGGAACGCTCACGTCGAGGGCGCTCACCGAGCGTTACCTCGCGAGGATTCATCGCTTCGATCCTGCGCTGTGCGCGTTTGTGTCAGTGCTCGAGCGCGCTGCGCTGCGCGAGGCCGATCGGCTCGACGCGATGCGCGCGAAGGGGCAGCTGCTCGGGCCGCTGCACGGGACGGTGACGGCGATCAAGGACCACCACCTCGTGCGGATGACGCGCACGAGGATCGGATCGAAGGCGTTCGACTGGCTGTGGACGCCGGTGGACGACCCGTTCGTCAAGCGCGTGCGAGACGCGGGCGTCGTGATCGTGGGAAAGACCACGATGTCCGAGCTGGGGATCTTGCCGATCGTCGAGTCGCCCATCATGCCGCCCACGCGCAACCCGTGGAACACTGCGAAGACTGCTGGTGGCTCCTCGGGGGGCGCCGCCGCTGCGCTCGCCGCGGGGCTCTTGTCGGTCGCGCCGGGCAGCGACGGGGCGGGGTCGATTCGCATTCCCTCGTCGCTCAACGGGCTGGTCGGCTTGAAGCCCACACGCCACCTCGTCCCGGATCGATCGGACAAGATCGACACGTACGGGCTCGCGACGAACGGGCCGATGGGGCGCTCGATCGACGACGTGGCCGCGCTGCTCGACGCGCTGTGCGATCCCTCGCGCAAAGGTCACCTGTCGCGGTCGAAAGAGCGCGTTCGTCCGCTGCGCGTGGGGCTCTTTCTCGAGCCGCCCGTGGGGGACATCGACGCGCGGATCGCGGCGGTGGTCGAGCGCGCCGCGGATGTCCTGCGCGCGGCGGGTCACACGGTGGAGCTTCGCGTGAGCGCGAAGGTCGAGCTCGACGATTTCGTGCCCGTCTACCAGCGATTCATCTCGCGGATTCCCATTTATTCGCCGAAGCGACTCGGCGAGTTCGCGCGGTGGTTCTGGGAGACCGGGCGCACTGTGCCCGAGTCGAAGGCCGCCTCGCTCGTGCGCTCGTTCGAAGAGAAGGGCCGCTCGGAGATGGAGGGCTTGGACGTGATGCTCGCGCCGAGCGTGAGCGTGATGCCCTTCGACGTGGGCGAGTTCGCGCACTTGCCGCCGGCGGAGGTCTTTCGCGCGGTCACGCCGCTCGGCGCGTTTACGGCGCTCGCCAACGTGACGGGGCAGCCGGCGTTGAGCGTTCCGTTTGCGACGATCGACGGGATGCCGGTGGGGGTGCAGCTCATCGGTCAGCGCTTCGAGGACGCGACGCTGCTCGCGCTCGGGCGCGTGCTCGAAGCGAGCTGACTATCGGAGGTCGATCGCGAGAATCGCCCGCGAAACTCCACGGGAGAAACGCCCAGCGCGCGTCGACACAGCCTCGCGAGCTGCGCGCCGTCGCGGAGCCCGCAGTGCGTCGCGATCTGCTTGACCGAGAGGTCCGTCGTCGACAACAGCGTCTTGGCTCGCTCGATCCGCAGCTGCGCGACGACGCGCGCCGGAGTGGTCCCGAGCTCGCTCGCGCACCGACGATGAAAGGTCCGCACGGACATCGCCGCGCGCCTGGCGAGAGACTCGACCGAGAGCTTCGATTGCAGGTGCGTCCGGGCCCACTCGACGGCGGGCGCGACGAGCGCCGAGCCGCGCTGCGCGACGAGCGCGTCGCTCCACTGCGACTGAAATCCCGGGCGTCGCGCATAGAGAACGAGCCTCGCCGCGACCTCGTCGACCAGCGCTCGAGGGTGATCTCGCTCGATCATCGCGAGGGCCATGTCGATTCCAGTGGTCACTCCGGCAGAGGTCCAGGTGCGACCGTCTTCGACGAAGATCGCCTCGCGGTCGACCTTCACCGCGGGCCGCAGCTCGGCGAGCAGCGCGCACGCAGACCAGTGCGTCGCGGCCCGTTTGTGATCGAGCAGGCCCGCCGCGGCGAGCACGAACGCTCCTGAGCACACAGACCCGATGCGCTCGACGATGGGCTCTGCGCGCACGAGCCACGCGAGCAGGGCTCTCTCTCGCACCGCCGCGCGCACGGCGGCCGCTTCGCCGCCGCACACGAGCACCGTGTCTCGCTCGGTGGGCCGAAGCGACGCGAGCGCGCGCGTCTCGATGGCGTACCCCGCGGTCGTCTTGCGCAGTCCGCCTCCGTGACTCGCGACGATCACCTCGTACAGGGGCTTCGAGGCGATGCGCGAGGCGCTCGCGAACACCTCGGCGGGACCGGTCGCGTCGAGCGACTGCATCCCGTCGAACACCACCACGATCACCCTGCGCGCGTCGTCGCGTCGATCTCGCATTGGCAGAATTTGCTCTATCCATGTCATTTCTGCCAGACGCCTCCGGGCCTAGGCTCTCGTTCATGACCACGCACATCGGAATGCTGCTGTTTCCCGGACTCACTCAGCTCGACCTGACGGGGCCCTTCGAGGTCTTCGCGCGGATGCCCGACACGGTGGTGCATCTGATTTCGAAGGACCCGTCGCTCGTTCGAAGCGACACGGGGCTCTCGATCGCTCCGACGACGACGCACGAGGCGTGTCCGGCGCTGGATGTCCTGTTCGTTCCCGGCGGGGGAGGGCAGGTCGCGATCATGGAGGACGACGCGTGGATTGATTTCGTGGCCGCTCGTGGAGCGAAGGCGAAATGGGTCTCCGCGGCGTGCACGGGCTCGCTCGTGCTCGGCGCCGCTGGCCTCCTGCAGGGCTACCGCGCGGCGACGCACTGGGCCTTTCTGCCGTTGCTCTCGATGTTCGGCGCGACGCCCGTGAGCGAGCGCGTCGTGGTCGATCGCAACCGCATCACCGCTGGCGGGGTCACCGCGGGGATCGACTTCGCCCTTCGCGTGGCCGCGGAAGTGACGGGAGAAGCGTTCGCCAAGAAGCTCGAGCTCTTTCTCGAGTACGACCCGAAGCCGCCGTTTGGCTGCGGACACCCAAGGGTGGCTCCGCCCGAGCTGACCGAGGCGGTGCAACGAGAGCTCGCCGAGCGATTTCGCGTCCGACAAGAGCAGATCGCGAAGATCGTCGCGCGCCTGTCCGCTCGGGGCATCGCGAGCGACTCGTGATCGCGCGGAGTGAAACGCGGCCGACGATGGCTCGTGATTCTGGCTCGCGCCTGTGCAAATTGCGGCATCCTCGACGCTCATGAAGACGCCCTCGATGGCCCTCGCGGCCGCGCTCTACGTCACGCTCTCGGGCTGCGCGAGCGGCCCTCGATGGACGACGCACGTCGCGATGCCCGACGAGCGGGCGTCGATCGACGCGGTGCTCGACGACTGGCACGCCGCCGCGGCTGCGTCGGACCTCGAGCGCTACATGCGGCACATCTCGAGCGACGGTGTCTTTCTCGGGACCGACGCGACCGAGCGCTGGAGCAAGGAGCAGTTTCGCGCCTACGCAGCGCGGCCCTTCGCTGATCGTCGCGGGTGGTCGATGCGCTCGACGCGGCGCGCGGTGATGGTCCGCGGCGACGTGGCCTTCTTCGACGAGGACCTCGACGCGGTCAACCTGGGCGCTGCGCGCGGAAGCGGCGTGCTCGTTCGCGAAGAAGGACGGTGGCAGATCGCGCAGTACAACCTGGCGATCACCGTTCCCAATGAGCGCTTCGAAGCGGTGCGCGCGCTCTTGTCGGGGCGGGCGCAGCCGCAGTGATGGTCGCTACAGCCCGCGGACGGCGCGGCGCCCTGCGCCCTACTGGACGCGGGTCTGCAGCGAGGGGCGAAGCGCACAGGCGCAGAACTCGAGCGATGCTGTGTCTTTAGCGGCGAGACGCGCTCGTCATCGCTCGGCGTGAACCGCGGCGGCGATCGCGCGGAGCGCTCGCGCGTCCTCTGCGCCGAGACCAGAAGGGACCTCGGCGGTCTCGCTCACGGCGTGCCCGAAGAGCGCCGCGTAGAAGACGCACGCGGCGAGGTAGGTCCCTGCGACGGACGGGTGCGAGCCGTCGTCGCTGTGCAGCGCGAGCGCGGGGCGCTCGGCGATCGCGCGACGCCAGGCCTCGCCGACCTTGGCGAGCGTGCCTCCGTTGCGCGTGGCGGCGGCGGCGTACTCGCGCTCGAGTCCGCGGGTCATCGCGTCGGGGCTGCCGCCGCTGAAGCTCTCTGTGTACAGCGGGTCTCCTGCGCGCCTCGCCCACGTCGCGAACCAGACCGGTCGAGCGCTGGTCCTTCGCGCGAGCGCCCCGAACTCGTCGGCGAAGCGCCCGAACACTGTCGGTTGAAAGAGCGGCTCGACGCTCTGGCCCTGGAGCACGACCGCTCCGTATCCGCCGGCGGCGAGCCGCGTCTGAGCTCCGGTCATCTGCCAGTGGAGCTGCAGCGTGGCGCCGCCAACGGTGACGGAGTCGACCGTGAGCGCGTCGGTGCGCGATCCGCGTGTCATCGCCACGAGCGTCGCGGGCAGGTCGTTGACGTACGTATAGCTGTTGCCGATGAAGAGCACGCGAAGCGGCGCGGGGGCGTCGGCGGGGGAGGCGCTGTCTTCTCGGCCGCTGTCAGAATCGGCTGCGTCGGGCGAAAGGGCCGCGTCCTCGACGGCGCGATCGGGCGCGACGTCCATCGCGCGCTCGACGTCTCGGGCGTCCGAGGGGTCGCGCGCGTCGGTCGTGTCGGTTGCGTCTTGCGCGACGCTGTCGGTCGCGGGGGCCGCCATCGGGGCGCACCCGATCGAGGCGAGGGCGAGCGCTGCGGTGACGAGCGCGCGAAGCGAAGGGAGCATCGAGGACGAGTATAGCGTGCCCGCGCATGGGGTCGCGTCGCGGGGCAGAAGAGACTCCCTCGCTCTTTGGGTCTATCGCACCGTCGTCGAGCCGAAGCCGAACAGCGGAAAGATCGCTGGATACGCGATCTCGCCAGGGCGTCGTCGATACAAGCGATAGGGGCCCGATCGGCCGACGAGCGTGAGGTTCGCGTCGAGCTCGCGTTGGTCTTGCGGCGTGGGCTCGAAGCGATAGGTGAGCACGAGGTCGACCCGTTGAATGATGTTCTGGTAGGGGTCGAACCAGCGCTGCCTGCGCTCGAAGAGGGTGGGCGGTCCTGGCGGGGCCACGCGGTAGCGAAGGGGCAACAGGTGATGGGGGCTGGTTCGTGTGTCGTAGACGGGCGTCTCGATGCCGCAGAGGGCGGCGAAGGACTCGTGCGCTTGTTGGAGGCTCCAGCTCTTCACCGCGCGGCTGCTGTGCTCCATGGGAACGTACGCGAGCACGCTGTACGGCCGGGCGCGGGCGGCGCGACAGGGCTCGACGAGGGCGAGCATCGGCGCGAGTTCTTCGCGGTTCATGCGCTCGAGCGCGGACTGCAGAGAGAGCATGCGCGCGACGCACAAGGCCATGATGGCGACAAAGAGCGCTGCGCCGCGGGCGCCGAGCGTCGCGCGCAACGATGGTGGAGCGTGGGAGTCTGTTTGAATTTGTGGGCTGCGGTCGGGCCACAGGACGAGCGGCAGGGTCCACAAGAAGAACTCGAGGTGCCTGGGCGCGACGGATTGCCCGTGCACAAAGGACGGCGCGAAGATCGCAGTCAGCGCCGAGGCCAACGAGAAGAGCTCGAACGTGCGCGACCGGTGCTTGTCGCGCCGCGCAAAGAGCAGCAGCGCGAGGACGAGCAGCGCGATCGCTTTGGGAAAGAGCCGCTCTGTGTCCGACTCGGCGTGCTCGAAGTTCGTGTGCAGAGAGTCCCATCGCAGCCGAAGCATCGGGACGAGCTGGTCGAGGTACGGCCGGGATCGCTGCGTTTGCCGCTCGACCGCTGGCGCGACGGTGGTCGCGATGGATCGCAATCGAATCACCCACAGCAGCGCGAGCAGCGCCGAGGGAAGCGCGGCGAGGAGCGAGCGAGCGCAGACGGCGAGCGCGGGGGCGAAGCGATCGGGCTCGCTCGAACGCCGCGCCGCGAGCGCGAGTCGCCCAGCCGTGAGGACCGTCGCGAGCGCGAGGACCGCGAGGGTCCAAGCGTAGCTGTGAGCGTGCGCGAGAAAGAGCAGGGCGGCGAAGAGCGCCGCGCGGATCACCGCTGGGCGCGGGGCGACGTCGCGTCGCGCGAGGATCGCGTCCCATTCGGCGAGCGAGAGCACCATGAACGTCGAGGCGACGAGAAACGGAACGAACCCGTCCTTCGACCAGATGCGGCCATACACGAAGACGAAGGCGAGCGGCGCGGCCCAGCGAGCGCGGCCCGATCGTCGCAGCGCGTACCATGTCGCCGCGGGCAGGCCGAGGTAGTACAGCAGGGCGATGGCGCACTGAAAGCCGCGCACCGGGCCGAAGAGCGCGACGAGCGGCCACGCGACGCGGTAGACGAGCGTGTTGGCGTCGAACCACGGCAGGTCGTGATACAGCGCGCGCAGCGGGTCGCTCGAGGGCCGCGCGTTCATCGCGGTCACCATCAAGTGGTAGTGATAGTCCTGCCCGGGGCCGAACGGCGCGCGCGCGTGCATCGCGAAGGTGAGCGCGGCGAGGACCGCGAGCGCGAGCGCCATCAGTTGGGCGCTCGGGGACGCTTCGTCGATTTGCCTTCGAACGCTAGCGACGCCGCGAGCGAGACGCGTGACGAGAGGAGGGGGCATGGGTGGCCGTGCTCTACGATGGCCGATCGCTCTTGGGGTCCTCTGCGATGGCGCGCGCGTAGACGTCGGGCGAGATCGTCGGGAGCTCTTCGACGCGAAGCTCCCTTTGTCGCAGCGCGGTCAATCGATCGGCGATCGACGCGAGGACGTCGAAGCGCGTCGAGGGGAGGTAGTACTCGTCTTCGTCGACGGCGCCGAGGACCTCGAGCGCCGCGACGAGCGCTGGGCGATCTTGCTCGCGGACCGAGAAGCCGGCGTCGCGAGCGCTCGTGTCGGCGGCGGACGTCGCCCGAGCGCCGCGCTCGAGCGCTTCCCCTGCGAGCACCACGGGATAGAGGTAGAGAAACACCTGTTCGAACTCGAGCCTCCAGGCGTCGTGGTCGATTTCGTCCGACGGATCGCGGGTCGGAATCGCCCATCGGCACGGGTATTGTTTTCTCACGACCTCGCCGAAGTACGCGCCAGCGGCGGCGGCGACGAGGGCGTGGATTTCCCCTTTTCCGTCGCGGGCGAGCGAGAGGTAGTGGTCGAGGAGCGGGAGGGTGTCGGGCGTGAGATCGAGCTCGACGCCGACAGCCTTTTGCACAAAGGCGGCGCAGGCGAGGGCGAGCTCGCGCACCGGCGGCGGGGTATCTGAGGAAAATTCCAGCACTGCGGATGACCTTTCGGGGACATTACTGCGAAGTTCGTACTCGGGCGCGGCTCTTGTATCGTTGCGGTCGAATCCATGCGCCCACGTGAAGAGGCGGTATACGCCGGAGCATTCGCAGCGACCCGGCGAGACGTCGCGTTTGTGACCAACCCCGACGGCTCGTCGCGCAAGGTCGAGCTCGTCGTCGCGGTCAACGCCGCGACGGATCCTGTGCTGGCCGAGGCCGCGCGCAACGGGACGCTGCATCACGTCGACTCGCTCGACCTCGCAGTGCCGTTTGCCTACCACGATCCTGTCTCGCGCAAGTTCGTGTGGGTCGTCCCGCTGGTGCGCGCGCACGAGGAAATTTCCCTGCGGATCGAGCTGTTGCGCAAGCTCGCCGACGAGCGCGCCGCGCTGCCCTCGTACGTGCGCGACGCGCGCGTCGCCGTCGGTCCCAAGGGGCTCGAGCGCTTCATCAGCGAGCCCGATCTGCAGAAGCTCGCCGCGCGCGAGGCGCAGATCGTCTCGCGCGAAGAGCGCTTGCACACCCGCGCCGAGGACATCACTCGCCGCGAGGACGACCTGCGCACGCAGATCGATCAGCTCGCGGCCGACAGGGCGCAGCTAGAAGCGAGGTTCGACGAGCTCGAAGCGCGCGCCGAAGAGCTCACCGCGCGCGCCGAAGAGCTCGCCGTTCGAGACGTCGCGATCACCGCGCGCGAGCACGAGCTGACCGCCGCGCGGGCCCGGTTCGACGTTGATCGCGACGATTTTGCCAGCAAATCCGCTGCTGATCGTGCGGCGCTCGCGTCGAGGGCCCCCAGCGCCCGCCCGTCGGTCCGAAGCTCGATGAGCACGAGCCCGCAGGAGACGAGCCAGCCGATCGAGCTGCTGCAGAAGCGGCCATCCAACGCGAAGCTCAGCGCGGGCATGGCCGAGTCCGTCGAAGAGGCCGAGCCCTTCGAGCCCGAAGCGTCCGCGGACGACGGTGCGATCGAAGAGGCCGCGCCCATCGAAGACGAAGCTGCTGCGGTCGAAGAGGCCGAGGCGATCGAAGAAGCGCCCATCGAAGAGCCCATCGAGCCTGCGCCCGCAGCGCTCGCCGACGCTTCGCAAGACCCAGGCGAGTCCATCGAGCCGGTCAACGGCGACGAGCCCGAGCCGGTCAACGGCGACGAGCCCGAGCCCGTCGACGAGCTCGATCCGCTCGAGGGCGAGACCTCTCCGGCCGATGACGAGCTGCTCGCGGCGACGCCCACTGCGAGCGCCGCTGACGCGCGACGCGAGGTCGGGTGGCTCACCGGCGAGCGCGACAGTCGCGCCGCGGTCGTCGACGGCGAGGTCCGCCTGTGGCTCCGAGGATCGGGCGACACCGTGATGGCGCTGGCCGCGAACGAGGCCGTTCCTGTGTTGCAAGCAGACCCGGATTCGACGCTGCCGCTCGCGTTGCTCTCGGTCCTCTCCAACGACAGCGCGACGCGCTTCGGTCGCGCCGCGCTCGACGCGACGGCCGCCGAGGACCGCGCGGTGATCGACGCGCTGGCGAGGGATTTTCATGTGCGCGTCGAGGTGGTCTCGCGCGACGGCCGTTCGCTCGGCGGGCACGCGGTCTCTGCACGCGGCGGCGAGGCGCACGCGAGGTCCGTCGGCGAGGCGCTCTCTGGCCGATCCGCGGGTGACGCGCTCGCTCGCCGAGTCGAGGCCGATCGCCTCGCGCGCGAGGGCGTCGCCTTCGACGCAGGCGTGACCGACGACGAAGAGCGCGCCCTCTTCGACGAGCAGCAGATCTCGACCTCCCAGGGCGTCGAGCGAGCGATCGCCGCGATCGCCAAGGTCGCAGCGCCCGAAGCGCGCGCGAAATGGCAGTTCGCCCGGGGAGTTCCGACGGCGCGCCTCGAGGCGAGCGAGAAGCGCGTGCTCTTCGCCATGCTTCGCGCGGGGGTCCGTCCGTCCGCTGCGGTGCTTTCGCGCGCCCTCGCGCTCGGGGTCGCGTCCGACGAGAAGGCGCTCGCCCAAAAGGCGCTCGTCGCGTTCGCGCGCACCTGTGACAACGGCCCGACGACGGTGGGCCTCGACCCTCGCCGCGCCTACGAGCTGCTGGGTGACTTGATTTCGTGGGCGCACAAGTCCGGCGTGAGCCCCGTCCCGCCGAGCGCGATCGACGCGATGGCGCGCCTCTACGACCCCGAGACGATGGACGGCCCCGAGGTCGAAGACCCTCGCCCCGTTCCGTCGGACGCCGAGATGACCGTGATGGACGCCGCCGAGCTCACGCGCTGGTGCGCGCACCCGAGGGCCCGCGGCGCCGCGGCCTTGAGGCTCGCAAAGAAGGACGCTCGCTCCCACGGGCCAACGCTGGTGCGCGCGCTGAAGGTGCTCGAGCCGAAGGAGGCCGCTCCAGTGCTCGCGGCGATGCTCCCAGCGGGCGACGAGCTCGGTGACGCGTGGGTCGAGCTGGCCAACTCCAAGCGTCCGGTCGCCGCGGCGGCGGGCGCTGTGGCGATCGCGAAGATCAAGCTGCGCCGCGGGTTGATGCCCGTGTTGCAGCGCGCGCTGACCGTCGGAACGACCGAATCGCAGCTCTTTGGCTGGGCAGCGGGCGAGTTTGGCACGGGCGCGGTTCGAGCGATCGCGCCGTCGATGCTCGAGGGGGAGGCCGTCGAGCGCTGCGCGTGGGTGCTCGCGCACGTGGTTCGCGCCGGTGGCGGTCGAGAGGTCGAGCGCATTCGAACGTCGGACGACGGCCCGCTCGCCGCGGCTGCGACGCAGGGCGTGGGCGTCGTCGATGACGCCCGCGACTACGACAAGTCGCTTCGCGAAGGAAAAGGGCTGACGCCGGGCGAGCGCGCGGCATCTGCGTTCCTCGCGGTAATCTGAGCGTGCGCGGGCCGGGAGGGCTTCTGTAGCTGTAGACAGCGCGCGGTCCCCGCGGATAGCATCGACGACTCAGAACGAGGCCGCTGCGCAAGACGGCCACCGCGACTCGACCGCGGATTGCGGCGCGCGTCTACGCGGCGGCGATTGGGCTGAATCTCTCCGAGGGTCTCTTCGAATACTGCGATGCGGATTGGTGTTTTCAGCGACGTTCACGCGAACTACGAGGCGCTCTCGGCGGTGGTCGAGGCGCTTCGTCGTGAGAAACTGGACGTGCAGTACTGCCTGGGGGACGTCGTCGGCTACGGCGCATCCCCCAACGAGTGCGCCGACATCGTGCGACGCGTGGCCAAGGTCACCATCCTGGGCAACCACGATGCGGCCGTCGCGGGGCGCATGGACTACTCGTACTACTACGAGGCTGCGCGCAGGGCGCTCGATCTGCACGCCTCGACCCTGACGCACGAGAACATGCAGTGGCTCAAATCACTGCCGTACAAGCACGACGTCGAGGGCACGGGCGTGACGCTCTGCCACGGCTCGCCGGTGCGGATCGAAGAGTTCGACTACATCTTTGCGCCCGAGCAGGCGCGCGAGTGTCTGCCGTACTTCGATGACCTGTCGCACCTCACGCTGATCGGGCACTCGCACCTGTGCAAGGTGTTCGAGTTCACCGAGGACGAGGTGGACGAGCTTCCGTCGCGCAAGTTTACGCTGCGCCCCGATCGCAAGTACATCGTGTCCGTGGGCTCGACGGGGCAGCCGAGGGACTACGACAACCGCGCGAGCTACGTCGTGTACGACACGAGCACGAAGGTGTTCGAGTTCAAGCGCGTCGAGTACGACATCGAGTCCGCCGCGCAGAAGATCTTCAGCGCGCAGCTCGAGCGCAACTTCGCGCATCGGTTGTTCATCGGGGTGTGAGCGACGCCCGCGCTCGCGGGCGACGCGCCGAAGCGCATTCCAGCGTCGCCGCGGCCAAAGCGTGAGCGACCCTTGAAGCGGTCGTCGTGGCCGTGTCAGTCTGGGCCCTCACATTAGCTTACACGAGGGTCGAGTATGACTTCATCGAGCGCAGCATCGCCTCGAACGCCGTCGAACATCGCGAGGCGAACGATCGCGTCGTTGCTTTCATGGCTTCGCGTCTCGGATACAACCGCCGCTCCCGAGGAGCCTGAGAAGCTCTCTCGGCTCCTTCGCGACTGGTACACACGCTTTCAAGCGATCGAGCGACTCAGCGCGGTCGGTCTCGAGCAGCCTGCGAAGGAGCTGATCGTGAGCGCGGTCGCGAGCTTGCTCGCCGCGAAGACGCAGTGGCCCGCGTTGGCCTCCCGCTGCGATCCAGCGTTCGCAGAGCTCGGGCTAGGCGCAGACATCACCGCCGAGGGGCAACGGGACGCGCTCGACGCCTGGGCCGAGAAGCTCGCCTCTCCGCGCAAGGCGGCGTTTGTGATCGAGCGCGCGCTCCGCCCCATGCGATTGAGCATGCTGCCGTGGTGGCAGCGCAGAGCTCTGCAAGCGTATCGGACGCTGGCGGCGCTGTGTGTCGTCGCGTCTGTGCTCGCGATGGGCTGGTACTTCTTCGGACCGCGCGAGGTCGCCACCGCGTCGGCGTCGTGGGGAATCTTGTATCCGCCTTGGGCGGTCACGGATCGCGATCTGGATTCGAACTGGGTGTTGCCAGACGGCGCGCTCGGGTGGATCGAGCTGACGATTCCCTCGCGAACGCTGCGAAGCATGCGCATGTGGAACGTGCAAAAAGAGCCGAACTACGCCACCGCCCGCATCGCGATCGAGGTGTTCGATGGCGATCGACTCGTCCACACCGAGGAGCAGGACATCTCGGCGACGGCTCACGCTCGCAGTTCGTTTCACTGGGTGCCGCGGACGCCGTTTCCTGCGACACGGGTGCGAATTCATGTGCGCGCGTTTCTCGGGCTCGGCGGGGGATTCTCGCAGATTCAGGTGAACCCGTGAGCGCGGAGCTGTCGTCGAAGCCGCGCCGACCGTTCTCGTTCTCGATCGAGCAGGCCGTGTTTGCGTTGTTCGCGCTGTTCACGGTGATCATTCATCTGCGCGCGGGGATCGGCCCTGGGCAGGACTATCACTTCCACACGTTCAACTCGTCGATCGTCTCGGGAGAGTTTCCTGCGCGGGCTCAGCTGTATCGGCACGTGTCGTTGGCCGATCCAAACTCGCTCGTCTATCACGTCGCGGGGCAGATGGTTCCGCTGTTTGGCGCGCATCGCAGCGTGGTGATCGCGATGCTGCTCATGGCGTATCTGGGCTTTCCCCTGGCCTGCTACTACGCGCTTCGGCGTCAGCGAAGTTCGGTGTGGGGCGCGATCTTCGCCTTTCCGATGCTGTACACGACGTCGTGGGTGACCTGGGGATATCTCCCGTTGGTGTCATCCGTGTCGATCATGGTGCTGGCGATCAGCGAGTTCGACACGGCGTTCGGATACCGGTCGAAGGTCAGCGAGAAGCGCGCCCGCGTCGCGCTCGGGCTGTGCTCGTTGCTGTGCGTGCTGTGCTTCATGGCTCACAGCCAGAGCTACTCCTGGTTGGCGCTGCTGCTCGGGGGGCTCACGCTGCGGGCCATGAAGGACCGCCTGATGACCGCGTGGAATCAGACCGCGACCGTGAAGGAAGCGGCGCGCGCGAGCTTCGTCACGGGGCTTCGCGGCTTGCTCATGATCGCGCCGTCCGCCGCGCTGCTCTTGTACTGGAACGCCCGCTCTCAGTCGCTCTCGTCCATGTCGGGCATCTGGAAGAACATCAACTTCGTCCGCGAGCTGTCGTACCGGAGGGACTATCTGGAGTTCAGCTTCAACCTCGTCCGCGGGCCAGACGAGCAGTGGTTCGCGAATTTCTTGAAATTGACCCTCGCCGTTTCGCTGTTCTCGTCGCTCTGGCGTAGGACCAAGATCACGAGCTTCGAGATCGCACTTCTGTACTCGATCGCTTGCTTCGGATTGTTTCCGGCCTACGCGAGTGGCCAGTCCATCGCCGAGCGGTACCTCGACTTCTCGTACTGGATGTTGCCGATGGTGATCTGCTCGCGTCGTTGGCACTTCACGGAGACCCGCTGGATTCAGCGCGCCGTCGCGACCTGCGCGACGCTGATGATCCTCGGGTATTCGGTGACCCGCTACACGACGATCATGTTGGCGGTCGAACGTCACGGCCGCGTCACTCTTTCTCCGTTGCAAAGGCTGAGCGCGCAGGTCGCGCACCTTCCCAAGACCAACGCGCAAGGGCGACCGCTGCGTCTGGGCGCGTACATCATCGAGAAGGGGAGCCCGCTGCTCTTTGCGATGAGCTATCAGCAGTTTCAGTCGGGCTTCGCGGTTCTCACCGGGCTCGACACTCCTGCGTTCGATACGACGACTCCAGTGGGCAGAATGCAGCCGGTTCGTCACCTCGTCCCGGGACGAGTGATCCCGGCATACCAGCCAGAGAGCGCCGGCTTCAATTGGTACAAGAGCGAAGAAGTCTGGCAACACTTCGATTGGATCTTCACCTACGGGAGGGTGCCGATCATCGACGCCGACGAGCACGCGCGGTGGGTCGAGCTCATCGCGCGCGAAGGGGACATCGCCGTCTATCGGCGGCGGCAGCCGCGGTAGGCGCTTCGCGCGCGCCGCCGGTCACTCGATCGTGGCGCTCGGCGCATAGGCGTGCACGAGCGCGACGCACGACAGGGCCACGGTCGCGAGCACCGCAGCGCTCACCGCGAGCGCGCGCTTGGGACGCCGCGCGGTGTCTGCGCGCAAGAGCCCGAGCGCGACGCACAACGCGAGGCTCGCCGCGCCCGCCCACACGTGTCGCTCGAAGAACGCCGCCGCGCTCAATGAGTGTCGCGAGAGCGCCGCGTGCCTCGCGCTCGACGCCGCGCAGCCCAGCGCGACGCCGCAGAGCGCGAGCGCTGCGCACGCGCGCCGCACGAGCGGGTCTCGCGGTCGCTCGGCGAAATACCAGGCCACCACCGCGCAGAGCGCCGCGCCGAAGCTCGCGACGATGTGGAGCGCGCCGATCACGAGCGGAGAGTAAACCGCGCGGCCCTCGAGCGCCTCGATTTCTACGCCGTTCGCCGGTGTGGCACGCTCGGGACAATCCAATGGCGACGGTAGAGTTCTTCTTCGACTACACGTGCCCGTACGCGTACCTCGCGTCGACGCAGATCGAGGCCCTCTGCGCGCGGACCAAGAGCGAGCTCTCGTGGCGGCCCATGCTGCTCGGGGGGCTCTTTCGCTCGCAGGGCGTCGACAGCAACCTCGCGGCGACGATGCTCGCGGCAAAGGCGAAGCTGCTCGTGTCCGATCAGCGTCGGTGGGCAGATTTGTGGGGCGTCGCGCTGAGCGTCCCTCGACCCGACGGGTACGCGCGCTCGGTCGACGCGCTGCGCGCGACGCTCCTCGTCGCGGACTCGCGGCGCGCGGCGGTGATTCACCGGATCTACCGCGCGTATTGGGTCGAGCATCGGGACATCGGCTCCCCCGAGGTGCTCCGCGCGCTGCTCGATGAAGCAGGCGTCGACGGAGCTTCTGTGCTCGCGCGGGTCGACGACAGCGTGAAGCAGGCGCTGCGTGCCAACACCGACGAGGCCGCAGAGCGCGGGGCCTTCGGCGCGCCATCGATCTTCGTCGGCGACGAGATGTTCTTCGGACAAGACCGCCTCGTGATGCTCGAAGAGCACCTCGGAGGCGTCGGAAGAGAGCCGGGGCAGGGGCGCTCTACGCGGCTCGCCGAGGGAAGGGTCGTCGAGATCTACTATGATATTTCCTCGCCGTTTGCGTACCTCGGAGACCTCGGGGTCCGCGCTGCGTGCGAGCGGCTCGGGGCGAGGCTCGTGCACAGGCCGATCTTGCTCGGCGGGCTCTTCAAGGAGCACGGGCGCGAGCTCGTTCCGTTTTCGACGTACTCGCCGAACAAGCAGCGGTTCGTGTCGAAGGACCTCGAGCGCTGGGCCGCCCGTTGGTGCGCGGATTTTCGCTGGAACTCCCGCTTTCCCGTTCGCACCCTCGACGCGCAGCGCATCGCCGTGGCCCTCGCCTCCGAGCTCGCCTCGTCCCCCGATGAAGCGCGGGCGCGCGAGGTGCTCGCGAGGTATGTGCGCGAGACCTTTCGCGTGGTGTGGGCGACGGACGAAGACCCGACGGACCGGGCCGTCCTCGCGCGCTGCCTTCGCGACGCTGGCGCGGATCCGGCGCTGGTCTCGAGCGCAAACGACCCCGCGGTCAAGCAAGCGCTCATCGAGCGAACGAAAGAAGCGGCCGAACGCGGGGTGTTCGGGGCGCCGACGTTCGTCGTCGACGGCGCGCTCTTCTGGGGACAAGACCGTGTTTCGCACGTCGAGCGAGCGCTCGAGGGGTGGACTCCGCCCGAGTGAACGCTGTTTGCGCTGCACGCGTGGCGAGGGAGGGGTACCTTTCGCGCGATGGTTTCACGCGCCCCGTTTGCGCCGCTGGTGACCCGGCTCGAGAAGCCGGTGCAGGTCGACAAGGACCTCTGCTTCGCGATCCCGCTCTCGATCGAAGCTGACGCTGCAAAGCGCCTGATCGACGCCGAGACGAAGGGCAAGATCGCGCGCCCCGCAGACCTCGAGACCGCAGCGTTCTTCGAGACGCCCACGCTCGTGCACATCCCGGTGTGGCGGGCCAACGTGCACGCCGAGGGCTTTCACATCGGGATCTCGACGGTGAGCATTCCGTCCGCGAGAAACAGGCACGTCCCGATCCCCATCCCCACGGGCGGGACGGACAACCGCGACGTCGTCCTGGTCACCGCCGCGCGGCGGTTCTTCGCGTACGACGTGGCGCCGTTCGTGTTTGCGCCGCAGGACAAGCTCGTTCCGCTCGCGCACGCGACGCTGACCGGCCAGGTCGCGGAGCCCGACGTGCCCAAGGAGCAAGCGGAGAAAGAGAGCGTGAGCCAGGTGCGATCGTCGATGCGCCCGAGCAACGCGATCTACGCGCGAGCCGAGGCCGACGTGCGCTCGATCGCGCTCGTGTATGTTCCGCTTTGGGTGATGCGCTATCGCTACGACGGCGAAGCGGTGCCGGGGCTCGCAGAGGAGTTTCACGTCGTGCTCGACGGCGCGTGGGGAAGGGTGCTCAGCGCGAAGCACCCGTCGAAATTTCGCTCGTTGCTCGGCAAGGCCAAACGACTGTTCGGCGGCTGACCTCCGCTGAACGCCGCGAGGCGAGGCGGTTGATCGTGAGACGCCGTTTGTTCATCACCCGCGCGCGTTGTAGAACGCCAATCGAACGCATCGCATGTTTGGTATCGGAGCCACCGAAATCTTCGTCATCGCGGTCGTCGCGCTCATCGTGCTCGGCCCCAAGCGGCTGCCGATGGCGCTGAAGACCGTCGGTCGAGGGATCGCTCAGTTTCGCAACGCCGTGACGCAGCTGAAGAAAGAGGTCGGCTACGACGAGGTCGTCGACGAAGTGGTGCGCCCGCTGCGTGAGGGGATGCACGATTTGAAAGAGGAGGTCCGCCGCGAAGCCGAGTCGAGCGCGCGCGACGTCGACCTCGACGACACCGCGCAGGGGCTCACGATGGAGTACCCCGAGGGCGGACCCGATGACTACGGCGCGCTGCCCGAGCAGAGCGCCAACAGCTACGGCGAGAGCGTCGCGAGCGGCGACAAATAACCTTTTGCCTCACTCCAGCGTAAGAAGCGCAGCGACGATGACGACGGAAGAGAACGATGACTCGCGCATGACGCTGATGGAGCACATCGAGGAGCTTCGCTCTCGAGTGTTCAAAGCGCTGCTCGCGCTGATCGCCAGCGTCGTGGTGACGTGGAACTTCAAAGAGATCCTGCTGCGGTTCATGCTTCGGCCGTTCGAGATCGCGACGCTGTGCTCGAAGATCCCGAGCTGCACGACGCGTGACGTGCTGTCGTGGACCATGAGCCCCGCTGGCTTCTGGCGCGCGTACGACGCGGCGGGCCGGCCTCGAGGCGCGACGCTGCACTTCGCGGCGCCGACGGACGCGTTCAGCTCGTACCTCAAGCTCGCGATCGTCGGCGGGCTCGTGTTTTCGCTGCCAGTGATGTTCTATCAGCTCTGGTCCTTCGTCGCGCCGGGGCTGTACGCGCGCGAGAAGCGGCTGGTGTTGCCGTTCGTGGTCTTCTCGACGCTGTTCTTCATCGGCGGCGCGATGTTCGGCTACTACCTGGTGTTTCCGATGGCCTACCAGTGGTTCCTCGGCTTTTCGGGAACCCTCCTCGGCAGCACGGCGCAGATCGAGCCCACCATCATGATGGAGGACTACCTGAGCTTCACGACGCAGATGCTCGTGGCGTTCGGGTTCGTCTTCGAGGTCCCGCTCTTCATCTTCTTTCTCGCGCTCGCAGGGATCGTCTCGGCCAAGCAGCTGTTCTCGTTTGGCCGGTATTTCACAGTGCTCGCCTTCGTGATCGCCGCGGTCCTGACGCCGACGACGGACATCTACTCGCAGGTGATGCTCGCCTGCCCGCTCGTGGTGCTCTACTTCCTCGCCGCCGCGCTGGCGTACGTCTTCGGACCCAAAGAGCAGACCGGCTTTCGCCAGGGCCTCAAGAGCAAAAAGGGCGTGAAGGTCCCAGACGACGCGGACAGCCCGGACAGCCCGGACAGCGCGGACAACGACTCGGACGAAGAGGTCGCGCGCAAAGTGGCCGCGAAGCTCGCGAAGTCCAAGAAGAACGGGCAGCAGTAGCGAGCGACGACAAACAGGAGCGCAGCGGCAACAGCGGGCAGTGAGCGAAGCGACGGCGCGGATTCAACGGGGCCGTCGCGGCGCGCAACCCTTGGCTCCCGGCCGACGCGTGCCCTCTACCCCACTTGCACCCCCGTTGTAGCTCCCGCCCCGGTTGCTCGGATTCGTTTAGTTGCGGCGGATCGCGACGTAGTCGCCGCCGAGCGAGCGGGTGTTGCGGACGATGCCGTAGCTGCAGCCGCGCGCCTCGTAGAGGTCCATCGCGCCCCACCCGTCGCCGCCGCGCACCCAGACGATGTGTCCGGCGCGGCCGTTGTTGTACACGAGCGCGTCGCCGCCGCGGACGTTGCCGCGAGAGACCTGCGACCACTGACCGCCGCCCGTCGTGCTGCGGAAGGCGCCCGTGTGATACG
Source organism: Deltaproteobacteria bacterium Ga0077539 (assembly GCA_001465015.1). GTDB lineage: Bacteria > Myxococcota_A > Polyangia > Polyangiales. The sequence continues at coordinate 13,392 of LNEO01000150.1, read as the reverse complement.
GGTGCGAGTCGACGCTCACCGGCGCGTTGCTCGACGGAACGCGCCACACCTTCGCCACGAAGCCCGAGCAGTCCGCGCCGTACGAGCCGCCGTGCGAGCACGAGGGGCAGGATCCAGAGCACGATCCGCGCGTGGACGACGAAGGACCGCTGTCGAGCCAGCGACCGTGACCCCACCAGTAGCTGAATCCCTCGCCCGAGCTCGCGCGAGCGAGCTGCCCTGCGAAGTCGACGCCCGTCGCGCCACCGCCCCCACCACCGGGGCTCGTGCCGCCGCTGCCGCTGCCGCCGCTCGAGGAGACGGTGAGGTACTGGCCGAAGGCCCAGCCCGAGTGACCGTTGAAACCCACGCGGTACCAGCCGCTCTGCGGCACGCCGTCGGTCAACGTCACGCGAGAGCCCGAAGGCATCACGAGGATGACGCGGTTGCTGGTGCTGGGACCGCTGCGAAGGTTGAGCGAGGCGGTCGTGCGAGCGGTCGTTCCGGCCGGGTAGCGCGCGGTGATCTCGTCGCCCGTCTCGGCGGCGCTCTCCATCTCCAGATCCTCGACCGGCGCGAGCTCGAATTCGTCCGCTGCACAGCCGTTGACTGCTCCAGCGGCGAGTGCGCTGACAAGGACGAGCATCGTGCGCTGAGTCGAGGTCGCGAGCTTCATGGTCATGCTTCTCCGGTGGGGGACGAGCAGAGCCAATACAAGCGCGATGCCAACGCCAGTACTCACTGAATACCGGCGTAGACAGCAGGCTCCCACGCGCCGAACGCGCGGGCATATTTCGTGATTCGCCCGTGAAATTGCGGTCCGATCGGCGAATCGAAGCGAGAGCCGTCGCGGCTGTCTGTGTTCTGCCTACATGAGCGCCTTGTGAGGATTGCCTCCCATCAGGCGAGTGAGACATCTCGCCCGTTGCGAGAGAGTCCGCATCCGTGGCGAACATCACAGACGGATCGCGAATGTCATCGAGGACCACTCGCAGCGCGCTGCTCGCAATCGTGGCGCTCTTCGTCGCAGGGCTGTTGTGGCTCTCGTTGCGCCCGCCTGCGGCGAGCACACAGAATCAAACGTCCTCTGACGCATCGCAGCGCGACGGAGGGGCGCTGGTGGACCCGGTTCGTCTGCCCGAGCCAACGAGGCAGAACCTCGCGATGGACTCCGACGCTGCGGGGGACGCGGCGCGCGGCGAGCAAGGCCAGGTGATCGCGCGCGCGAGCTGGGGAAGCGGGCCCGATCAGCTCGGCCACAGCCGTCCTCAAGAGGCCAACCCCGAGGCGCCCATGAGCCACATCCTCGGCCCCGACGGAACGATTCACGTCCTCGACCAGGTCAACCGACGGATTCAGCGCTTCTCGAGGGACGGGCGTCTGCTCGGAAGCACTCCCGTGAGCCTCCTCGGCGCGCAAGACGTGGCGCTCGGGCGCGACGGCTCGTACGTGCTCATGGACCGACTCGCGGACCGTCGCATCGCGATCGTCGGTCAGGACGGACGCGAGCGAGCGAGCCTCTCGATCACCGGCGAGCACATCGAACGCACCGGCAACGTGACGGGCGTGTTCGTGGACGGAGATCAAGTGCTCGTCGAGCGCGAGCACGGTCCCCTCGTGCGCGTGGGCGACACCAACGGGCGGGCGGCCGAGCCGAGAGAAGAGGTTCCTGGGAGGCCGACGCGCGACGGGCGCGCGTGGATCACCGCGGGGATCACGGACGCCGCAGCGGGGCGGCTCTACATCAACGCCGTCGCGAGGCCGTCTCGCGAGCACATGTTTACGCGCGAGCTCCGCGTCGCGATGAACGCGCGCACGCTCGTGATGCTCGACTCCGACGCGCGCGGAACCCTCTACCTGGGCGCCCTCGGCGTCGCTCGATCCGCCGTTTCGACAGCGCCGATCGCGGGCGACGCCGCTGCTCCCGAGCGTGAGCAGGTCCTCTTGATGTGCATCGATGGCACGACAGGACGCATCAAGGGGCAGGCCACGCTCCCGCCGAACACGAGCGCCGACGAGGCCTTTCGTGAGTTTGCTGTCCCCGACGAGGGCGGCGTCATCTACGCGGTGCGCAATGATCAAGGCGTCGAGTTTCGCCGATACGACTGTCGTTGAGCCCGTCGAGCTTCGCCGCGCAGTCGCAGTCGCGCGTCACAGCGAGACGAGCTTCACCGTCGCCGTCTCTTGAAAAAGTGGGCGCGATGGATCGCCTCGCTCCTCGCTCCATGTGTACAGCGACACTCGGTCGATCCGCAGGCGTTCGCCCGAGAGCGTGAGCTTCGAAGCCCACTCGAGGCCCGCGCGACGGACCCGGTCGCTGGCGTCGCGGCTCGGGCGCGCCACGGTCACGTGCGCCTTGGGAGGGCGCGACTCGGGCTTCGCTCCCGCTGCAGAAAACGCACGATCGCGGCACTCGCCCATGGCCCACTCGAGCGCGTCGCGCCCCTCGTCGATCAGCGCCGAGAGCGCCGAGTAGCGCTTGGGGTTTCCCATCGCAACAACCGAGCCCAACGTCACGTCGATCGGCTCGAGCTTGATCGCGAGCGCCTCGAACGCCGCGCGCGCCGAACCTTCGGTGACCGCGCCCAAGAACGCGACGGTCGCGTGAAGATCATCAGGGTGAAATCGACGGATCCCCGCGGGAGGCGAAGCCGCGCGCTCGAACCAACGACCGGGCGCGATCGGCGTCGCGATGAACCAATTGGCGTCCATGACCGATCGCGGAGCTGTGTGTCCGCAGCGCAGCGTTGGCAAATGGCAAAGGGACCTCAGCCGTCGAGCAGCACGAGGCCCATCGCCGCAAACGCCTCGTACGGCGGCGGCTCGAGGTATTGCCGCAGCGGCAGAAACGCCTCTGCGAAGCCCCGCAACAAGAGCCGCGCAGCCCAGTCGAGCATCCCGCGCCGCGTCCGCGCCTCCATCTCGCCGATGACCGCTTCGACCTCGAGCGTCGAGACGCCCTCGGCCAGGGCGCGCTCGGGGTCCTTCGCGCACGCGTCGCGAAGCGCGGTCAGCGCTGAGCGGGTGCGCACGTAATCGCTCTGCGCTCCGCCGACGTCCCGCAGCCAACGGTCCGGCGCCATCGCGACGCCGGGCCCGAACCCGCGCACCTCGCGCATCCACCGGCGCGCCGCGTCGACGAAGGGGCGCTCGGGCTCGTAGCCCACCTTCATCGGCGCGATCGATCGGCGCAGCGCGATGCGCGCTTCTTGAAAGTCCGATCGCGCGTAGAGCCCCGCCGCCGCGCCCAACCAGAAGATGGGCGCGCGCAGTTGATTGTCCGCTTCTTCGGCGAGCTCGACGAGCGCGGTCGTCGCAGAAGAGTCGCCGCCGAAGTACAGCCGCAAGAGGGCGGTCCACAGCCGCGCGTCGAGGTCCTCTGGGTCCAGCGCCAACGCCGCCCGCGCGCTCTGCAGCGCGCTCATGAAGTGCCCCGAGGCGCACAGGGCCGCGGCCAGCTCGCGCTCGATGAAGCTCACGTGCGGCGCGATGTCTCGCGCAGCGCAAAGGGCCCACGCCGCTTCGTTCGCGTGCGCGAGCGGGTCGCTCTCGCGCAGAAGAACCACGCCGAGCGCGACGTAGGGCCCCGCCTCGGCGGGGTGCCTCGCGATGCTCTCGTGCAGGCGTCGGGTGGCGCCCTCGGTGTCTCCCGCGAGCGCTCGGGCGACGGCGGCGCCGACCTCTCCGCCCACGTCTCCGGCGCGCGCTGCGTCGTCGAAGGCGCGCGCGGCGCGAGAGAGGATGCCGGGGGCTGCTCCCTTGTTCCACGTGAGGCGGGCTTCTTCGAGGGCGATGACGCCGTACTCGAAGGGCGTTCCGAGCATGGGTCCGAAGGAGGGGCGCATCTCAGCCCTGCGCTCCTTTGCCCCACAAGAGCTGCTCTTCGACGGAGCTCGGCGACGCTGGCGCGAGCTCTCGCAGCGCGCGCGCGAAGGTCTGCGCCCCGCGCAGCCGGTGATAGACGCGCACGATCCGGCGCGCGTACGCGTCGACGTCCTCGCGCGCGTCGCGATCGCCCACGAACCAATCGAGCAAGAACTCTCCGGCCGCCGTTCGCGCCTCGGTCGCCGCGCGTGAAGGCTCGGGGCTGAGCGCCTCGCCGCTGTGCTCTTCGTCGTCTTCGAGCTGCGCCGTGGCGGCTGCCAGCCAGTGCCGGATCGCCGCGGCGGCGTGGTCCTTCGCGGCGCCCGCGCGCAGGTGCTTCCATCGCAGCGACAGCGGCGTCCTGACGCCCTCGACCAGGTCACGCGCGCACGCGGTCATCACTCTGGGGATCATCTTTGCGACCGGGGCCATCACCCGCTCTGCCTGCGAGACGAGTCGCTCTTTCGATTGATCTTCGCCTTGAACGAAGAACGCGCTCTCTGCGAGCCAGGCCGAGGCCGGATCGAGCTCTGTGTCCGAGCTGATCGCGTGCAGCTGTTCGAGCGCCGAGAACCTTCGCGCGAGCACCCACTCGAACCACAGCCGCGCGACGCGGGTGGCGGGGCTCGCCGGGAGCCTGCGCAGCGACTCGTAGTGCTCGCGCCACGCGCTGTAGTCGCCTCCGCCGACGGTGATCGCGAGCCGGGCTTCGTGCGAGGTGTCGGGGCTCGCTTCGAAGAGCCGCGCGATGGACTCTCGCTGCAGGTCGCTCGCGCCGAGCAGGCTCGAGTACGCGATGGCGATCTCTGCGTACAGCGCGGGGGCCTGTCCGTCGCGCACGGCGTGGGCGAGCATCTCGAGCGGCTTGGAGCCGATGGATCTGTGCGTCGAGAGGGCCAGGGCGTGGTCGGCGCCGCGGACGTCGGCGCGCTCTCCGAGGCCGAGCACCAGGTTGGCGAGCGCCCGCACCGCCTCGCTCCTCGTCGGCCCCTCTCCGAACAACGGAACAAACCGATCCGCGCGCAGCGCTACCAGCTCTGGAATGTTCGACGGAACGGACAACAGCCGAATCACGGGCACGCCATCCCGCGAGAGCCCTGCTTCTGCGCAGAGCGACTCGGGGGCCGGCTCCTCCCACGGAGGTTTTGTCTCGAGCCACGGCACGCTGGGTCGCGTCACGGTCACTTCTGACCCTATCACGAGCGAGCGCGCTTTCAGCACAGGGACTTTGCCCGGACGCTTGCTATGCAATGGTCCCGCGAGCGGACGGGGTGTTACCGTCCTGCGCTCGAAGTCTCGGACGATGACGACCCTTGCTCGTGGCGCGCAGATTGCGCTCGCGTTCTCGACGCTGACGCTCTCGCACACTGTCGTCGCGCAGAGCGCGACCGAGGTGTTGCGCCGCCCTGTCGGCGCGCCGCAGCGGGTGATGCCCAACAGCGCCGTGGCCGAGGTTCGAACGTACGCCCTCGCGCGCGTCGGCGATCGCGCGCTCGCCTGTTTCGTCCGCGCAGGAATGGCGCGCAACCGCGGCGCCCTCGAGTGCGCCATGCTCCGGCGCGAGGCGGACGGTGCCCTCGCGCGCGCCGAGGCCGATCGGATGATCGCTCCGCAGGCCAGCGCCGTCGCGGTCGCCTGGGATGCGAGCGGCGGGTTGATTGTGTGGGTCGTTCCGAAGCCCCATCGCAACGAGAGCGAGCGGGTGAGGGCCGCGCGGCACCGCGACGGCGTCCGCTCGATGCAGGACTCGCTCAGCAACCCCCTCGGGACGCCGGGGCTCACCGCGGGCGACGTCATGGCGCAGCGCCTCGCCGCCAACGGAGCCCCTGTCGGTCGTCCTACGTTGGTGTTCGCGGAAAACGCGCGCGCGTATCGCGTCGCGGTCGCGCGCGACGAGCAAGGGTGGCTCCTCGCGTGGACCGGCGCGCGCACACGGGAGGGCGAGGTGCGAGGGACGATCCGCGCCGCGCGCCTCGATGGCAACGGCGCCCTCGTCGGCCGGGCGATCGAGACTGATTTCTCGGGCCAGACAGGGGACGCCCTCCGATGGATCCCGCACGAGGGCGCGCTGCCGCCACGGCTCGCGTGGAGCGGTGAGCACTGTCGCGAGCGGCCCGAGCAGCCGCGGCACGCGCAGCCTGCGCAAGATCCTTCGGCCGCCATCGAGACCCGTCCGCGCTTCGTGATTCGACAGGGGCCGCTGCACGAGCACGAGGGGCCCAACATCACATGCGACTCGTTGTCGCTCTACACGACGACGCTGCGCGCCGACGGGAGCCTCGCGCCGCTTCGCGCGGGCCCTCTGCTCGCGAGAGACGCCCTCGCGCTCGCCGACGGTCGACTCGTGTACGCGACGCGCGACGCGGTGGATACGGCGACGCTCGCGACGAGCGCGATCGACGCCCAGGGGCAGCTCGTCTCGCAGCGCGTGCTCGTCCCGCGGGGCCCCACGGTTCCGCGCGAGGCGGGCATCTCGGCTGCGGCCGGCGGCGACGACTCGGCGCCCTCGCCCTCGCGCGTCGGGCCGCTGCCGATCCCCGATCGAACGCAGGCGCTCCGCGCGCCCATCGCGCTCGACGCCGCTCACGGCCGCGCAACGCAGCGCGCTCTCGTGGCGCTCTCTCCGACGCACAACCGGGTCGTGCTCGCGCGCTTCGAGGGAGGCTCGACGAGCGTCGCGACGTCGGCCGTCCCGATCGCGAGCGCGCAGCCCGTCGAGCGCGCGCACGAGGTGTCTCTGCTCTCGGGAGGCTCCGACGCTCCGTGGCTCTTTGTTCGGGTCGGAAGCGCCGCGGGCGGCCCCCTCGTGTACGCGGTCATCGAGGGCCAGGGCGCGCTCGTCGACGCGCCTGCTGAGCAGTCGTGGACGGGCGACGAGCGACTTCGAACGCACCTGCTCCGCGCCCGCGCCGCGCGCGCGGCGGTCACGGATTTCGATCACACGTTCGGTCCCGTCTCCGCGCGGAGCGACGCGGCGAGCAACCCCGCGATGCCGGGCCTCGTCGGCTCGATGCGGCGCCTTCGAGCGCGCTGGTCCGACGCCTGTGACTCGCTGCAGGCGAGGGCGCGCTTCCTCGTTCGACGCGGGGTCGATCGCGACCTCGAGACCCTTGCGCGCCAACAGTGCGAGCTGCCGCCGGAGCCTGCGATGCCCGGAGGCGCAGGAGCTGCACCTTCGGCGCAAGGCGCGCAGTGATCCGAGGGCAGTGTCGCGTTGCGATCGCCGCGGTCGGGCTCGTCGGGGCGGGGCTCTTTGCCCCGGCCGTGGGCGCGCAGCCGCGGCCTCGGTGGGTCGGGCCGGCGGGCTTCGACGCAGACGCGTCGCGGCTCTTGCGCGCGAGCGAGCCTGCGGTCCGTCGCGCGGCGGACAGCGCGAGCTGGGTGATCGTCGGCGCGGTGATGGCCGCTCCGATCGCGATCACCACGCGCGCTGTGAGCGAGCGCAACGCGTCCGGACTCGCGGTGGGCGAGTCGGTTTTGTCCCTGGTGATTCCCTACGGAGCGACGGCGGCGCTCGGCTTCGCCGCGAAGTACGCGTTCGCGAGAGAGCGCCCTTTTGCCACGCGAGACGGGCTCTCGCGGCGCTGCGTCCGAGGAGACGAAGCTGGCTGCGAATGGGACCGCAACGGGAGCTTTCCGTCGCTGCACGCGGCGCTCGGCTTCGCGGGGGCCGGGGTGGCGTGCGTGCAGGCGCTGAGTTTCGCGCCATCGAACGCGGCGCTCGACGCGATGACGTGCGGTCTCTCGACGATGGGCGCCTCCATCGGCGCTGCGCTGCGCATGGCGGCAGACAAGCACTATGCGACGGACGTCCTCGTCGGATCGCTGCTCGGGCTGGGGCTCTCCGTTGGCCTCGGCTGGGCGCTGCACTATGGCAGCGCTGCGCCGCTTTCGCTGGCGACTTCGCTGCGCGATTCGCGCGAGGGTGATCCGGTCGCGGTTGCGCTCGGGGGCCTCGGGGGCGCGCTCGGAGGCGCGCTGCTCGTCACGGCGCTCTCTGCGCAGTGGCGGTGAGCGGTCACTTTCCGAGGCGCGTCTGCAGCAGGTGCGCGAAGGCGCCGAGCGCGTCGACGGCTGTAAAAATGCCGACGACGTGGTTGTTGTCCATCACGACGACCGAGCCGATCTTGTGCTCGGCCATCGTCGAGACGACCTCATCGATCAGCGTTTTGGGCGAGGTCGTGAAGGGCTTGGGCGTCATCGCGTCGACGACCTTGAGCACGTGCGGGTCTGCGCCGGCGATCGACGAGATGAGCGCGACGTCGCGATCGCTGATCATTCCGACGAGCTTTTCTCCGTCGAGCACGGGGAGGTGGCGAAACTTGTTGTCGCTCATCAGCTTCTGAGCGTGCGCCAGCGAGTCGTCTTGCGAGACGGTCATCGGCGAGGTGGTCATGTACTTGTCGATCGTTGGGATTGGCTTGGTCATGGCGGGCGAGACCCGAAGCAGCGTTCGTGCCGAAGCACTGATGGTGGAGCTCTTGCGCGAGCTGCAAATTTTGCATGTGAGGTGCGCGGCTTGCGTCAGGTCTCGCGGCGTCTGCGAATCGGGCGGATGGTTGTCGTGGTGCGTGGACGGACCTGCGGCACGGCGATCGCGGTCCAGGCTTTGCTCGGGCTGACCCGAGTGCACTGGTGAGAGACGTTCGCGCTGAGGAGACCAACTGCGAAGACCACAGCCACGATCGATGTCGTGACTTGCTGCGGTATGTGCGCTGGACGGACGCGGACCTCGCGCATTTGAGGGCGTTGGCCCTGGTGGCGCGGCCTCACTTCATCAAGATCACGGACGAGTTCTACGAGCGGGTCCGCGAGCACGAAGACGCGCACGCTGTCTTGCGCGACGACACGCAGGTGGTGCGCCTCAAGGGCACGCTCCAGCGTTGGATGGAGACGCTGCTCACGGCGCCGCGGGACAAGACGTACTGCGAAGACCGGGCGCGCATCGGGCGGGTGCACGTGCGCGTCGGGCTGCCGCAGCGATTTGTGCCCGCGGCGATGGCGCTCATGCACGGCTCGCTCGCTCGCATCGCCGAAACGCTCCCCAACGCCGAGAACATTCGATCTGCGCTCACCCGGGCGATCGACATCGACCTGGCGATGATGCTCGAGACGTACGTCGAGGACTTCGTCGCGAGGCTCGAGCACATCCAGAGCGCTGAATCGATGAAGATGCGCGAGGCGTTCGAGCGAGAGGTTCGCATGCGCGCCGACGCGCTCGAGCGCGTGGCGCAGGTGATGGTCGGCATCGATCCTGGCGGCGTGGTCTTGTTTGCGAACAAGGCGAGCGAGACGGTCACGGGGTTCGGGCGCGATCAGCTGGAGGGAGAGCTGTTCGTCGAGCGCTTCACGCACGCGTCCGGACGGGACGAGCTTCGCGAGGCGGTCGGTCGCGCGCGCGTCGATCAGGGCGGGGTCGAGTGGACGGGGACCCTCGAGACGCGGGCCGGGCACACGAGGCTGGTGCGGTGGCGCTTCGTTCCCTCCGCGGACGGCGCGATCGTGCTCGGGACCGGCGAGGACGTGACCGATGAGCAGAGCGAGCTCGAGCGAAAGATTCGCACCGAGCGGCTCGCGGGCGTCGGGACCCTCGCCGCGGGGCTCGCGCACGAGATCCGCAACCCGCTCAACGGCGCGCTGCTGCACGTGACGTTTCTCGAGCGAGCGCTCGCCCGAAGAGACTCCCCAGAAAACGAGCGAGAGGCGGTGCGCGCGGTCGGCGACGAGATTCGTCGCTTGAGCGCGCTCGTCCGGGACTTTCTGGTGTTTGCGAGGCCCTCGCCGCCGACGTTGCGGCCGATCAACCTCAACTCGCTCTGCGTTCGGACGCTCTCGATCTTCGAGGGCGACGCTCGCGCTGTGGGCGCTTCTGTGCGGCAGGACTTCGCGCCGGAGGACCCCAGCATCAACGCGGACTCCGACAAGCTGCAGCAAGTGTTGCTCAATCTCCTGCGCAACGCCGCGGAGGCGGTCTCTTCGAAGAAGGGGACCGTGACGCTGCGCACTCGGCGGCGTCCGCGGCACGCGCTCGTCGAAGTCGAGGACGACGGCCCCGGGCTGCCCTCGCCAGAGGCGCCGATCTTCGACGCGTTTTACTCCACCAAACCCAACGGAACTGGGCTCGGACTCGCGATCGTTCACCGAATCATCAGCGATCACGGCGGGACCATCGAGGTCGAGAGCGCCGCGGGTCGCACGGTGTTTCGAGTGCTGCTCCCAGCGACCTGGGGCTGATTCATTGATTCGAGCCGCTCACTGACATCTTCAGAGGAATTCCATGGCATCGACGACTTCGCGTAAGGCCCGAGTCCTCGTCGTAGACGACGAGGCGAGCGCACGGCAAGGCATGCAGCTCTTGCTCTCGCAGGAGGGCTACGACATCGCCCTCGCCGCCAACGGTAAGGAGGCGCTCGAGCTGCTCTCCGAGCGTCCCTGCGACGTGATCGTCACGGACCTGAAGATGCCCGAGATGGACGGGATCGCGCTGCTCGGCGCGGTGCGAGAGAAGCACCCGTCGATGCCCGTCATCGTCATCACCGCGTTTGGCGACGTGTCGAGCGCGGTCACGGCGATGCGCGCGGGGGCCGAGCACTACCTGGTCAAGCCCGTGGACTTCGACGAGCTCTCCGTGGCGCTCGAGCGCTGCCTCGAGCGCAGCTCGCTGCGGCACGAAGCAGAGAACCTCCGTCGACAGGTGCAGGACAAGGTCGGCGGCGTCGGCGGTCTGCTCGGCGCGTCGCCGGCGATGCAGAAGGTCTACAAGCTCGCGCGCCAGGTGGCCTCGGCGCGGGCGACGGTCTTGCTCACGGGCGAGAGCGGAACGGGCAAGGGCGAGCTCGCGCGCGCGATTCACCAGATGGGCCCGAGGACCGGCGCGCCGTTTATCACCTTGCACTGCGCGGCGCTCGCGGAGGGAGTGCTCGAGAGCGAGCTCTTCGGCCACGAGAAGGGCGCGTTTACCGGCGCGGATCGAAAGCGCCCGGGCCGCTTCGAGCAGGCCAACGGCGGGACGCTGTTTCTCGACGAGGTGGGCGAGATCCCCGCGTCGATTCAGGTGAAGCTGCTTCGCGTGCTGCAAGAGCGAAGCTTCGAGCGCGTCGGCGGCAACGAGACGATCCGCACGGACGTCAGGCTCATCGCGGCGACCAACAAAGACCTCGCGAAAGAAGTGGCCGAGGGTCGCTTTCGAGAGGACCTCTACTACCGCCTCAACGTCGTGCACATCACGGTCCCGCCGCTGCGCGCGAGGGGCAACGACATCATGCTCCTCGCCAATCACTTCTTGCACCGGTTTGCGCAGGAGAACGCGAAGAACATCGAGGCGTTTACGGACACCGCGATCGCGACGCTGCTCGGTCACCGATGGCCGGGCAACGTGCGCGAGCTCGAGAACGCCGTCGAGCGCTCGGTGGTGCTCTGTGATGGCTCGATGATCGACGCGCCAGACCTGCCGCTCGAGCCCACGCCAGCCTCGCGGCTGGGGATCGCGATCCCCGGCTCGACCATGGCGGAGATCGAGCGATACGCGATCCTCACGACGCTCGACGCCGTGGGTGGCTCGACCACGAAGGCCGCAGAGATGCTGGACTTGTCCGTTCGAACCATTCAGTACCGCTTGCACGAGTATGGTCGCGCGCCAAAGGAGCGCGCCGCTGGCGGCAAGGGGTCGGACAAGACAGGGTGATGTCGTGGATGATGAATCAGCTGATGGAGGCGGGGGCGGGCGTGGACGGTCGCTGCCGACGCTGCTGCTCGTCGAAGACGATGTCCCTTCTGCGCGTCGAATGCGACAGCTGCTCTCGGAGGACGGGTTCTCCGTCGAGTGGCTGCGTGACGGGCGAGCGGCGATCGCGCGGATCGACGAGGGGCTTCGGCCCGACGCGATTCTGATGGATTACAAGCTCCCGCACGAAGACGGCTTCGCCCTCGCGCGCAAGGCTCGCGCTCGGTGGCCAGGAATCCTGATCGTGTTCGTCACGAGCTACCCCGAGGTCGTCGCGCGAGAACCCGCGCTCGACCCTCCGGTGAAGATCGTCTCCAAGCCCGTCGCGTACGACGAGCTCGTCGCCTCGCTCGATGCTTTGCTCGGCGTCGAGTGAGAATTGTTCTCGCGCCGCGTGCGCGAAGTTGGCACGAAACGAGCAGGGAATCACCTCGAGAAGGAGTCGTCACATGGACGTCGTCGTTGGATTGGATCGAAGCGAAGTCGCCAAGTTCGTCCTCGCAGAAGCGCTCGAATTTGCGAAGCGCTACCACGGAAAGCTGCACGTTGTTCGCGCCGTGCCGGTGCCGGTCGAGATGCCGCTCGAGGCGCTCTCGGTGGACCCCGACGCGCTTCCTGCGCGGCTCTTGGACCATGCGCAGCGCGACGTCGAGCGCACGATCGAAAGCGCGGACAAGAGCCTCATCGGCTCGGTCGAGGCGCGCGTGGGCGTTCCGTGGCAGGTGCTCGTCGACATGTGCAAGGAGAAGAACGCGGGGCTCCTCGTGGTCGGCACGCACCGTTACGGCGTGATCGATCGCTTGCTCGGCACGACCGCGGCGCGCGTCGCGAACCACGCTCCGTGCTCAGTATTCATCATTCGTCCTCCCGTCGAAGCAAAGTGAGACAGCGATGAGCAGCATTTCGGGCGCGAGCGTCGCGCGATACATGACCCGTACACCGCACACCGTCGCCGCAGAGCAGCCGCTCGAGCGAGCGCACGAAATGATGCGCAAGTACAACATCCGTCACTTGCCCGTGCTCCACGGCGGAAAGCTCCTCGGCGTCGTCTCCAACCGCGACCTCTACTTCGTCGAGACGATGAAGGAGGTCGACCCTGCGCAGCTCACCATCGATGAGGCGATGACCGCCGACCCGTACGTGGTCGACGCCGAGACGCCGCTCGCCGAGGTCGCCAACACCATGGCCGAGCGTCACCTCGGCTGCGCGATCGTCACTGAAAACGACAAGGTGATCGGGATCTTCACCACCGTCGACGCGCTGCGCGCCGTCGCAGAAGCCGCGAAGTAGCGGTCCTGCCCGTCGGCGCCACGACGCTGTATCGTCCTGGCGCCGATGGCAGAGACGCCTCCTGCGCATCCACAGACCGCCGAGGACCTTCGGCTCGTCGTCGAGCACGCGCTCGCCAAGACGCGCGGCGCTGGCGACAGCGAAGCCATCGCCTCGGACCAGAGCCTCCGCGGGACGCTCGTCGAGCAGCCTGCCGCCGACACGACGCTGCCGCCGATGCGCACCGAAGAGCTTCCGCTCGTCGCTGTGCATCCCACCCGTTCGACGGACGCCTCGGTGAACGCTGCTGCCAACGAGTCCGAGTGGCTCGTGCGCTCGCTGCTCGGCCAGGGAGGGATGGGCCAGGTCTACTCGGGCGAGCAGCGCTCGATCGGCCGCGGCGTCGCGGTCAAGGTCGCGACGGGCGAGCGCGAGGCGCGCGCAGCGCTGTTGCGCGAGGCTCGGATCACGGGGCGATTGGAGCACCCGAACATCGTTCCGGTGCACGTCCTGGGGGTGGACGAGGGGGGCGTTCCGGTGATGGTGATGAAGCGGAT